>PKCN01000299.1 GCA_002862205.1 Planctomycetaceae bacterium | reverse complement strand
GGCATGGGCGGCGGCGGCATGGGTGGCGGCATGGGCGGCATGGGCGGCGGCATGGGCGGTGGTGGCATGGGCGGTGGTGGCTTCAATGCCATTCCTGACGAGCTGTCACTGGGCAACAAAAAGACGAGTTCCCCAAACCAGGCTCAAGCAAAGCCAAGCACGAAGAGAATCCCTGCATCGGCCAACATCTCCGCGATCAAGCTCAAGCCCAAGGCTGGTCAAAGCCGTGAGGATGCCTGGTCAGACTATTTCGCTGGATTGGACATCAAAACAGCCGGCGACATGGGAATCCTTGATCAGCGAATCCGCTCAACAGCGAGACTCTACACAATTCGCGCTGGCAAAGCTGAGGCTGCGGGCAACAAGGCCGAAGCGATTGACCAGTTCGCACAAGCTCGCGACCTGATCAGCTCCGCAATTCGAGCAGGCCACGTGCAGGCTTGGATGTATCATGCTTATGCTCTCGCACTCAAAGCAACTGATGCTCCCATGGAAGACGTCGAGAGGGCGTTCCTGTCAGCAGTCGACTTTGCAGCCAGCCCAGAAGAGGTGCTTCATGTTGCAGCCAGATTGGAAGCAATCGGGGCAAAGGAATCCGCAATTCGTCTTTGCCGCAATGTGTCCAGCTTCGACCCCTACAGACGCGAACCATACGTGATGGGCTTACGCATTGCAAAGCAGCTCGACAGCGTTCCGGACTTGACTTGGGCATGCCAGGGAGTTCTGTCTCAGGCTTGGCCCGAGAATTTCAAAAAAATAGCCGATGAGGCACGCCTGGTTGCACGAGCCACTCATGCACGCCTGCTGGAAGAAGGCAGAAAAGAGGATGCAGCAGCTTTCAATGCCGCGTTGCAGAAAGCTGCCGCTCATGATGTTGTCGTACGCGTTTCCTGGACCGGAAATGCAGACATCGACCTCGCCATTGAGGAGCCATCGGGCACCATCTGCTCGATCGACAACCTTTCGACTGCGGGCGGTGGAACCTTGCTCGGCGATGCCTATCCAGGCAGTAACGCTGACAAAAAAGGCAAAGTATCCGAGACTTACATCTGTCCTCAAGGATTCACCGGGCAGTATCGTCTGCTTGTACGACGGGTCTGGGGAAATGTTTCCACCGGCAACGTTACCGTGGAATTACTGACTGATGTTGGGCGAAAGTCACAGCGATTCATCCGCAAACAGATTCCCTTGACAGAGCAGGACGCCTTGGTTGTCTTCGACGTCAAAGAAGGGCAACGCCAGCAGGAAGTTGCCGACGCTCAACTTGCTCATCTGCAGGATGTGCGTCGCGAAGTGCAGGATCAAGTACTTGGACAAATGGTCGGTGGTAACAACAGCGGCCAGGTCCTGCAGGACCTCTACAACGACATCACCTCGTTGACCGGTGGTGCAATTGACCCCGCCCGCGGCTTCAATCGTCGCCGAGGGGCAGTCGGTTTCGAGCCACAAATTACGGTGCTGCCAGAAGGTGCGTCGATGACAGGTATCGCCATCATTTCAGCGGATCGCCGATTTGTGCGAATCACACCTGCTCCGTTCTTCTCACAGATCGGAAAGGTATCAACCTTCAACTTCATCACGGGGTCAAGTACCCCGGGTGGTGCTGCCGGTGGTGCTGGTGGCGGTGCAGGTGGTGGTGCTGGCGGTGGTGCTGGTGGTGGTGCTGGCGGTGGTGCTGGCGGTGGTGCTGGTGGTGCAATCAACTGATCACCTGCCTACTCAGAAGGTGACCATGTTCACGTTGGCTAACAGGTTTGTCACTGATTCAAACAGACTCATGCAACGGCTGATGGGACCGCGTCCGCAGGCAGAATAAACTCATCAAGAGCCGTCGTGAACGACCACGACGGCTTTTTTTCTGCCATCAACCGGCGTCGACAATTCGCAGCGACTGCTACCCCGCACTGCAGACGCGTCAGGCTATGATGGAAATGCACGGAACCCGACACGCTGCATTTCCTGGCAAGGTTCTGGCTGAGTCGGGTTTTGGCGTGCGACTTTTTCTCTGACCATCCCAACCCATGGATTTTCTTTACCGTGTCACGAACATCCCTGATCGTCATCACCATTTTCATTTGCTGCACGGCACGAGCCCAATCACCTGATCCGCTGCTTGCAATCCCTCGTGAACTTGTACTGCAAGCAGACTTCGACCAGGACATGCCGCTACCAAAGTCAACGTGGCTGCGCCGCCAGGGCACGCGATGGTCTGTTAAGAACGGAGTTTTGCATGGGGAGCAATCCTCGCCTGAATACCAAGCTTCAAAACAGGACCATTTTGGCTACGAGCCACGTTTGAGCCTTCCTGCCACTCCCGACAACTTCATCGCCTCATTCAAAATCCGCTTCCTTGGTGGAAGTGAAACCAGCATCGCTCCCTTCATCGAGTTCGACCACCATGTGTGTCGTGTTCGATTCAGTCAGATGGGCGTTACCCTGCTGGCTGATCATGAGGTCTGGAAAGTAGCCGAGGCGACTGATTTCATCTGGAAGAAAGGAATTTGGTATTCCATCACTGCCGAACGCAATGGTCCCGAATTTGTAATGCAAATCAAGGATGGCCCCACTCTGTACGCAAATCACCCAGCCTTCGCCAGTTCACCGACATCCGGAGGCAAGGGCATGGGTGTCGCTGGCCCCAGAAAAGGCGAAATCGAAATTGATGACGTCAAACTATGGTCGATCAAGAAGCAAACGCAGCGTGAATGGCCCGCAAGACGTGCAAAATTCGCAGACTTTGAACCTGTTCAAATCAAAAAACCGAAGCCGAAAAAGTCCTCAAGGACAAACACATCTGCCGCCAACCAGTCGAGCGACAAGCGGGGAAATCGAAAAAACTAGCCTGCCTTACCGCGTTCGGAGGCCTCTTGCCGGAAAAAGGTGGGCGACTTGTCTGTTGCAATGGTTACCCTGCTGGGAAAAAAGATGGACGCCGTGTTATCCTGACCTGACTGGGAATGCTTGCGGAGCGTGCTCGATCGGATCCAACCGCAGTGCCCCCTTGGCTCACCGCACCCAAAATGCATACAGAATCGCCTCCTGTCTTGATGGAAACATGACCATTCAACGCAATCCCACCCGCTCAGTTCCAATCGGCAACATTACCGTCGGCGGCGGGGAAGCCATTGCTGTTCAAAGCATGACAGCGACCAAAACGCAAAATATTGATGCCACGGTTGCTCAGGCTGAAGCGTTGCGTGAACGTGGAGCTGGCGTCGTGCGTATCGCCGTTGACAGTCAGAAAGACGCTGTCGCACTCGCTGAGATTCGAAAACAAACCACCGCCAACCTTGCGGTCGACTTGCAAGAGAATTTCCGCCTGGCCGAGGCGGTTGCTCCCCACGTCAACAAGATTCGATACAACCCTGGCCATCTGTATCATCACCAGCGAGACAAACCGTGGCAGGAAAAAGTCCGCTTCATCATCGAACAGGCGAAGGAATTTGATTGTGCAGTCCGGATCGGGGTCAACTGCGGAAGCGTCGATCCCGCCAAGAAAGAAATGTATGACCCAAAAGACTCGATCACTCCCATGCTGGAAAGCGCTTTGGAACACTGTGATTTTGTTGACTCGCTGGATTTCACCCGTTATGTCGTCTCATTGAAAGACTCTGATCCGAGTAAGGTCATCGAGGTCAATCAGCGTTTTGCTGAGCAACGATCGGACGTGCCACTTCACTTGGGTGTTACCGAAGCTGGCATGCCACCCGACGGCATTATCAAAACACGAATCGCTTTCGAGCAGCTGATTGGCCGTGGGATTGGAGACACAGTCCGTGTGTCCTTGACGTTGCCCAACGATCGCAAACCGGAGGAGATCGCTGCGGGGCTGGGGATCATTGACGATATTCATGCAGGCAGAGTGCGGACGGTCGTCAACCTGAATGAAAAAGCTTTGAACATCATCAGCTGCCCGAGTTGTTCCCGCGTCGAAAATGAAGCCTTCATCGATCTCGCGGCCAACGTCAAAGAGATGACGGAATATGCCAAAGAGTATGCGATCACGATTGCCGTCATGGGCTGCCGCGTGAATGGACCTGGCGAGACGGATGATGCCGATCTGGGACTCTGGTGCGGGCCTGCCAAGGTCAATCTGAAAAAAGGGCCCGAGGCACTCGGCGCCTTTGGGTACGACGAAATTCTGCCAAGACTGAAGCAGGAGTTGGATATTCTGATTCAACACAAGACCGACGCCACAGTGCAGAACTGATGCTGCTGCCAGCATGACGCATCCATCCAGCGGGCCAATTGCCACCACCTGTACTCAAAATGCAGCTTAAAGCGTCCTCGTTGTGCAAACCTGTACAAAGTGGCGAACAATTGCTGATTTTCTCAACGCAAAGCTTCAAATTTCAGCCTAGGGTTCCTGTGGTAGGGAATTCGGTTGAACTCACGCCATCTGGCTTTTTGGGAATTGGGGCAAACTCTCATGCGTCTATGCTTTGACCTCGTTGAAGGCGGCTACATCACAGCGGCACAAGCACTTGCGGTCCTGGACCGTCATCTTGCCTCTCGTACACCCATCGGACAACTGGCCGTAGAGAACGAGCTCATGACGATGAGCCAAGTCTTTGATGTGCTGGCTCAGCAGACCATTTCACACCGTCCCTTCGGTGAACTGGCAATTGAACTTGGCTATTTGGATCGACTCAATCTGGGCCGATTACTGTTGATTCAAATCGAAAGCAGCAAGCCTCTGATAACCCTGATTCTTGACGCCGGTCTCTTGACTCAGATCGAACTCGAAAATGCAGTTCATGAGCGGAAATTGAAGCGTAGTCCTCAACCTGACCATCAACGTGCTGAAGTTCTGCCGATGGCCGGATCTGATAGTCAGGCGTCAGCGGGGACATGATTCAACTGAACCGTCCATGCAACATCCAACGATAGGGCGTTGAACTTTTATGCCGTTGGTCACGCGTGACAAGATTGCGAAAGATCCACCACCACTCGCCTTGGTCTGTTTCAATTCGGTAATAGTCACGACGAATTGATTTTCCCCTCCACCACCCGCTTTCAATCCTTTCCGGTCCCCATTGATTCAGTACCAGGTGGTCGACCCCGCTGAATCGAATGCGATCAGGCAAACGGGCAGATGATACCTGAAGACTGAATTCTGTCTCATGCCAGGCCACACGGAGTGGTGCCGGTTCAGGGAGAAGAGAAAGAGGACGACGCAAGGCGTCACCCACTGACGGCTTTACAACCGATCGAGTGATTCCCGATCCAACCTCATGGGACGACTGATCACCACGCTTTTCCACAGATTTTCTTTGCTTTTTCCGCTGTTTCCGGGCATGCGAAGTCGCGTTGCCAGCCAATGGCAGAACATCAAATGCCCGCTCAGGCAAAGGATCATTCTGAAGCTCCAAATACCCAACTCGATCACGCCCCATCCTTCCGCTCAATGCGTCTACCAAACGACTGATGCCAACACCTGTCATGTCGATTGCCGAAATCTGACGCTGCTCAAGATCAAACAGTGAAGACTGACTACTGCGAAGCATCCCTGACAACGTGACCATTAAACTCAAACGCTCCACCTTGTCCTGAATTTGCTTTGACTCCAACTGATTGATGATCAACCCACTGAGATGGTCCGCATCCACTGTGGGAGCAAACAAGCCAACATCGAGACTTGTCTTTTGGCCACCAGTCAGCCTCAGGCAACATGACAACCGTAAAGCCCCCCGCTGCTGAATCAATAATTGCGATGTCAATTGAGATGTCAAACGTTTGATCCGATCCATCAAAATTTCCAGATCGGTCGTTGGATACTCCAATGTAAGAGCAACTGCATACTCAGGCTCGGGCTGATGAACGATCAGGGGTTCATCGACTTCAGCTTGCACCTGTTCCAAACGCTGAACCAAATCGCTTCCAAGTCGGGTCGCTAATCCACTCCGTGGCAATGCCAACACCTGCCTTACTGAAACAACACCAAGCCTTGCCAAAGTGGATACGGTATCCGTTGCAATCCTCAACGCCTGGACGGGCAAGTCGCCAATCGAGCCAGCGGTCTCCTGGGAGCCACGAACAATCAGCCCACCATGAAAAACACTTGATGAAGAACCGGCCTGGCTGACCACACTGCTGATACCACTCTCCGCACCGACTGATTCTTGTGCTAATAGTGATAGTGGTTTCATGTGTGCTTCGTGAGCCAAAGCCCACGCTGCAGCCAAAGAATCAGCGACCGCCATCCTGACTCGCACATGCCGACGAGCCAACATTTCCTTGACTGCCGCCAAAAGACCTGGTTCATCACCAAACAGATGACTGACCCCGGCGATTTCGCACAACAAAGATTCACATTGGTGCCGGGGATGTCCACACCACGGTTTGTTTCCCAGTTCTTCCAACGCAACTCTGGGAGTGATCTGGCTCTGCACAGATGCTGCGATTTGCTCAAGCGTGTGCTGATCTAGGTTCCGATCATGACGCTGAATCATCGGATTTCCCGTGGACGGGGCTGAACCAAGTGATCCAGAGGCCGCAGGAGAACGCAACAGGTCGGTTGCCTCGGCAAGTTTCATGGAAACCCGTACGCCGAGTTTCGATGCCGTATGACAGCAGGCGACCACCAGACGCCCTCGGCGGGCATCTTCCCTCCATAGGACAATCGGAGCATCCGTACTCGCGCCGGATCGTGCTTGATCCGAACTACGCTCTGCGGCTCGCCGCAACTCGCTTCGCAGTCTTTGGATGGGCCAATTCGGAAGCCAGATGCACAGCAGCCGTTTCATGTCTGTTGTCCCCTGAAAAACCAGTCGAGGCTGAAGGTTCGTGATGCCATGGCACCGCGTGTAAATTTCCCTGATCATCAATCTGCACTGCAGTCTGTTGCCCAGCCACACCACCACGGCAACGATCCACCGTAACCTGCAAGGCACGATGAGACTGCACTGCAACTTCAGAACGAATCCTTCCCTGCGAACTCACAACAGAACCAATCGCATCCCGTTTCGATGGGGTGGTCGAATGCCTGACGTGAAAACGCACTTCAGCAAAACCAGGTTTTCCTCGACTCGCTGCCGGACGGACTAACAAACCTGCGGTTTGCCCAGCTTCAGATGCCAACTGAAATCGTCGTGCATCACGATCATCCAAATGAGCCCCTGCATGCGCCCAAACAGCAGCAACTGATTCGCATCGCAAAGCCTGGTCAATCGACCAGACAAGGTCAGCATGCCGTTTTGGACGTACCCAGATGATTCGATCAACCGAAAGACCCAACGCAACGGCTGCAGGTGGATAAAAACCGGACTCACCACAAACAACCACCAGAGGTCCCGACTTCACCGAAATACTCAGAAGATTGGCAGCAGCAATCAAGGAAAGAACTGCCGCGCCCGAACTCTCCGAATCAGCAACCCACTCAGTAATTGCATCACGCCGCAAACCTCCCCGAGGCAACATCTCGTCCATTGACTCACTTCCAGTTGAATAGATTGCCTGGGTTTCATTTCCAGTTTTGGGCAGCAAGCACCCCAAATCATTTCGCAACTTACGAAGAACCGACTCCCGGTCCTGACTTTCAGCCACCAATGCACCGAGTTCCGAATCATCACCAGAACAATCACCCTCTGCCACTGAGGCAGACGAAATACGATTGCAATCCAGACTCTGCCAATCTGTGGCAGCACGAAATTCTTTGACCGCTCTCGAAACTTGCGGTGAGCCCCGCTCACCCTCCCCATGAGACAAATCCTTCACACGAGTCTTGCTCTGAGAACAATCACCATTCAGGAAATCAAAAGTTTGTTGGTTCGACATCACAGAACGACATACACGCGAGAAGGAATTAGAGTGAGAATGGGCAAAGAAAGAGTGGGCCTGAAAGGCTGGGCTTGAGTCAGCCACTTTTCAAATGCTATCAACTAATGAATGTTTGTACAGTACTTATTCGGCTGCTGGTCACTGATGATGCAGAAAATCCGTTGGTTCTTGCTGATCTTGATCGCGGCGTTAACGCTGACACTGGTATTTCAGAATCAGGCTCAGGTTGAGATTCAGCTGCTTTTCTGGAATCGTTCCCTGCCACTTTCGATCCTTTTGATTTCAAGCACCACCGTTGGTTTTCTACTGGGTGCGTTGCTGACAGCATCGATGCTTCGCAAGCGGAAGAAGAAAAAGCAGAGATCGCAAAAGTCTTCCTCAGCTCCAATTCAAACTTCAAGCACGGCAAGATCCCGGGTGGTGGGCGGCAAGAAAGAGGCGAATCATCCACTGGAAACCACCTCTGACGATTGAAGCAGGCAGTAATTTTCTGGGCGAAATCGCATGGCCAACGTGATCCAAATCGGTCTCATCCAATTCACGGTGCCAAATCGGCGACAAGACTCAGTTCGACGACAAGACTCAGTTCGGCGACAAGACTCAGTTCGGCGACAAGACTCAGTTCGGCGACAAGACTCAGTTCGGCGACAAGACTCGGTGAGCCAAGCCAGCACAATCACCTGCCTGCGACCAATCGATCGCAGCCGTCTCTAGCGAGCGGCTCTACGAGCAGCCATCACCGCCCGTCGTTTGGCAACAACGTCGTAACGCAGCAAAACCAAACGAGCCAAGTCACCCATGTGGTGAACTCCACCTTCCTGATCCGTTTTGGCCGCCAGAGTCTTGCGTTTTGCAGGAACGCTCCGCTCAACCACAGCGGTCTCAGCTTGAAATGATTCTGCCACAGGAAGAATCGTGGCATTGGCAGGGGCATCAAAAAGAAGCATTTGTGTCATCGTCTCGTTTCCCGCAAAGGATGATTTTCTGTCTCTCGAGCGATCATTTGCTCGACAGAACGATTTTTCGCGATGCCAATGACACGTCAGGTCACGCAGCAAAAGAAAATCTTTCCCAACCCGGAAAATGCCTCAATTTCCCGAAAAAACAAGCGTTTCCAAGAACATAGCGATTCTCAAGTTCCAACCGCCCATGAGGTGCAGCAGGTCCCCACCTCGGGTCCACCCCGAAAATGGCTCCACCCACCATGGGGAATCCAGGACTCCTGCTGATCGATCTCATGGGTCAGCCCGCTATCTACGAGCCAGCGATCCCACAGCGATCCCACAGCCGGTTACCAGAAGCGTCCCCCCACGACTGCCGAGTCACTTCCCAATCCCACGAACCCATTTCAGCCCAGGGGTGTCCCTTTGCCTGACGTGACCAATATCCATCCTGCCCAACGAGCTCGAACAGCCTGATCCGGACTGAAAAGCCACTTTCGTGGCCTCCTATGCAGTCAGAATCGGGACTTGCGGGCGATCCCCTGCAAAGCGGTGCGTTCACAGCCAAGTTTTGGCAATGCCCAAGCATCGCATGCCACTCAAGAGAGTCCCTGTCTCCTTTGGAACAGTTCCCCGTCCCTCTATACTATGATGCTGGAAAACCAAGCTCCTTCAATTCACTGTTCACTGTTGAACGACGGTGTGCAACTCGACTTTTTTCAGCTCGCCCTTCACAATTCCGCTCTTCGCCACACGGAGGAGGACACCACCCAATCGTGCGTGAACTACATCAGGTCCAGGATGATTCGCCGGAACGCAGTATTCTGGCGCGACTGATTTTATCCAACCAGAAGGTTGAAGCTGATCCACTGGAAGAGCTTCATGGTTTGGCCACCACCGCGGGCACCGAAGTGATGGACGAGTTGGTCCAGCGTCGGGCATCAGCGGACCATTCCACTTACTTGGGCAAGGGTAAAGTCGAGGAATTGCGTTTGATGGTAGAGCGTCACGAGGCAGATCTTGTGATTTTTGACAATGATTTGTCACCAGCTCAAACGCGAAACCTTGAAAAAGCAGTTGGTGCAAAAGTACTTGATCGCACGGAATTGATTCTTGATATTTTTGCTGCCGGAGCCCGCACCTATGAATCCCGCTTGGCAATTGAACTGGCTCAACTTGAGTACTCCCTGCCGCGTCTGAAACGAATGTGGACTCACCTGTCTCGGCAAGCGATGGGAGTCGGCATGCGAGGCCCCGGTGAGAAACAACTGGAAGTTGACCGTCGGCTTGCTCAAAAACGCATTCATGACCTCAAGCAGGAGCTAAGCAAGGTCGAGCAACGCCGGGAACGTCAAGTCAAGGCTCGCAAGGAAGCCCCCACGGTTTCGTTGGTCGGTTACACCAATGCGGGCAAGAGTACGCTGATGAATGCGTTGACTCAGGCTGACGTCCTTGCTCAGGACAAACTTTTCGCGACACTGGATACGCGAACCCGTCGCTGGCAATTGCCCGGCTGGGGCACGGTTCTACTCAGCGATACCGTCGGATTCATCCGCGACTTGCCACACTCGCTGGTCGCCAGTTTCAAATCGACGCTTGAAGAGACCCGTCAGGCAGAACTGCTGCTTCATGTGGCAGATGCCAGCAGCCCCACCGTGTTCAATCAGATCAGTGCTGTCTACAGCGTCCTGACCGATCTGGGAATTGAAGAAAAAGACACGCTGCTGATACTGAACAAGATTGACGCCATACGTGATCCAGCCACGTTGAACCGTGTGCTTGACCGTTACCCAAATGCCATCACTGTCAGCGCTCGGAGTGCCAAGGGGCTGACTCTGCTCACCGAAGCGGTAGGTGAAGCATTGGGACGCGAGTTTCTGGATCTTGAAATCGACGTCGATGCAACCGACGGGCGGCTGCTTGCCTTTCTTGCCGCCAAAGGTGAAGTTGTCTCCCAAACCTGCGACGAAACAACCATCACTGTTCGCGTGCGAATGCCCACGGGTGCCATGGGCCAGGTACACCGTTCGGCACTTGCGATCCGCCCCGCCGATGGTGAACACGCGTCAGCGGGTCTGGCAACGGACTCTGCCGAGCTCGATCGTACCGAATCTGACCAGGACACTGCAGAAAAAGAGAGCCCAGAATCACCGGCGACAGTTTGCGATGAACAACTGCCGGAAGTGTCGAGTACCGATTCCCCAAGCAAGCCGTCCGAACAACCGGACACCCTGCCCCTCACCGACAATCCCGTCAGCGACAATTCAACCGAAGTCGCATGAATACGTTTCGCGAAGCGTGACAGGTAAAAGCAGATGCCGTGGAAAGCCAAGGATTCGGTCGCCGTTGTGACAGGTGCCAGCAGTGGTATCGGCAAATGCTTGACACAACTGCTCGCCGACAACGGTTGCCATGTCATTGCAGTCGCACGACGGGCTGAACGGATCTGCCAATGGTCTGCCTCCCATGACCACACCAAATTTGGAGGTGTCACACCCTTAGCTGGCGACATTACGGACAAGGATGTACGCCTCGCGGTTCGTTCCATGATTGAAACCCATCACGCTGGCAAGCTCGATCTGCTGGTCAACAATGCTGGAATTGGCGGCATTGGCAAATTCGCAGACGCTACCCCCGACCGCCTGCGACAAATCATGGAAGTCAATTTCTTCGCTCCTGTCGAATTGACCCGTAATTTGTTGCCTGCTCTGCACCGAGGATCATCCCCCGTGATCTGCAATATCAGCAGCGTGCTTGGACACCGGGCAGTCCCCGACAAGAGTGAATATTGTGCCAGCAAATTTGCCATGCACGGCTGGAGCGACTCTTTGAGAGCAGAACTTGCCTCAGCGGGGATTCAAGTCACTCTTGTCAGCCCCAGCACCACCAAGAGTGAATTTTTCGATTCTCTGATTCAAACCGATCCCAACCAATCTTCGAGCAGTTTGGGTCACTGGTCTCCCCAGCGTGTTGCCGATCGGGCCTACCGCGCAATCCGGAAACGTCGCAGTGAAGTGATTCTGAGTTGGGGTGGCAAGACGCTTGTGTACGCCGATCGGCTTGCCCCCTCGCTGATGAATGCGATTCTGGCACAGCGTTCCGACAAACAGCGTTCCGACAAACAGCGTTCCGACAAACAGCGTTCCGACAAACAGCACCCTGACAAACCAACTGATGCTTCCAATCCGGATAACCACTGATGTCAGACTTGGAAATTCTGTTCGAAGACAACCACCTGCTAGTGGTGAACAAGCCCGCTGGATTACCCACCATGGGATCGGAATCAGGTCCCACGGTACACTCACTTGCCGCCCAGTACATCAAACAGAGTTGCGGTAAACCTGGTCGGGTTTTTGTCGGCATCGTCAGCAGGCTCGATGCCATGACAAGCGGAGTGCTCGTGCTGGCGCGCACCAGCAAGGCAGCGTCACGACTAACGGCCCAGTTTGCCAGCAAGGCATTGAAAGCCGACGGTACCCAGAAGCCAAAAGGGAAGAAAAGGCCGGTCGCTGCACCTCGAAAAATCTACCTCACCGTAGTGCAAGGCAGGCTGGATGCCGAAGCGGACCACTGGTCTGACCAGATTCGCAAAGACGAAGCGGCCCATCGAATGCGGCTGAGTCCCAACGTGCGTCCCGATACACAGACGGCTGAACTTCGTTATCAGGTACTGACAAAAAACCAGGCCAATACCACCCTCGCGGTGGAATTACTGACCGGACGCAAGCACCAAATCAGGACACAGTTGGCCGATCGCGATCATCCCGTGTTGGGCGATCGCAAGTATGGATCAAAAACAAAATTCAAAGTGGGCATCGCCCTGCACAGTTGGCGACTCCAAATCGAACATCCGACAAAACACGTCCCCATGTGGTTTGAAGCCCCCCTTCCGCCGAGTTGGTCATCATTCCTCAACGGGATGCCAGCACCTTCCAAACTCAGTCAACAGGTCGATCATTACTTTCCACCAACGCAGACGGGGACAGAGTGATGCAAAATCTGTTTGGTCCCACACCGACCTTTGTCCCACAGCGCATCGTCTCTGGTGGACAAACAGGTGTGGACCGAGCAGCGTTGGATACCGCAATCCAATTGGACATCGAACATGGCGGATGGTGCCCGGCGGGACGGTTGGCAGAAGATGGCACCATCCCGGCCCGGTACGCGCTCGAGGAGACCAGATCGAATGAATATCCGGTTCGTACCGAACACAACATCACCGACAGTTCAGCGACTTTGATTCTGCACGAGGGCAAACTCAAGGGCGGAACGCGGCTTACCAAACGTTTGTGTGACAAACTGGGAAAACCATATTTCACCGTAAAAATCGAGCTCATTGAGGTTGATGCGGTGCGTTTCTGGCTGGCCAACCAGACACCCGAAATCCTCAACATTGCAGGCCCCAGGGAAAGCTCGTCGCCCGGGATTCATTCACGCTGCAAGAAATTTCTGTTGTGTACATTCTCGGTTGATTAGTTCCAACCGGTACAAAACATGGTGCTGTGACTATTCGGCGCAACCTGAACACTGATTGAAAATCGGTAACAGTTTCCTACGCCGCAAAGCAAGCCTGAGCAGTAAACACGCCGATAGCTTGTTTGTCACCCCAGTCCCCAAAGTCAGCCAAGCCAAGATTGGCATGCTGCGACCGACGACTCGTGACAAGCCTGCCTTTCACTCGACAATCACGAGTGGTTTTTCCCGAACTGACCTTCGGGGATTCACCTCACGGACGCGTCCTTCGGTACCCAGGAGTTCCACCGAATCATGAACGTGCAATGCACCTCCAAACTGCAACGTTTCCATCTTTCCCTGATCTTCACCCTCACCATCGCGATTACCGCACCAACGCTGTTTGCCAAGACATTCGACGCTACGATCGACATCCTTCCCATTCGAGCCAACAATCAGCACGCCTCCTCCCAGAGCGTGCCACCAGGTCCGGTTCACTGGATTGCCATGGGGACACATGACTCGGGTGCCCTTCCCACCCCGGCACCCCCGGCACCCCCGGCACCCCCAGCATTGATCGCCAAAGCGAAGATCGATCGCCAACCTCAGACCTCAACCTGCAACGTTGTCGTCGACCAGGTGATAGAACCCTACATCACCGTGGGCTCGTTCACCCCTGAGTCACTCAAGGCGATTGATGCCATGGAAGACTGGCAAGTTTCGCTCGAAATCAAGCCTGATGCTCGAAGAACGGCCAGCATGACTCCGCTCAACCTGCAATTGCAGGAATTGGCCTCTGAAGAACCCATCGACATTGAAAGTCTTGGTCCGAGTGTACTCATTCCTGAAAATCGCCCCATGAGCGTTTCGGGAATCGAAGTCGCACCGATCAATCCGCTCATCGGCAGCTCACCAATCATCGCGACGATTGAAGAAGATTACATGCCTTACGATCTCTCAGCCCGCGATCTGAAATCCTGGAATGCGTTTCCAATCGCCTCGCACCCGATCAGTGCGGGAACTGGTGTGGATGACGAACAGACAGCCGACTTGTGGGATGATTTTGATACCGCCATGGCTCTTTCAAGAGCATCTGATCCAGCTGAACTCAACTTGCTTGCGAAAAACAAGCTTGATTCGGATCCATTGACCGTGAAATCACCCTCGTCTCCAAGTGACATCCTGCTTTCAAACGAGCCCCCACGGAAATCAGACAAGTATCAAGCCTCACGGCATGATTCCAATGCGAGCATGGAAGCCCCACCGGTCAGCGATCAGAAAAATTCAGCCATCACAGCAGATGAAGCGTTGGCAATCCTGACAAGGGCGGAACCCCTCACACTTGCACCAGCACCCCAACACTCGTCCCAAGTCCAAGCGAACTCCGGGACCCTTGCGAACTCCGGGACCCTTGCGAATTCCGCGTCTCTGGATAACTCCGCATCTCTGGATAACTCCGAGCCCCTCGAGGCTCGTGACGCCAGGAAGGGGCCTGCTGACCTCGCACTCCAAGCGATCATTCAGAAAGTTTCAGAGGTGGATGGCATGGAATCGATGGACCACGTCTACGAGTTCAGCACGGCCACCGGCAGACTGATCGGATCCTACACAGGCAGTGTCCGGGACTGGTCCAGCGAACGAATCGCGAGCATTGCTGCCCACTGGCCAACTCAAGACGAGGCGAGTCAGCCGAGTCGAATTGGAGCAAAATTGCTGAGCCGTGCCAGCGTGCTGGAATCGGGCATGATCGAGGAACACGCCATCAGTACTTACATTCCAATCGAACGAATCGATGGAGTTGACTGCGGCAGTGCGGCAGCGTTGACGGTGGCCGACGCAAACTCCCGTTCCAAAGCGAGGTAGGCGTCCAACGCCAAATCTATACGGCTTGCGATCAGCAGTGGAATCAAATCACATTGATTCGGTACCGGATCGCATGCCGGCCATGCCACGGCCGACAAGTCACATTGTGACCGGGTCGGCAACCCACACCGCTACCAGCAGGCTGCAGAGTGATCACGAATGGCATTCCAGTCAACGCGTCGCCTGACAAAGAAGGGTCACCGTACGTTCTTGACAGCCAAGCTCCAGAGCTAAGGCGACGAGAATTCAGGCGACGAGAATTCAGGCGACGAGAATTCAGGCGACCACAGCTGCGGCGACTACCCGTCCTCAAGAAGCGGCATCAATCGCATGTTCCTGAAGCTGTTCCAGCGACGCAAACTCAAGCGTCGACATATGACACGCCGCGAGATGCACTCCCGGCGGGACGCCAGCATCATAAGCTTCTTTCCATCTGGCAGCACAAAGACACCAGCGATCTCCGGGCACCAGTCCGGGAAACTGATACATCGGATTGGCGGTCGTCAGATCATTCCCGCGGCTCTTGCTGAACTCGAGAAACTCTGCGGTGACTTCAACACACACGACGTGCAACCCGGCATCCTGAGCGCCGGTATTACAGCAGCCATCTCGATAAAATCCTGTCATTGGATCAGTGCCGCAAACCACTAATTCCGTTCCCAATACATTCTTGCCTGCCATAAACAACCTTCGCTCGCATTCACATCGACCAAGACTGCCTAGAGTATCCCATGGCACTGCATGAATTGGCAATCGCCCATGCAGTTCCTCACCTCAGAGAAGCGTTGTATTGCTTCCAAAGGTCCTATAACCCCACCCGAGCGGGTTGGCCACGCAACACCTGCCGGCCCAAATCAAGCGTAATCCTGCATCATGGCACGCGAATCAACTGACAAGCCCGGGGGTTTTCAGCAGCATTCCAATTCCGCCTGATCGGCTATATTGGCGGCAACCCGGTGGAATCTCCGAGATGGTACCCTGAGCTTAACGGGCAGCCCGCACAGGCCCTCGCCGAATGTGTTGCGGCGGACATTCCACCACCGGGGTCGTTCGAAACTGGGTAAGTTAGTGACCAAGGGACAATCTGAGACGCACGCAATGGATGCAATCTTTCGCGAACTGACTGAAGCACAACGTGAAGCCGTCGGCCATCTGGACGGTCCCATGCTGATTCTCGCTGGTCCGGGTTCCGGAAAAACCCGTGTTGTGACTCACCGCATTGCCAACATGCTCAACCAGGGAGTCCGGCCTTGGCAGATTGCCGCTCTGACCTTCACGAACAAAGCGGCGGACGAGATGCGGATGCGTGTCGACACGCTGTCGCCCGGTCAACCGGTTTGGATGGGAACGTTTCACCGCTTTTGTGCGCAGTTACTACGTCGCCATGCAACGATGGTAGGCCTCTCGGAAAATTACTCCATTTACGACACATCTGATTCCAAACAGGCAATGAAACGAGCGATTGCCGCCGCAGGTGTCTCCACCACCCATGCATCTCCCGACCAGATCGCGTCTTCCATCAGTCATGCCAAGAATCGTCTCACGACCCCCGAGATGATGGAGGGGCATGCACTGAAACCAAGAGATGCCATCGCAGCACGTGTCTATCCGGTTTATCAAAAGCAGCTACTAACGGCCAACGCTGTCGATTTTGATGATCTGCTGCTACACATCGCGAAATTGCTGCGTGAAAATCCCGAGATTCGCTCAGAACTGGACCACAAGTACAAATACATTCTGGTGGATGAATACCAGGACACGAACCTGGCACAATATGCCATTGTGCGTGCCCTATCCATTGATGCACCCAATCTCGCGGTCACCGGCGACCCCGACCAGTCGATCTACGGATGGCGGGGGGCAGACTTGAACAACATTCTGGACTTTGAAAAGGACTATCCCAACGTCAAGACGGTTCGCCTGGAACAGAATTATCGCAGCACGCCGAACGTGCTGCGGGTCGCTGATCAGTTGATTCGACACAACCGACGCCGCAAGCCCAAGAAACTCTTCACCGATAATGAAGAAGGCGTGCCTGTCGTCCTCCGCTTTTATGAAGACGGTTACCAGGAAGCGGACTCCATCGTTGACGAGATTGCCAATGCTGTCATGACTCAAGGCTTGCGTCCCAGCGACTTTGCAATTTTCTGTCGAATGAACGCGATGACCCGCTCACTCGAACACGCTTTCCGAAACCGGAGCATCCCTTATCAGATCGTCAACGGGCTTGAATTCTACCAACGTCGTGAAATCAAGGACCTGCTGGCTTACTTGCACCTCATCAACAACCCCAACCATGATGTCGCGTTGACGCGCGTCATCAATGTCCCAACCCGGGGCATCGGTGCTAAAACGGTTGAACGCATTCGCAACCATGCAGATCAGCATGGCATCACCATGCTCGAAGCTGCCCGACAGGTAGATCATGTTGCTGGGTTGGCCAAGAGGGCGCAAACGATGGTCCGCAAGTTCATTAATCTTTATGACAACCTGAGTGTCAAAGCGACCGCTCCCCTGGAAGACCTGCTGAGATTTCTAGTCGAAGAAATTTCATTCGAACAACATCTCGAAAAAACATCGGTTGATCAACAGGACGGAAATTCGCTTGCGAATGTAGACGAATTGATCTCGGCAGCAGTTGAATTCGATCGCCAGCATCCTGATGACGGGTCTCTGGAAGCATTTCTGGAACAAGTCGCATTGGTGGCAGATACGGACGCGTTTGACGGAACCAACGAACGTGTCACGTTGATGACCCTGCACGCTGCCAAGGGCCTTGAATTTCCGCATGTTTTCATCATTGGTGTCGAAGATGACATGCTGCCGCACAAACGATCCAAAGAAAGTGAATCTGAACTCGAAGAGGAGCGGCGACTGCTGTTTGTCGGCATCACCCGAGCCAAGCAGTGGCTGCAATTGAGTTGCTGCAAACGGCGTGCGATGCGTGGCGATGTGCGACCAGTGATCCCCAGTCCGTTTTTGAACGAATTGCCACTTGAGGAGATGAACCGCGTCGAGACGTCACAAGAACAGGACTGGTTTGATGAGGATCCGTATGCAAGCGATGATACCTTCGACGAGTCCTATCCAGAATCCTGGGACCTTCCCGACGAAACCTCCCAACAAAAAGATAATGTTTCGAATGATGAGATCGCGTCTGACCCAACGGATGTGATTCCCGACGAAACCTCTCAACTGCCTCAGGAGGAACTGGCCGAAGCAGTCGCACGCAAGAAACGCTCAAACGCCGCGATGTCGATCGCATCGAGTCTGAAGACAGCGGCCGACCTGCTTTCCAACCCGACACCCCCATTACGCGCTTACAGCCAGGGGATGCTCGTGAGGCACGCCGATCACGGCGATGGCACCATTGTGTCGATCACCGGTCGCGGCCCAAAACGCATTGCCCGCGTCCGTTTTGACGATGAAGAACGCAGTTTCCGGCTTGCCTTTGCAGACCTGCAAGTATTGGACGATTGACCCCACCAGACCGGCCCCGTCCCAAGGGACAAAAAGTCGCCGCAGCTGACACAACAGGCAACAACGGCTCACTCTCTTGTCAAGGCTTGGGCAGAAGCCCCGATTGGTCGTCTTCTCAAACCCCCCCGATCCCTTTACGATTTCACACTTCTGCGACCGCGTACCATCCCGCTCACGAGGCAACGATGTCCGGCACCGAATTCGATCCCACCGACGCCCAAGTAGGCGTGATCATGGGCAGTCGCAACGACTGGGAAACCATGAAACATGCCGCTGATGTTCTGGATAATCTGGGCATTCACAATGAACGTCTGGTCGTGTCCGCTCACCGGACCCCGGCTCGCATGTTCGCCTACGCTCAAAAGGCACACCAACGCGGCATCAAAGTCATTATCGCCGGAGCCGGTGGTGCGGCACACCTGCCCGGGATGGTGGCCTCAGAAACCACCCTGCCCGTGATTGGTGTGCCAGTACAAAGTCGCGCCTTGCAAGGGCTCGACTCATTGCTCTCCATCGTTCAAATGCCCGGAGGCATTCCTGTGGCAACCATGGCGATTGGAAATGCGGGTGCCAAAAATGCCGGTATCATGGCCGCGAGAATCCTGGCGCTGTCCGACGAGCAATTACGATCACGTCTTGTGGAAATGATACAACAGCAAACCGATGCAGTGCTTCAATCCGCCGAACTGTAAGTAACACGTGACTTCGATGGAAAGCCAAGCTGAAAAATCGCGACAACGAATGACATCCATGGCAAACCAACCCGACAATCCCCATCTTCCTGGTTCCACCATCGGCATGGTCGGTGGTGGACAATTGGGACGGATGTTTGCAGTCGCTGCAGCAGCCATGGGATACCGGGTCGTGATCTTCACGGATGCAGAAAATTCACCAGCCTCTCATGTGGCTGATCAGACCGTGGTGGGTGAGTTGAATGATCACGACGCCATCGATCGTTTTGCAAATCAGTGTGATGTGATCACATTGGAATTTGAGAACATTCCTGCTGCCACCATCGCACGGTGCCGCGAGTTTGCACCGACCTATCCATCAGCATCGGTCTTGGAAACCGCCCAGGACCGCCTGATTGAAAAGACAACTTTTCAAGAAGCGGGGCTACCCGTCACCCCCTTCAGAAAAGTCCATGATGCCCCATCAATGATAGCTGCTGGGGATGAAATGGGCTGGCCGCTGATCATCAAAACCGCTCGTAGTGGATACGACGGCAAAGGCCAACATCGAATTGAATCAGCCGGCGATGCTGACCAGGTCGATTGGGCAACGACCAATCGATGGATCGCTGAGAAATGCATTGCCTTTGACAAAGAAGTCTCCGTCATCGTCGCACGAACGCCCGACGGACGATGCGAAAGTTTTCCGATTTTCGAGAACACTCACAGCAACCATATTCTTGACATTTCAGTCGCCCCTGCCGAATTGACTGAATCGCTATCACAGCGAGCCCGGCAAATCGCCGTTTCCGCTGCCGAAACGATTGATTTGATCGGATTGTTGTGTGTCGAATTTTTTGTGTCTGGCGAACATGTTCTGATCAACGAAGTCGCGCCCAGACCTCACAATTCGGGACACCTGACCATTGAAGGCTGTGAGACAAGTCAGTTTGAACAGCATGTGCGTGCCGTTTGCAATTTGCCACTGGGTAGCACGCAACAGCGGACAGCAACCGCCGCAATGGCGAATTTGCTGGGAAACCTGTGGACCGCTGACGGACAAGCACCCGACTGGACGGCTGCCCTGACTGACCCCGGTGTCAGTCTTCACCTGTATGGCAAATCACAAGCGAGACCAGCCAGAAAGATGGGGCACCTGACCATCACGGGGAATGACACAGAGAGTGTGATCCAACGCCTGTCCGAAGCCAGAAGCAGACTGCAACGCAAGCCCAAGTCCTCAGCGTCAACCCGCATTTGAATGGACGTGTGCTGCCCCCCGGCCATCAGGCAATCTTTTCGTCCGATGGTTCCTGACGGAATACAAGATGGATGCACTTGGCCCCCACATAAATCGTGATCGCAGTCCATAAACCTGCGGCATCGGCTACAAAGTCAAGAATGTCCGGGTACCGCCCGGGAATGAAATTTTGCGTGATCTCATCAATCGCGGCGTAAGCCATCCCTACCAAACCAATGATTGCGAAACGCTTCAACCAACGTGGCGAGTTGGTGACATAGCACAGCAGCCCCCCTAGCAGAAAAAACGCACAAAAGTGCTTGACCTTGTCATTCACTCTAAAACGCAAATCAACCATTTCTCCCATATTCGGCAGGTGAGTCCCCACGAATATGCAGAACCAGTACACCGCGAGCACCACCATCGCCAAACGGAACCCAAAAATCGTTATTTTGGTAACTGGACGCATTTGTGATCGCTCCATCGGGTAGGCTGGAATTCCGAACTGAAGGAAGCTGTGCCCCGCAAAGTACCGTTTGGGATTCCCCGCTTTGTGACGTTCAAACTCACTCTTTCCTCGCACCTTGTGCTTCCCCCACCACTGCCAACCAAAAAAACCACTGTTTCAACGAAGGTATGCATCGTGATTCTCAAGCTGATTGGCCAGTCAAATTACATCCGTCTCGCTTCCTTAACGTTAGGAGTCCTGATTTGCCTTGCGAATCTGCCTGCAACCTCTACCGCTGGGGACCCGCCCCAAAAAAAATCAGCCGCCCAAACTGACTCAGAAGAGAAAGGCACAAAGAAACCAGAGCAGAACAGCGATCCTGGCAAAGCGAATGCTGGCAAAGACAAGAAGGCTCAGAACTGGACAGCTCTCAAAGACAAGTGGGTGGTCAGCCAATTTGGCGGTGATGGCCCGGCAGTGATCAAAGATAAACTCATCACCTTGGGACTGGGCGATCCGCTGACGGGAATTCGCTGGGAAGCTGACCTGCCCAAGGAGAACTACGAAGTGGAGCTAGAGGCGCGCCGCCGTGAAGGGTTTGATTTTTTCTGCGCTTTGACATTCCCAGTTGGCAAGAAACATGTAAGTTTCATCTTGGGGGGCTGGGGTGGAGGCGTCGTTGGAATTAGCAGTGTCGATGGCTTTGATGCCAGTGAGAATGAAACAACTTCCTTTCGCAATTTTGAAACGGATCGCTGGTACAAGGTCCGCGCACGAGTGGATGCGAACCAAATCCAATGCTGGATCGACAACAAACCGGCCGCAGAACAACTTCGTAAGGGGCACGAATTCGATATTCGCTACGAAATGGATCAGTGTGTTCCTCTGGGGGTTGCCGCGTTCCAGTGCAAATCCGAACTAAGAAATATTCGAATACGTAAATTGACCGCAGAAGAAACCCAAGCGGCTGCCAAAGAAGCTGCCAAAACCGAGGAGTGAACAAGAGGAATGAGTGAGGGATTTCGGGAGGAGCTGTTCGACGCTGATCACCACTGGATGATGCGCGCTTTTGAGCAAGCGAACGAAGCGTTGACAGCCGACGAAGTTCCTGTGGGCGCGGTGATCATACGGGATAGCGAAATGATTGCGGCTGCATCCAATCAACGCGAGTCACTGCATGACCCCACTGCACATGCAGAAATGATTGCAATCACCCAGGCTGCTGCGGCCATTTCTGACTGGCGACTTGAGAAAACCACCCTGTATGTGACGCTGGAACCTTGCGTCATGTGTGCGGGGGCAATTCTACAAAGCCGCATTCCCCGGGTGGTCTTTGGAGCGGCTGATCCGAAAGCGGGAGCCGTCTGCAGCCTATATGAACTGCTTGCCGATGAACGCATGAACCACCAGTGTCTGGTGACCGGCGGCGTATTGGCCGAACCATGCGGCCAGATTCTGACCGACTTTTTCAGGGCAAAGCGTGCCCTAAAACGGCAATGAAAGCATTTTTCACCATGTGAAACTATGCCGGTCCTGCAGATTCTCGGACTTTTAATGTCTCAGCTACCAAAGAAGCTAACCCTCGCCGGTAAAACGGTCCGATACTATCCGCACAACCCGAAATAAGCAGACCGGGGCGCGAGGTTTTTTTCACCGTGCCAAAGCATGTCTAGATCGGGGGCACACAAAAGTCACCTACCAAGGTGATGTGTGTAGGGAGGTAGAACTCGGTTCAACGCCGGACTCTACCGCAAAATTAACTGCAAGACGGTGGAACAAGCGATGTCGGTAAGGAAGCTGGCTTCAAGTGTACTGGCGGCCCTGGCTCTTCTGGGCGGTGCTGCGGTTGCGGACGCCAAAGACCCAGTAAACGTGGTCGACCCCTTCGAATTTGATCCGGATTTTCGCTGGTTCGAACCAGTGTACGACTTGGATCTTATTGATATGAAGCCTGAAAAACGGGCTCATACCGGATGGTTCGCAACCTACGATCGGCTCAATCTGTACGCCGGCAGGCCTGATCTGGCCAAACCTGACACCGGCGAGAACAGGCTCGATAGCGGTTGGGGAAACCGCTACGAGATCGGCTTCATGCTACCGGGCGACAAGCACGGTTGGATGTTCAATTGGACGAAACTCAATGTGCTCGCGGCTGACACCGTCAGGCAGGAGAGAGTAAACCGATATATCCCACCTGCGGAACCAGGCGAGCCACCACCCGATTATCCCCCACAATCTCCACCGTTCGGATTCCCGGTCCGCCTCTCAGAGGCTAACAACATTGGTTACAACTTCCGGTTCTACAATGTTGGGGAAACGCAGAACGTATTCCAGTATCAGGGTTATGAACTGAACAAGACTTGGCGGATGACTCCGTATCACTACGGGGGAATCGTGGAACCTCTGATCGGTATACGCTACATGAAACTCAGAGACGTCAACTCATTCAATGCCTACAACAGCAGTATCTATCCACCTCCTCCACCAGACCCTGTGCCTGAACCGATCTTCGAGGAACTGACGACGGACAAGAACGTCACTCTGAACGACATGTTCGGTGGTCAGATTGGCTTCCGCTACTTCAAACCACACGATCGCTATGTTCTGTCCACTGAGTTCCGAGCATTCTTTGGCGGGAACTGGCAATCGTCGAGCTATCAGAATATCAGAGAGTACACGCAGTACGAAGATGATAGTGTGGGTGCCGAAGTTACATCCATGGCGACGATCGCGACCAATCCGCTTTACACCAAGAACTCGGAATTCTACTACGGTTATGATGTCCGAGCAGAACTGAGCTACCAGCTGAGCCGGATGTTCGCAGTACGAACGGGTATGCAAGCCATCCAAATCGGCAGCGGCGTGTGGCGAGGCGGCGAAGGCAGAAATGCGTTTGCAGGCGGAGCCAAAGACCAAGGCGTGTTCATGTTCGGAGCAACCTTTGGCTTGAACTTCAACCACTGATTGATTCCACGGCCCTCACGGCTGGGCAGGCTACGATTGATTCAAACGAAACAGCCCCGCAAAGTCAAACTTTGCGGGGCTGTTTCGTTTCAATGCTGTTTGGAATAGAGATCCAACTTTACTGAGCTAGCTCTTGGCAAGCAGGCTGCGCAACTCTTCAAGCTCGACGCTCAATCGATGCCGAAGCGGGCTTTCGGGACGCAACTCCTCCTCAAGGAGTTCCTCTGCCTTGTCGAAGGTTTCTTCATCTCGTTTCGGATTGTTAATCAATTCCCGAAACATGCTCTCAACAGTTGACTCAGTAAGCAAGACATTCTCCTTCAATGAATAAAGCCGGATCTAAGAAGTTCGCTCGATGGGGTGGTCAGAAATCAAGCTAATCAATGGATATCACCCTACACCGTCGATGCGATTCTAGGGCAGTCGCCGAAAGTCGCAAGGTCTATCATGACTCAAGCGGCCCAACTTCGCAAATTCATTGTGCAGAAACAGGAGTCGCTTCAAATCCAAGTTCCGCAAGGTGAGTGGCCGTACGATCAACGGTGAAGCGAATTTCATCATCACCATGTTCACAGGTGATGAAAAAACGCAACCTTGCCGCTGACTCATCAACGGCCGGGTAGAGGATTGGCTGCACATTGATGCCATCACCCTTGAGCCGGTGTGAAAGCCGCAGCGCGACCATTGAATTCCCCGTAATCACGGGAATCACAGGTGTTCCACCGCTATCACCGGTGTCCAGCCCAGCCTCGCGGCACAAACTGAGGAATAAGTCACTTTTCTCCCTCAACTTCACAACTCGTTCAGGCTCCGCATCCAGAGTCCGCAGGGCAGCCAAAGCTGCACCGACCTGTCCCGGGGGCATACCGACGCTGAAAACAAACCCTGGCGCGGTGTATCGCAACAGCTCGATCAACTCTTTGCAGCCGGCGATGTATCCACCGCAGGACGCGGCCGATTTGCTCAGCGTGCCCATCCAAATATCGACATCTCTGGCGTCAATGCCAAAATGCTCCGCCATGCCGCGGCCAGTATCACCCATTGTTCCGAAACTGTGGGCTTCATCGACCATCAACAAACTGCGATGTCGTTTCTTCACCTCGATGAACTTGGGAACATCAGAAAAGTCCCCATCCATGCTGTAAACGCCTTCAATTGCAATGAGTACCCTGCGGTACTGCGAACGGATTTCCGTCAACATCCGGTCGAGGGCTTCATAATCATTATGTGGGAACGGCCGACGTCGCGCTCCCGACAGCAACGCCCCTTGGACAATGCTGTTGTGAGCCAGCGAATCGTGAATGATCAGGTCGCCGGGACCGACCAAGTGGCCAATCGTGGTTTCATTGGTTGCGTGTCCGCCCACCATCAAAATGGACCTTTCCACGCCAATCCAGTCCGCAATCATCTGTTCCAATTCACCATGAATCGGCTTTTCCCCGGAAACCAGGCGGCTAGCCGAAACACTGGTCCCGTATTCGTGAATCGCGTCAGCCGCACAGCTCATCACAGTTGGGTGCCCGCTAAGCCCCAAATAGTTGTAACTTGCAAAGCTGATCAATTTGTTCCCATCGACCACGGTATGATCTCGCACGATCCCATCGTGGACCGTGAAATACGGGTTGGGAACCCCTGTCATCAGCATTTGCCGCATCGTCGTCTTCAGACGGCGATACTCTGCAAACTGCTCAAAACTGTCTTCCGGTTCGACCTCGACCACGGGAGCAACGGGAGCCTGATTGGCCACCATGGCACCTTCTTCAGAATCGACAAACTCACCCCGCAGCAATGCTGCCGCGCGTGCTTCTCCCCCCGGAGGAAGATAACGCTCGATTGCCAACGCGGTCTGCCCAATCGTCTCTATGTCATCGAGAACCTGCTCGGGGAATCTGCCCTCAAATGTTTTTTCCAGTTTGCGGGCGATTTCCAACCGCTCGAGGCTATCCAGCCCGAGATCCAACACAATGTTCGTCCCAGCGTCCAACGCTGCAGCACGTTCACCGGCAACTCGCCTGACATGATGCTTGATCGCCTCGATCACCACTGGGCTGACGTTGCTGACGTCGACATCGGCTGAACGCCCACCTGCCGCTGCGGCTTGCATCATGGGGGCAGCATCGAAGTTCATTCGAGCTTCGTTGTTCTCTTCCCACCGAACCCACTTGGCGACCAGTTTCAAATCACCATCTCGCACGGCGTGCAAGCATGCGTGCCGCTGAATCTTGCCACTGCTGGTTTTTGGAACACTGCTATTTCGCACCAGATACACCGCATCGGGTGGCAGATCATGCTCAGCGGTCACCGCCCTGCGTATCCTCTGCAGATTGCCGTCTCCATCTATATTTCGTCGGCGCACCGTCTCGGCGACGATGACCAGTTGTTCTCGCCCTTCATAGTCCATGGCGAACGCGGCGACGGAACCGGCTTGCACCGCCTCGCTCGAACTCTCCACTGTCTCCTCGATGTCCTGGGGGTAACGATTAACGCCACGGACAATGATCATGTCCTTGACACGACCCGAGATGTAAATCTGGCCTTCGTACAGGAACCCGAGGTCGCCTGTTCGAAGGTAGGGCCCGTCTCCGTCAATCGTGGTCGCATGGAATGTGCGAAGCGTCGCGTCCTTGCGTTGGTAATATCCCTGTCCCACCGAAGGACTTTGCACCCAAATTTCTCCGATGCTGTCACTGGGAAGAATTTCCCGCGTGCTGGGGTCAACAATGATGACCTTTTCATCGGGCAACACGGTACCACAACCAACCAGCATCCTCGCATTTTGGTGATCAGGCAGGACAGGACGGACAATCTTCTCATCCAGTCCACCGCGGTCAAACGTGGTCAGCACCGGTCGCGTTTCCGCTGGCCCACCGGTGACAATGAGCGTGGTTTCAGCCATTCCGTAACAGGGCAGGAAAGCCGATCGACGAAAGCCGCACTTTTCAAATTTTTCGGTAAATGAATTCAAAGTGGCAGCCCTGATTGGCTCTGCTCCATTGAAAGCGATTTCCCACGTCGACAGATCAAGCCCTTCAAGTTCATGATCGCGGATCTTATCCACGCAAAGCTGGAACGCGAAGTTGGGACCACCGCTGATCGTGACCCCGTATTTGGTAATCCCCTGCAACCAACGAACAGGGCGTTGCAAAAATGTCATTGGGCTTGTCAATACATTTTTGCGTCCAATGTACAACGGCATCAAAAGACCTCCCACAAGGCCCATGTCGTGGTACGTCGGCAGCCAGCTCATCCCACAAATTTCAACTTGCGGCTCAAAACCGTGCAAAATCAATTCACTGTTTGCGATCAGGTTGGAGTGATTGAGCATCACACCCTTGGGTGAACCGGTCGACCCGGAGGTGTACTGCAACACAGCGAGAGTATTGGGCGTTATCTTCGGTGCCCGCCAAGCATCTGCGTCGCGAGTTGCCGGGTCATCTGTGCCCACCAATTGCACGCCAATCAGGTCGTCATGCGGACGATCACCGGTCAATTGCTCCGCCAACGCTTGCGTGGTCAGCGCCCAGCGTGCATCCGCATCGACAACAATCGAACGAATTCGCGACGCTTTACGATTCCTGCGAGGCGGATACGCAGGCACGGCGATCGCGCCAGCGGCATGACAAGCGTAGAAGCCGATCACAAAATCCATGCCGGGGGGGTAAACAAGTAAGACACGGTCGCCACTGCGCACGCGACACCGCCCCTGCAGATAACCTGCCAAGGCGCGCACCTCACCCCACAATTGTGAATAAGTAAGCCGCTGCTCCACCGACTCGACATCGGTAAAGATATACGCTGTTTCGTTGGGTCTTTGCTCAGCCCAATAACGAAGCACCGAAACAAAATTGTCTCGGGGAGGCGTTTGGGAGCCAAAATATTTATGCAAATCCACGGTGGATGTCACCGCCTGGGATCAAAGGGGGAGGAATATGTATGGTTGGGCTGAGTTTTCAGTTTCAACCCGACTTCTGGTGGCTGCTTGGAAAATGTAAGCTCGTGCTGCAAATTCATGGTTGGTTCAATGTGAGTCCGGATAATGATCACTCAAGATGATTATCCAAGACCCCGCATTGTATTTTCGGTATCCTTTATCAGGTCTGTTGAGGTGTTGCTCAACACGTCAACCAACCCGAACAACTCGTTTTACCCGACGATTCATGACAAAAAACCAATTGCCCGAAGCTTCTTCGGACCAATCGCCGCAATCGCCACATTCCACTCTAGACCAACCGCAAAACTTTCAAGGGCAACCACAGCGGCTGATTGATCGTGTTGTCAATCTTCTCGACCCCGCCGGTAACATCTTACTTGGAACCAGCTTGGAGGAAGCCACTGCGTCGGTTCGACGCGGAGACATCGAAGCGGTGCGGCGAATTGGTGGGCAATTTGCGATCTGTGAACAAGCGGGAAAAACCATCCGGATGGCGCGTTCCATTGGCCGCCCCATGCGGTATTTCCTTGCCAAAAGAGCTGAGGGCCCCGCCCTGATCATTGCCGAACGAATTGATGAAATTGCCCAGCAGTTGCAGCAGGAAGGCCTCGCCGACCAGTTTAATCCATCCTACACACGAATGGTCCCGGCGCACCACCTTCTGGAACTCCAACTGGTGGGCTGCCCTGACCCAAATCCCGTGTTAACACGTTTTTTTGCCCCTAAACGCAATCGTTTGCCAGCCAATATTAATGAAATTGGTGCAAACTACATTGGCAGGCTAGCCGAAGTCTGTGACCAGTGGCTCGAAATGATCCCCGAATCGGAGCCGCTGGGAGTGATGTTCAGTGGCGGAATCGACAGCGGAGCCGTGCTCGTCGTGCTCGACTACCTGCTGCGACGCCGTGGACAGTCACCCTCCCGTCTCAAAGCATTTACCCTCGCCGTCGACGGAAACCCGAGTGACAGTGTCCAAGCTCGCGAGTTTTTGCAAAAAATAGACCGCGAAGTGTATCTGGAAGTGATCGATGTCCCACGCGAGCACCTCTCCTGGCAAGACGCCATCCGTGTCATCGAAGACTACAAGCCTCTGGATGTCCAATCAGCCACCATGGGCCTTGCCTTGCTCAAGACGCTCAGACAGCGGTACCCCGACTGGAAATATCTCATTGACGGTGATGGGGGGGACGAGAATCTGAAAGATTACCCAATCGAGGAAAACCCGGAACTCACGATCCGTAGCGTGCTTGGAAACCGAATGCTGTATCAGGAAGGCTGGGGAGTCGATGCGGTCAAACATTCCCTTGTCTACAGCGGCGGCCAGAGCCGCGGCCATGTACGAACAAGTGCGCCCGCCGCCATGCTCGGTTTCTCCGGGTTCAGCCCCTTTGCCGTCCCCGATGTCATCGAGATTGCCGAGGAAGTCCCATTCGTCGCTCTGACCGATTGGGACCACGAAAAACTCTATGGGCTCAAGGCCAGCATCGTCTCCGCGGGAGTGCAGCAGGTCACCGGTATTGAAATGCCGACCTACCCCAAACAGCGATTTCAACGAGGCGCTGCCGATGCCGCCACCTTCGATTCCGTCTTCCCGACCGAAGAACAGGAATACCGAGACGCATTCAAAGATGCATTTTTCAGTGGCGACAAACTACTCGACTAAAAGCCTGATCACAGGATGAACAAAACTACCCTGCCGGAAAAACGTGCTCCAAACTCAGACACGTTAAACTCAGACGCGTTAAAATCAGACGCTTTAAACTCAGACGCGTTGGGGTGCTGGTGAATTTGAGCTTCTCAACAATTGGGATACGCAACTCGTCGAACTGATTTCCCGCATCACTTCCCCCACCCGCTTGATCAGTGATCGGCCCCGCTTGGCACCCAAGATTCATGGTCAGACGCCTGGCCACCACTCAACCCCACGGCGCACGATATTTGAGTTGCCGTAGTTTTTGATCAGCCTCCTGATCATCGATCACACGTTCCTGGGCAGGATCCCATTTCAGCGCTCGCCCCACCGCGTTTGAAACGTAAGCCAGATGCCCGGGTGTGATTGAGCGATGCCCTGTCTCGGCTGGCGCGATTGTCTCCTTACGACTTCGCACACAACTCAGGAAGTTACCCATATGGTCGTCAGAGGCGGCTACCCTGATCGAACCTGGAACAAAATCCGGCTTCGACCAACGCGGATCCGAAGTCCGCAGTTTTCCACGATTCACGAACACCGATCCTTCACTTCCAATCAGTTCCAAGCCGGCCTGATTCTGACTGGAAATCGTTCCCTTCACTCCGCCGGGATATTGACAGCGAATCGTGTAACGCACAGGGGTATCGTAGATGGGTGTTTCGGGAAAGGTCCAATCGATGGCCTCCACCACCTCCGGGCCGGATTGGTCCAAACCCAAGGCCCAGTGCGCAATGTCGTTGTGATGGCCAATCCAATCCATCAGCACGCCTCCACCGTAAGCGCTGTGCCCCCTCCACCAACGGTGATGTCGGCCACGCATGTAAGGCAAAACCGGAGCCGGGCCACACCAAAACCCGTAATCGAGTTGCTTGGGTATTTTCACGATGTTCGAATCGCCCATCGGTTGAGCATAGCCCTGCTGCTGGCCAACCTTGATGGTATGCAGATCCCCAAGCACACCGTTTCTGGCGAGTTCGACCGCACGGCGAAACAGCCGATCACTGCGTTGCTGCGAACCGGTCTGAAATATCGCCCGTCGTTTTGCCACCTCTCGGTACACCGCCTGCCCCTCGGCGAACAGGTGTGTCACAGGTTTTTCACAATAGACATCGATGCCGGTCGCAACAGCATCCAACGTACATTTGGCATGCCAATGGTCAGGCGTGGCAATGATCACCGCATCGATTCCCGCACGTCCCAGCAAGTCACGATAATCGTGGTGCTGCGTGATACTGTCTGCTGAACGACGTATCCCGCGAGCTGCATAGGCCGCATCAATTTTGCGGCCCGCCGGAATCAGGCCATACCCATTTCCAGTTCCCCAATCGCGGTCACGATAGTGCGTCCGATCCACATCGCAGATGGCCACAATTCGGGCGTCATCGTGATGCCTCACCAAGGCGTCGATCAGATTGTAACCCCGCGAACCAAGTCCAATCACACCGACCTGAAGACGATCACTGGGGGCTTGAGCAGTCACATGCGGCAACGCTGCTTGCGTCAATCCGCCCCCACCGGCCAACAACAATTCACGCCGCCCAAAAGCTGACGCACACACTCTCATTTTCACAGTCAATCCTCCAGCAAACTCATTTCGATTGCGCTGCTTCGAAATTCCTGACATGGAACCTCATGATTCGTTCGGCTGCTTTAGCATAAATGCCAGTGGCCGAGTGCGGAACGCCCGCCACAACCAACCTCTCAAACTCAATTCCAAGCGAAGACAGAAAATCCATGTACTCCAAGTTGTTTTCATAATTGAAGCCTTTTGTCCCGACATAAATCATCCAGCGGACATCTGGTCCTCTGCTCCGCCCTGCATATCCTCTGGCAAGATCCCACGTGTTGTCACCCTCAGCAAAACGTAAATTGGGTGACTCAACTCCGCCTGACTCACTGATTCGCTTTTCAGTCGCATAGCCCCCCCCTCCCGCAGCAGCACTGCAAAAGACATCCGGATGACGCAGCGCCAAACGCATGGTGCCTCGCCCACCCTGCGAAAAGCCCTCCAACGCACGCCCCGAACGATCTGCGATCGTGCGATACTTACGATCAACATGCGGAATCAACTCATCGATGAACACGCTAGCTCCCTGCGCCCTGTCATCTTCTGGCATGTTGTAATGACTGACAGGACCACCATTCACAAACACGTAGATTGCAGGTTTTAATCCCGACGATTTCATCAGCCTGCGGATGGGACCGGCAAGTCGATGGCTCTTGCACTCGTTCCCAGGCCGGCCACCATGAAGGTAATACACGACCGGATAACGTTTCCTGGATGCCTGGTAACCCTCAGGCAATAAAATCAGGTAACCAACCTCGACTCCCAAGCTGGGACTTGAAAAGGTCCCCTGCTTCAATCCAGGCGCAGAAACACCCGGCAGAGGGTTGACCCACTTGAATGCCGGTGGCACCTTTTTCGCCTTACCAGCCTTCGCACCCGGTTTCTGCTGAGTCGTACCAGCTTGCTTTCCTGCAACCGCCTGCGGCCCGCCCCGCGTCTGGCTGCGTTCCTGCGTCTGGCTGCGTTCCTGTGCGTTGCATTGCGCAACCACACCGCACCCTATCACCAACATCACATACGGTAAGATTCGCATGATAGGTACTCACTTTGCCTGACGGTTCAGGGGATTTTCTACCACGGTCGACTTGGGAAAGTCGGCCGCCTTATTTCCGCCACGCTCAGCCCAACGTTTATTTTGGGAATTCCCACGCGGTTGGTTCATCGGGATGTCCAGCCCCCCAGAATCTCCAAGCATCGCGTAAAGCCGATTTTCCAAATCCTTTGCCACGGATTTGTAATCTGGATCATTGATCAGATTATTGGTTTCACCCGGATCGGTTTTCAAGTCATAGAGTTCATCCACGTCCCACAAACCGTAGTAGGTGATGTATTTAAAGCGGTCACCGCGGAGGGCAAACTGAGTTGGCGACTGCGGAAAATTCTTCTCCCAGTAATAAACGTAAAGAAAGTAGTCTCGCCAATCCATGTCAGGCTGATTCGGCAAATCCAGAAAACTGACGCCATCCATGTAATCAGGGGTTCCCAGCCCTGCTGCGTGTAAAACGGTGGGGCCAATGTCAATGTTCCCAATCACATTCTCAACAACTTTACCACCCTCATACAGATCAGGGCACTGCATCATCATGGGCACCCGGATGGATGCCTCATAGGAAACCCGCTTATCAATCAGTCCATGTTCGCCCCACATGAAACCATTATCACCCATGTAGATAACAAGCGTTTCATCGTGAATGCCCATATCTTTCAACTGCTGCAGGACACGTCCCACACTGTCATCCACTGCCAACACTGATTCACAATAGCGTCGATACAGATAATCCAGTCCCTTGTCACTGTGGTAACTGAAATCAATCCCATGCCAACTGTTACGCTGGTCCCGCACCCAACGAGGCGCGTCCTTGGCAGCACTGATTTCCTTACCTCGCGGCAGAAAACTCAGATCGGCATCCTTGTACCGATCCTCGTGCCGCTTCGCCGGTGTGAAATTTGCATGAACTGCTTTGTGCGACAAGTATAAAAAGAACGGCTGCTCAGCATCCTTCTGCTGCTCCAACCACTCCACTGCATAGTCAGTCAACTCGTCAGTGATGTAACCCTTTTGCTTGACCCGCTCTCCATTGACGTTCAACGTGTATTTTGGGCCCGGGGGCAAATAGTTGCCTTGGCCACGAAAACTGATCCAGTGATCGAATCCCGGTCGCGGGTCGTCATGCGCGCCACCCATATGCCATTTACCGATAAAACCCGTCTTGTACCCGGCACCCTGCAAATACTGAGGGAAGAACAGCGTTCCCTCAGGCACCAGACGATTATTGTCAATCACCCGATGTTTGTGCGTGTACAAACCCGTCAGGATCGAAGCCCGACTCGGTGAGCAAAGCGAGGTGGTTACGAATGCATTTTTGAGATGCACACCGTTGGATGCCAGAGAATCCAAATGTGGCGTCTCAAGAAACGGATGCCCCATGAAACCCATTGCATCGTATCGATGATCATCGGTCAGGACAAAGACGACATTGCGAGGTTTTATGCTGTCGCGTTTTCCTGTTTCAGGGAGTTCGTCCGCAGACGCCCAACCACTCAACACAAGACCAAGAATGAACAGAACGGAAAAAAATTTCGGGCGCATTCAACAACTCCGGGGATACAAACAGGAAAACTTCGTCCCTTTATGCTAACCGACCGGGCCGCACAGTCGCAGCTAGCGCAACAAATTTTTCCATGTACTCGTCGCGACCCCGCACATCAGGCCCGTGGGATCCCCCCAAGACAATGCCCACCAGCGGCAACCAAAAGCCCCTGCAAAGACAACCACAATCCCAAACGAAAAGAATCAGTTTTCCGAATCATGACGACATGATTCCCCAGCAGCAACGTCCCCAGCAGCAACGTCCCCAGCAGCAACTGCATTGCAGGTCGTCGCACGCCCTGCCAGCCAGCATTCGACGTGCAACCGTGGCTCATTGCTTCACCAACGGCGTTTCCAAATCATGGCATGGGGAGAGTAGAAACCTCGGAGATGTACTCTACCAATTCAGATTGGTCCTGCAGCAGATTCCTTGCCTGATATGCGGATAACCCGTGCAACTGGATCTGAGCGAGATTCGGCAACAGGAGATTCCAGTTTTTCTGCATGGCATCAGCCGCACGGCGAATCGTGACCGCATCGGCTTGATGGTCAATCGTCTGATGAAACAGCTTGGCTGATTGCATGAATGCAGAAGCAGCAGCAAGAGTGGTTTCCCGGTACGTCAACGGCGTCAAGAGTCGGCTGAAGCGGTTCAGATCAGCACTAACAAACTCGGCCGTGCTCTCTATCGCAGCGGCCGTTTGCAACAACCTCCTGCGATCCATCGGTTTGACGGCATCATTGGCAACGCCCAAAGCTGTCCGCAAACGCTGCAACTCTCCGTCGATCGACAAAATCATTTGCAACCCAACAAGTTTGTCGTTTAACAGTTGTGTACGGAACTCAAGCCAACCCTGTTGAATTTCGGCCAAGTTCGACTGCAATGTCACCAGAGAATCATTCCGCGAAACCTGTTCGCTCAACACCTCGCTTTTCGCAAGCAGATTACGAGCGGACAATCTGATCCGCTCTGCTCCGGTGAGCTGATCTGCATTGACCAACTTTTCTTCGAGTCGGCTGAGCAGATTTCGGGCATGCATCACCAGCCGGCTCGCTGCGGCAGGTAGAACGGCATCATGTGGCGGAAGCTTGATCCACAGTATCCCATGTGCCTTTCGAAAACTTTCGGTCACCCCTTGAACGCGATACTGCACATGCACATCAGCAATCTCACCGATTGCCAAGGCAATCTGCTGCCAGCGAGCGTTCAAGGCATTGAGGCCACGCACCAAATCTGCCTGTTCAAAATACTCAACACGATCAACAAAATTCAATGCATCCTGACGCAGCAGACGCAACCCACGAGACAAACTCTGACGTGCTCCCAGAGAAATGTCCGCAAGTCGAAGATCTTCCCCCAGAGTCTGAATTCTGGTGCCGATCACCAACAGTTCATCTCGAAGCTTTCCACGATCGAATTGCGGGCCCAAACCAAGCTGACGGGACATTCTGCTGATCAACTGGTCACACTGATGAGCTGCTTCGATGGCTTCCCCACTGACCCCAACGAGTCCTCGTAACTGGAATGCCAATTGGCGCCATCCCCGGTCGATTCTCCGGTAGGATTCAAGAGCATCACTGACTTGTGTATTGACGCTTGCGTTCTGCAGCATCATCCGCGTTTCAGACGACAGTCGATTTGCGGAAGGTAAAACCTGCCCGATCACGGGATTTCGCAGGGCGTCGTCCCGCAACAACTGCGCCAGGCTGGCACACCGACGATCAAGACTCCTGAAGTCGTCCTGAAATGCGGCACTGCGGAGAACGATTGACTGCCGAATCGCTTGAGGACGGGCAGCAAAGGGGTCGCCTGCTGACAACGAATCGCGCAGCGTATTCTGGGGGATTCTTCCGGGCAGGAACGGCGTTCGTGAAGGGAAATTGCCTCCTCCCAAAGTGCCAGCGGAGGGCACCAGATCATCGCCCAATTGCCCATTGTCCGGAGCGAGCGGTTGTTCGCCCTTCGTACGTTCAGCCCTTGCTCGCGCGACATTTTCAAACATGTCTTCGATGGACTGCTTCTGTTTCTCCTGCCCACGCGGGAATAATCCGCCTTGTGACTGGGGCGGTTGCTGAGCTACCACCAAGGTGTACGAACCGAGACAGATCATTCCCACAAATAACGATCGGATCGCGGACGATCGCCGCCTTAGACTAGCTGTCATTCTTACCCCTGGCGGTTACAAAATCGGTTTATCAGTTCCGTGCCCATCACATCAAACCAATGCCTTTTGTGAGGTTTCGTCTTGTTGGTTATCAGATGACCACCACTTTACGCCACAGAATGTACGGAACCGCACTGCTGCCCCTACATTCGCTCTAAAGCGGTCAACAAGACGACACTGGCGGCTTCGCGCTGCCTGACCAAACGTTCTTTCGTTGTCAAAACATGTCGACTCACCTCTGTCATCGGCTTCTCCAACTCTCCACGGATCGCAATCCCGACAAAGATAAGCCCATCCATACCTTCGGGGGCTCCTGGACCAAGATGCCCCGTCACCGACAGCGCGAGATCAGCTTCCATCGTCTTCTCTAAAACGCCAACAGCCATCTGCCGGGCAACCTCACTGCACACTGCTGTGTGTTCCTCAATCAGCGCGGCATCCACTTCCAGCCAGGAAACTTTTGTAGCCGCGCGATACGTGACCGCCGAACCACAAAGCCATTCAGAGATCCCCGGAACCCCAGCCAGCACCGCAGAGATCAAACCGCCTGTGCAACTCTCGGCAAAAACAATCTTCAAACGTTTCTCCGCAAGCGCACCCGCTAACCCAGTCACCAATTCCTCAGTCATTGCTAAACCATGCTTGTTTGCTTGAACATGCCACCCAACTCGCTCCGTCAGCTTCATGCACCCACACGAGTCAC
>PKCN01000073.1 GCA_002862205.1 Planctomycetaceae bacterium | reverse complement strand
GCCAAGCATGACGACCCACTGCGTGGTTGGCTTGCCAAGCATGACGACCCACTGCGTGGTTGGCTTGCCAAGCATGTTGCATTCCCGCCATCGGGAACGCCAGGCTGGTCGAAATGGTGCTTGATCGCACACGCACGCAAGTCAACGCCGTGGCTGGTGCTTTCAGAGCAGAGGGTTTGTTGGACTAGCTGCCATCTGAGGTGGTGTCGTGAAAGAATTTCAAGACCAGGTCGCGGTTAGGCTTTGGGCCCACAGCAATCACAATCAAGGCGATCACCAACGATCCGATCAGGTCCCAGATGAACGGATTCACTCCCAGAAATGAATATGCTCTAAATTCCTTGTCTGCAATGTATCCCCAGCATGTCAGGCCCAAGTGCATTCCCGTGCCGCCAAGCATGGCCGCGATCGTGGCGTTGGCGGTCATGCGGGGCCAGTACAGACTCAGTACCATGGGAATCAAGAAACAAGCTGCCAGCCCACCGGTGGCAAAGACAATCAAGTCTTGTAAGTACTGTGGTGGATTGAGAACACACAGGACTGCCAGTACGCCTACGATCACGGTGACGCTGTAGCTCAGGATTTTGATCATCTTTTCAGGAGCTTGGCGATCAACATGCTGTTGATAGATGTCACGCACGACTGCTGAGGATACAACGAGCAGAAAACTGTCAACGCTTGACATGACAGCCGCAAAGGGTGCAGCGACTAGGAGGCCAGCCAACCATGGAATCCCGGCGTCCCGCGTCAGTTGGGCTGCAAAAGCAGGCATGGTCTGATCGGGGGCGATTTCCATGCCTGGCATCAAGACTCGCGCACAACAAAATATGATGATCAAAGCGAAGTAGATGATTGAATAGTAGATGGCGACCGTGACAATCGAATATCGCAGGGTACGCGTATCCTTGAACGACAGCAGGCGAACCATGTTGCTGGGCTGTCCGGTGGCTGCAAAGGGCCAGAAGATGAAAAAGCTGATGGCGGTTCCAATCGCCAGGAAACCAACGTCGTTACCAGAATCAGGTCCCGGGTTACGCACATAGTTTCCCGTTTGACCAGCGCCGTATTTGTAGGGTTTTGGATCCGTGACTCGCACGGTCAGACCGGGATCAGGAATCTGGCCAGATATCCGCTTTGCATTGAGACCTTCTACTTCGAAAGGAGTTGTGATTTTCAAGATTTTAACTGGAACGGTTGACGATTGACCTTCCCGGATGATCGCCAGTTCTCCGAGCCGAAAAACTTTTCCTGTGTCAAACAGCCATGTTCCTTTCGCGAACGTTTGATCGGTCGCTACAACCGTACCGGTTGAAAGAATTGCCGAACCATGTTCCGGGGGAATCATCTGTTCAAGTTTTCGAGTTGCATTGTCGAGTCCGCCTACCTGCCACAATGCCATGCCAAGCATCAGGATCACTCCCACAAACATGACGATTCCCTGCATCACATCGGTCCAGACCACCGCTCGGAACCCGCCATAGACAACATAGATGATCACGGCTGCGGCAAAAATAATCAGGCAGACCAGATAGTCAGGTTCAGCTTGATTGACCCACGGGATGTTCACCGTCGTCTGGCTGACAAATGAAACGGCAGATTGGAAGAGTGGTTCGTCAGCAAATAATGTGCTGAGTATGATTCCGCCTGCTTTGAATTGGGCGAGTAGATAAAAGAACATGAAGAAGATCAGAAGCGAAGTTGCTACAAGACCAACTGCTGGACTTTCAAAGCGGGCTCGAAGTACTTCAGGAATGGTCAACGCATTGGTTTTGCGGGCGATCTGATTCATGCGTTTGCCGATCAGTGCCATCGAGACCAATGGCATCACCATGTAGGCAGCGATCCAAAGTGCCAGAGTCCATCCGTGGGTGTAGATTAAAGCCGGGAAACCGGTGAATGAACCACCTGATGCATTGGTGGCGGCAAAGGTCAATGCAAACGCCCAAACTCCAAAGCTACGACTGCCTAAAAAATATTCTCCAACAAAATCTTTCCCCTTGCCAACACGGTTGGACAGAATCGCCAACGCAAATACGGAAATGGTGTATCCCGCAAAGGTCAATAATGCAGCTGTCGATCCTTCATTCATGATCTGCCCCTCCCTTCTCATCAGCTTCACTTTTCTCCGGAAGAGGAGAAGCATCAGGCAGTGCATGATCCTCGATCTGGGTTAATGCAAACCAAGAGCTGACCAGAGTGGCTGCAATCCACGGCACGAACACTCCCCAGAATACCCATGATGGCATGCCGATTACTGTGATCAGCGGAGTTTCTGGGGTGAGGTAGCCATAGGTAGAGCAATATCCCAATACCCACACGAAATGAACCAGCCAGATCACAATGATCCATTTGAGTTCGCGTAGCGAGCTTTTGAATACCGGATCTAACGGTGGGTCATGTTCGTGAGCCATTGGACTTCACCATGCGGAGTGCAGTGTTTGGAGCGATCATCGAACAATGTAAAGCACCACCACAGCTGTTGTGTAAGGTGACCCCGGATTTTTCTTTCCCCAAGCCAACTTCGACATGCGGCCAACTTCGACATGCGGCCAACTTCGACATGCGGCCAACTTCGTCATGCGGGCAGGTTCACTGTGATCTTGTAAGCGAGGGGCGATCCGCACAGCAGAATTCAAAAAATCAATGGTTTGCCGAGACTAGGTCGGTATTTCACAGTCACAGGCCGTTTCGGCAGCAGCTTTCGGGGTGATCAATTGATGCCGCTGCGATTGCGCGCAGTGACTGGCCATCGATGTGCATTGACCTCACCTTGACGAATGATTCTGGCATGCTCGTGCAATGCCATCGTCGGACACACGTGGCGTGGGAACGTCAGGAGCGGTTGCCCGAGTTGGAGTTCCTCTGCTCTGGAACTGCTCAGGACCATGTGTTCTTCGCTGTGGCTAATGATTTCTGCGTCGGGCAAGCCAATCACGGTTAGGCGGTTCTTGAGTGGCATCTCCGACGCAACTGCCTTATATCCACAGTCCACGCAGAACAGGTTCTTACCCGGTTTGCTGATCACTCTCGTCAAGAGTGTGGCAGCTATCTCGTAGGGTAATTCAGGGAATGCAGTGGCGTATCCCGAGTCCCAAAACAGGGTTGTACCCGGTGAGCATTCCCAGGATGTTGATTCAGCCCAAAATTGGAATGTTGGTGATCCACCGCCCACGACATTGCCGACGGAATGCTCGTGATCATAGTCCGTTACCTGTTGGATGATCCGTTCTGTCTCGTGTCGGCGATTTTCCAACACGGGTTGATGCAAGTGGCCATCGTATACATGCAGTCCCGCGTACTCGAGACTCATCAGTTTTTCGATCTGATCGCGAAGAACGTGCAGCGATTTGCCGAAAGGTATGCCGGTTCGATGCATGCCACAATCGATGTCAATGAAGACCCGCATCTTAAGGTTCGCATTCTTCATTTGTGTCGCTAGTTGATGAACGGCGTCCTTGTGATCAACAATTGTTGCGAACGAGACTGTGGGGTGATTTTGCATCAGTTTGGTCAACAGGGCGACATTCGGACCGACAGGTTGATATGCCAGCAGAACGTCCCGGCCACCATGGGTTGCAATCATTGAAGCTTCACTGATGGTGGCTGCCTTGAACTTAGCGATGCCAGCCTCTACCTGCATCCGAATCACATCAGGCATCTTGTGAGTTTTCACATGTGGGCGTAGCCGTGCGCCATTACCTGCTACCGTTGAAAGCATTTTTTGGATATTGCCTGCCACGCGGTCGGCATCAATCAGGATGCCCGGGGAGACGCAGTCCTCAATTCCACGAGGCATGGAAAACTCTGTTTTCATTCGATCAGGTCCAGGCATGCTTCAGTAGTGAGAGAAAGTTGCCGTGACAGATGGCTGACAACGCAGCGTCATCGTATCCGCGGCCCTGTAATATTGTCTGAAAGTGATTCAGGTCAGCAATGGTATCAAGATCTGCGGGCGTCTGTTCCGTTCCGAACCCACCATCCAGATCCGTGCCAATTCCTGTATGCGCGTTGGTGCCCAGGAGTTGGCTGATATGGTCAACGTGGTTGGCCAAGCCATTGAGGTTTGCATTTGGCAGGTCGGTTGGTTTGGTAACACCGCGTTTCCATCCCGGGACTACCATCCAGACATCAAGAGCTACACCAATGACTGCCTTCCGCTCTGCCAATGCGAGGATTTGGCGATCACTGAGTTGCCTCGGATCGTCTACCAAAGCACGGCAGTTGTGATGACTGGCCCAGACAGGGCCCTCGTAGACCTCAAGGGCGTCCCAGAATGTGGCCTCAGCAAGATGGGTTACATCGAGGATCATTCCAAGCTGATCCATTTCGCCAAGCAACTCACGACCTGCTGCGGAGAGCGAGCCAGATTGGTCGTGACCCAACGCATAGCGACCGATTCCATAGTGTGCTGGACCAAGAGCGCGGAGACCCTGGTCATACGCGTTAGCAAGATCATCGAGGGTGCGAAGCGAGTCAGCGCCCTCGAGGCTGAGAATGTACCCAATGGGAGCCGTGTCTGAGTTCTGCGACCAGCATTCCAAGTGTGTTTTCAATTCATGTTGATTGCGAATGGGGCGCAGTTGCTGTTCCGCTTCCATTGCCCGGTACCAAGCCAATTGCCCTTGGGTCATGGCCCACGCTTGCGGTGGCGAGTTCCACATTCCCACAGGACCAGCCGGTTTCATGCATCCAGCCAGTAACGTGGCCACACAAATGCCAATCCCCGCTTTCCGCATCTCTGGGAACGCAACTGTGCCACAGCCGCGACCAGCCAAGTCCGACATCCCGGTTTCAGCAGCACGAATTTCCGGGACACTCAGTCTTAAGTCCCGGTTGTACTGCAACGCGTTCAAACTGAGGTCGAGGTGGGCGTCAAAAACAAGCATGTCTGGAAATCCGGGGGTGGAGATCGATGACCGGAGGGTGGATGTGAGTCAGTTCATGCCCACACCATGCCCCATTTGAGAGTCCACTTCCAGATGGTGGAGGGAAAATACAGAGGTCAAAACAGGAAAACGATCCGTCAGATGATTCAGTTTGAAAAATCTTGATGGGGCAGTCCATGCTGCTTGCAGCAGAAGGAACACAAATGAGGGTGTCTGGAATTATGTAGAGACACGCCGTGCAGGAATGAAGGCCATGGCATGCGAGCGTTTGCCCCGTAATGGGGCGAAGGTTGTGACTGCAAAAAAAAACGCCAGCCGTTGAGGGCTGGCGTCATGGATGATTGATGACCGAAGTCGTTCTTCGAACCTGCAGTGAAGGCAAGGCTTACAGGTTCGGAGTCGTGTAAGGTTCGACATCACCGACCATGTGGAAGTGGTTGTGGTCGATGTAGACAACTTCGATTGCTTCGCGATCTTCCAACGTATGGGGAACGGGATAGCCGATGATTGTCTCTTCATCAAAGTAGATCGTGCACTTGTAGTGAGCATGGTGCAACTGTGCAGGTCCGATCAATGGATAAAAACGAGGCGGATCGATGTAGTCCGCAATCTTTTCCTTGATGATTCGCACATTGTTCCGCTGCTTCTCCCAAAGAAGTGGGATACCACCCTGAACAGGTCGCGCCGCTTCCAGAGCGTGCATGATCTCATCATCGCTGGGTGGGTCCAAAGCGACGGTAGGTCCGCCTGAAGTTGTCGGGCCCAGAATTGGAACGCGGTTGTACCGCTCCTGCTTCCAGAACTTCTCTTCTTGCTTGTGTTGGTAGTAGGGGCTGACCGGCATCGGGAATCCAAGAAACCCGAGGTTGTAGCCGTAGTTCACGCCGTAGCAACCGCTCGATGCGATCGCTAATACTGCCAATGTGCTGAGTGTGATGTTGCGAAGCACACCATGGTGGCTTCGCTTTTTGCCTATCGCGGCCATTACGTTTCCGTCGCGATGGGGATTCGAGCTGGTCATCCGAGCAACCTTCCGTGGTTCGTTACCTTCACGTCTGAACTATGAATTCTCATCAATGTGAACAGAACAGACGCCTTGCTTACCAGTAGTATCGTGTGAACTTATACCGATCTTGCGGATAATTCCGAAGAAACTAAAAACCGGTCAGATTCGCCGGAAAATCACGTTCCAAGCTGAGAACCAGTTTTCTTCATGGCGTGCCAAACTTGCGTGAATCGCGACCCGCGAGCGTGAAACTTGTCTCGGTTTCACGCTGTATTTCGTGCCTGCGAAACGCTGCTCTGTGCTGGCAGTGCAATCAAACTTGGTATGAAAAAACCCGCGTGCCTGGGACACGCGGGTCACATGATTTTCGGACTGTGCTGCCAAGCCTGTGGCAACTGACTTCCGTTGTGACCGGCTTAGCGATCGGTGAAGTCCAAGTACCACCAGCCGTCATCCCATTCGAGGCTGATCTTTCTCCAACCCATTGGTACCTGTGGGTATGGATAGAACGGGCCGATGTATGGCCATGCCGAAGGGCTGTACTGCTGTGGGTAGGTCAACGCAGCGTAGTTTGGGTAGGCTGCGTAGCCAGGCCAGGCATAGTTTGGCATGTTTGGCGAATCGTACCGTGGTGCACCAACAGCTGAGTGAGGAGCCATTGGAACTGGCTGACCACCCATTGGAGCAGCGGCAGCACTTGCTGGCATGGCTCTCATTGGTGCTGCTTGTGCCCGGTAAGGCGTTGTCATCACAGGCGACTGAACCGGGGCTGCCACAGGGGCGGCGGCTGTACGGTTGGAAGCTAGTCGGCTGGGGCGACTGACAGGATCGACAGCTACAGGAGCCAAAGCAACTTCCTGCAAGGAAGGAGGCTCGGGGAGCCGTGGTGTCGCTGCTGCAACGGCTGGAACCGCACTTGGGATCGAGATTGCCTCGCGAACTCCGGAGACACCGGCCACGTTGGCAGCGATTTTTAGAATCTTATCACGCTGTTGGGACGAGCTGGCACGTCCGGTCAGCTGCAGCACACCATTGTTGCTGCGAACATCAACACCGAAGCCAACCAGCTCACCTTTGGCTTTCGCCGTTCGCAGGGCACTGACCACTGCGGCGACGACTTCAGCGTCATCTTTTGGCTCCACTGCGCTGACAGGGATCACCTTGCCGGGAACCACAGGTTGAGTCTGGGCTCGCTTGGCAGAAAGCGCCTGTTTGAACGAAAATGGGTTGGGCTTTGCCTTTGCTACCGCCTTCGGGGCCGGTTTGGAAGCCAGCTTACTCGCCTTCTTGTTGCTGGATTCCAGCTCAGCGACTTTGCCTTCCGGCTTGGTCTTCTCGACCTTGGGTGCCGGAGCGGGCAGTTCAGTCAGATCTGGCTTTGCCACAGGTGCCATGACGGCCATTGTGGATTCAGCGGTCAGAATGTTGACTTCGTCGGTGACTTTGGTGATCCCGTCAATGCCCTTGGCCGTCCCAAGTACAAGTTGTTTCTGAGCGTCTTTGGAGACACTCCCACGGAATAGAACGACACCCTTATCGACCTTCATGTCGAGGGTGAAATCCTTCAGAGCTCCCGAGTCTCGGTTGCTCTTGAGTCGTTTGATGATCTGTTCTGCGATCTCACGGTCCCCACCCCAGGCCTGCATTGGCCCGAAAGTAGCGATCGCGGCAATCGCCAATCCGAAATATTTGCGTCGCATCGAAATGCCTCCCTGCAGTCCTGAATCACTCTGGGCCCGTGTCCTTTTGAAAATCCCGACGCACGATGCGAGTAGGAATCAGCTGCCGCGGGTGGCAACCTTGCTCTCCAAAATGGTATTACCAGACCGGTGTTGTTGATTAGTTCGGCCAGAACAAGGTAGGTAAGGTAGGTTTTTTCTGATTTTGTCGCTGATTGCGATTGCGATGATCAAAAAGAGAGCGTTCTGCGAGTTTCACAATGACAGTTTTTTCCATGCCATGGCGCAGATGCATGTCCGAAAACAGGGAAAATACGGGATTCATGGTCGGGATAACGCAAGCCGGGAAGCTCGCAGAGACAGCAGCGACTTATTTCAAATCCAGTTGTGGCAATCAGCTCAGAGTAATCATTAAATTTTGCTCACCTTTTCTATCTTTGCGTGCGGGACTGGCTGAGTGTGTTTGCAAGAAGCGAAGCTGGGACTCGTGCGGCTTCAATTCATCGCAATGGGAGCCCTCTAGCCCCGAACGGCGGGCAAGGATTGCCGGTTTTATTTATCGTTGCGAGTTTTTTCACCAAGAGTTTACCGGGACAGACGAATAACCTCGGTACAAAATAACCCATGAAATGCGTGCTTGATGGTTGGTCCTTGGCGAAGGATGCGTCACTGATGCGGCGACATGCATACGGATGTCGAAATCCGACAACCCTGTTTTAATTCCTTCACGTCACAACTCAAAGATAATTGATGGTCATGCGATTCACCTGCGAGCAGTGCGGTAACGAGCTTGAAGTACCCGCAGCCAGTGTGGGTAGGAAAGCCAAGTGCCCAGCTTGCTCGCATGTGATGCGGGTGCCAGCACCTGCGGCACCACGCCCATCAGCTACGCAATCCAACCCACCGCACGTAGCTGATGATTTGGGCCCCGCGGAGGGTACTGCAGATCAAACGGCCCCAGAACCGGTGAATCAGCCATTGGATAAGTCATCCACGAGCCACCAGACAGGGGGCGACGATCGCGTCTTGGCAACGCTAGCACACGCTTCCGGGTTGATTGGAGTGTTCACGGTCGGATTGCTTGGATTTCTCGGGCCATTGGTGATTTTCGTGTGCTGCCGTGATACGTCGGCTTTTGTCGGTAACCAGGCGAAGGAAGCATTGAACTTTCAAATTTCCCTATCCCTAATGTCGCTCGCGATCTCAGGTATCGTCCTTTTGTCGTGCGGTGTTGTGTTTCCCTTGTTGTTCATTGTTCCACTGATGCAAGTTGTTTTCGGCATCATTGCTCCGCTTCAAGTTTGGTCCGGTAACAGTTATCGATATCCGATGACTTTACGTTTGATCAAGTAGGAACAAAAGTAGGAACAAAAGTAGGAGCACAGAGGCGTGCTGCATTAACAAACAGCCGTTGGCCCAGCTTGTGAAACCAGAGCAGCCGTCACGTGTCCAGCCGCTACGCTGCAGTTCCAGGCGTGTCCAGTTTCCAGCCGTGTAACTTTGCCTATCGCTACGGTTTCAGGCTGCGAACGATTGTGGTCACGACCAGCAACGTCCCAACTGCCGGGATGGCGACCATGGCTAAAGCGGGGCGAGCGGCGATCATGCCAATCGCGATCACGCCTGCAACGGCGATCCCGGGTGGCAGCCAATTGATAGGACGGCGTAAATTCGGCCATGCCATCCAGAGGACACCCATCACCAGACCGACTCGACCTGCGGCGTTGGCAAGCATTTTGTGTTCGCCACGTTGCCCCTCCTGCCAGACAATCACTGCGAAGGTGGCTAGCAGCACGATGGAGCAAACCAGGATCATCAGCCGACGATAATCGGTGGGGTGATTTGATGAACTTGGCATGAAAGACATCACCACGCGTGAATAGGGTAACAGGAGCTGCACGTTTGGAGGTCGTCGACAAACAGCGTTTGTCGACGACCTGAGACGCTGATCCCGATGTTGCTTTCTTGTAACTTTAATCAGACAACGACACGGGATCTGCAATTTTGGCGGTGAATCGCTAACGCCGCACGTAAATAAATGTAGCGGAATTGTGATTCGAACGATGTATGCTTCAGAGATCCCATTGTGATCCCTTTGTGCCGATCGGCCACTCTCTCGATTGGCTACCTTTGTTTCGAGGTCATTCCCATGTTGAAATTTGCGAGAATCACGGCGTGAAATTTTTATGTTTTAGTGACCTGCACCGTGATGTTATTGCCGCAAAGAGAATCGTTGCGTTGTCCAGTGCCGCCGATATTGTGATCGGAGCTGGAGATTTTGCGACACGGCGAAAAGGGGTGGAAGATACAATCCAAATTTTGGCGGAGATCGACAAACCATCGGTTTTGGTGCCGGGAAACGGGGAGTCGGTTCAGGAGTTGGAGTCTGCGGTTGAAGTGGTGGGTTGGAGTTCCGCCAGTGTATTGCACGGGACGGGGTGCACCGTGGCGGGCATGGCGATTTGGGGCGTTGGGGGCGGAATCCCTGTGACTCCCTTCGGTGACTGGAGTTATGACTTTTCCGAAGATCAAGCGGAGTCCCTGCTTGCGGGTTGTCAAGGAAACGCTGTGCTGGTGGTTCATTCGCCGCCACTGGATACTGTTGATCACGATAGTAGCGGGATGATTCGCGGTAGCCAGGCCATTCGTAACGCGATTGAGGCAACGCAACCTCGCCTTGTTGTGTGCGGGCATATTCACAGTGACTGGGAAAAACAGGTGCGTTTGGGTGACACTTGCGTGCTCAATGCCGGACCCCGTGGTGTGATGATCGAGATCGATTGCCCGGGGTTCAAGTGACCTTGTAGAGGTTCGTCTTTACAGCACGTTGCGATTTTCTGTATTGAATCTTGTCATCATTTTTTGTCTCGTGCTGTTCGGGGTGCATGCCGTGCGTTGGTTACCTCATTGGTTCGGCAGGCCAATTCGTGATTCCCGATCGGCCCGTCTGCTACGCCGTCAAATTGAATCAAACGATCGAATCCGTTTGGCGTTGGGTTCGAATAGTCATTGCACCGATGGTTGGATTGCCGCCGGATGCGATCATTTTGACTTAGTGGATTCTGCGAGTTGGAGTTGTTTTTTTCAGAAAAGTTCTGTTGATGCGATCCTTGCAGAAAATGTCTGGGAGCATTTGAGCAGGCTGGAAGGCAAAATTGCTGCACGCAATTGTTTTCAGTTCTTACGTCCTGGCGGCTATCTGCGTGTGGCTGTGCCTGATGAATTTCACCCCTCGCAGCAATCTCAGGACCAGTTGCGGCGTGGTGGTGAACGTCGAGCAGAAAACCCTTGTGTGTTGTACAACCATCATTCTTTTGCCGAAGCCTTCCTGTCCATTGGTTTCCGGGTTCGGCTGATCGAGTTCTTCGATCACGAGGGAGTTTTTCATTCCAATCAATGGGACGTGTCCAAGGGCTTGGTGCACAGGACTCTGTTGTTTGATGAGCGAAATATAACGCAACCGTTCGCATACACTTCACTTGTTTTGGATGCAGCCAAGCCTGATTCAGCAACCATGGGGCTTGTGCCTGAGACCTACCACACCCCCGACCCGGAGTTCACAGGTTTCGGGAAGGTGGCTGATGGAGATCATCCAAAGCATCCTGATTTTCATCGGGACGCAGCTTGAAAAAATTGGTAGACATCACAAAGTCGCCTTTTCTTTCCCATGCAGCAATGTCGTCACTGCATCTGCCTTAAAGAACCTCATCGTAAGCCAAGTGGTTGTCGATCCAGATTCGGAAACGTCGGATGAGCAACGCTTTGGCAAAGTTGATTTCGATTTTGCATCGCAGTTGATCCGCCGAGACTTCCGAGGGCAGATCGAATTCTGCGTCTCTTTCGATCGTCAGCCAGCTGATCTGTGACCATGCCATGAGACCGTTGATTTTGACCGTCTGCCGGAACCACCAGCCGTCATAAACAAGTTGAAAGTGGAACGGACTCTCTATCTCGATCACACGGTACAAAAAACCCTTCCGGATCAGCCGGGCTTCGCCAAATACGCCGCGTTCATCAGGGAGTTCTGTTGGGACGGAAAATGGATTGGTTGGCATGTCAATCCGCGAGTGTTGGAAAGAAATGTAAGGCAGTTCTGGAGCAATGATGCTCGTTCCCAGCTTGTTTGCCTGATTGGCTTTCGCTTGTCATGCAGTCAAGAAATTCTGGTAGCAGGCAATGGTGTGTGTCGCAGATCCCGGGGGAGGCGGCGTCACTTTGTGCGTTTCATGGTACGGGATGAGCAATGATTCATGGCAGCACGCATTCAAGGCTCGCTGCAGACGCAGGATTTTCTGGAGTGCGGCAACGGTGCTTGAGTTGACGTAACCGCTCTGAGGAATTACCGGCTGAAAAGTTGGCGGTCTTCAGATTGGATCTGAGCCGTCCGATTGGCTATGTGATCATTGCAGCGCTCGGGGCAAGCCAAAATATGCACCCATGCGGCTGAATGATTTGCGGCTGTTTTTCAGGCGGTGATTGATGCCTGTGAGCCTCAGTAGCGGCTTGATGCGTGGTTCAGTGGGAACAACAACAGGTTGGGCACGATTTCTTTTTTTGTTCGAATCCGGGGCTGTGAGCAGAGATCTGAGCGTTTTGAAGCCCCATTTCACTGCTGGCTCACCACGGATGGTTTCCGACCCTCCATAATGTAGCGTCGAATGAGGACGGATCGTCCAACGGACCTGAGCGTGATATACAAGTGGCGAGACAGTCACCTACCCGAAAGCCGAGGATTCAATGAGTACGGCGGATTACACCGTGAGCGAAGAAGTAGCCCAACAGGCATCAGATGCACGGGCACGACTCGACGAACACACCGTGAAGACGGTGCATTGGCATTTCAGCGAAGAGACCGGGAGTCCGTTTTGGCTGGAAAAAAAGGCTGAGCTCAACTTTAATCCGCTCACCGACGTCAAGTCGTTCGACGACCTGAAAAAATTTCCTCACTTTGAAGACGAGTGGCTCCGTGGTGGCCCAGTGCGGCGTTGGGTTCCAAAAGGACACGCCAACAAACCGACTTATGTCTTCGAAACCGGGGGAACGACAGGGATTCCGAAGAGTCGTGTCGTCGTCGAGGACCATTGGAAAGACTACGAATTGTTCAGTGATACGCTTCCAGAAAAATACTTCCCCCAAGGGTCGAACTGGCTCATGCTTGGGCCAAGTGGACCTCGGCGTTTGCGGCTAGCTGTTGAACATCTCGCTCAGTATCGTGGCGGGATTTGCTTCTGCATTGACTTGGATCCACGCTGGGTTGTCAAACTGATCAAGAAAGGTTGGATGGATCATCTTGAGGAGTACAAGAAGCATTGCATCGATCAAGCGGTCACGGTGCTGACAGCTGGGCACGATGTAAAATGCATGTTTGCGACCCCAAAACTTCTGGAGTCGCTCGGCGAAGCCCTCGATGAACGCGGAACCAGCCTTCAGGAATGTGGCATCACCGGCATCTTCTCGGGAGGTACGGAATTCACCCCCCAGTGGACCAAATTTTGCGTCGAGGAATTACTCGGCGGACCGGCAGAAGAGGGCGGTGTCTACATGACACCGACTTATGGCAACACGCTCATGGGACTTGCCTGTAGCAAACCAGTCACAGCGGCGGATAACTACAAAATCTCCTACTTTGCACCCCAACCGCGTGCAGTCACCGAGGTTGTCACTTTCGATGACTACGACCAGAAGGTCGGGTACGGTGAGACTGGTCGCGTCAAACTTTACACCCTGACCGACGAGTTCTTCGTGCCGGGCTTCATGGAGCGTGATGAGGGAGAAAGAGAAGCTCCCTTTGAAACGTATCCTTGGGATGGCGTTAGTGGGGTTCGTCCTTTCCATGAACTCGCCAGCGCGACCACGGTTGGGGTTTATTGATCACTCCGGCTACTGAGAATTGGCGAACTGCCGATTCATGATATTGCTTGCCTTTTTACTTCCCGTCCCATCAGTTTTTATTGCAGATATGATCACGCTCAGTCCTTTGCGTTGGGGAAAACCCTACGAGTCCCTTGATTTTACAGATGTTGTTCATTTTGACACCGGTGAACCCATTGCCCGGGTGGGTAACGTGGGCGGTGGCATTGTTGGGCGAGATATGCGGAAGGCGCACAAAGCGAGAGAAGCTTTGCTTCAGTTCTCGGCGGAAGATCTGGTGGAACGCTGCAAAAGGGCAGCTGTCCTGTTCGAATCGGCAGATCTCTCGGTGGGTGATTCCCTGCAGTCGGTCGACCAATTCGTGCATCAGCAATCAGCCAGCACTGGGTTGCCTGAACACATGTGCCGGTCGAATATGGCCAAGAACAGTTTCGTGTTGAGTAACATCGACCAGATTTTGAACTGTTTGACACGTGGACTTGATTTGTCGATTTTTTCAAGAGGCTACGGTGAGGAAGGTCGAGGTGTGATTGTAAGTTACCAGTCTCAAACGCCTGTGCTGGGGGCGGTGCTGCCGAATAACTCACCGGGCGTCCATACACTCTGGCTGCCCGCAATTCCGCTGCAGGTCGGATTGGCATTGAAGCCGGGATCCCAAGAACCCTGGACACCTTATCGGATGGTTTCGGCGTTCATTGAGGCTGGTATTCCAGCTGAAGCGTTTGGGTTGTATCCAGGTGGGCATGATGCCGGTGGGGCAATCATGACCAAAACGCCTCGTAGTATGATCTTCGGTAGCGCGCAGACGGTGGCGCAGCACGAAGGTAATCCCCGCGTTCAGGCCCATGGGCCTGGGTTTTCAAAGGTGCTGATCGGAGACGATGTCGTCGACGATTGGGAAAATTATCTTGATTTACTCGTCGAAAGCGTGCTTAGCAATTCGGGACGCAGCTGTATCAACTGCAGTGGCATTTGGGCGAGTCGACACACTCGAGAGATCGCAGCAGCGATCGCCGAAAAAATTGGAACGGTTGATGTGTTACCTCCGTCCGACCCTGACGCACAACTGGCGGCGTTCACGGTTCCAGCGATGGCGAATGGAACTTATGCCATGGTGCAGCAGGATTTGGCGGAGAGTGGGGTCGAAGACATGACCGCCGACTTTGGCGAGAAGCTGGTTGAGAGAGAGCACTGTGCTTACTTGCGACCGATGGTGGTACACGCTGACTCACCTGACCGACAGGTTGCATCCAAGGAGTACATGTTCCCGTTTGTAAGCGTTGTGGAATGCCCTCAGGATCAGATGCTCAAACGAATTGGGTCAACGCTCGTCGGTACGGTTCTCACTCAGGATCCCAAGTTGATCCATGCTGCTGGCTCATCGGTTGATATCGATCGGGTCAACATCGGACCGATCCCGACCAACCGCCTCAATTGGTTGCAGCCTCACGAGGGTAATCTGATCGATTTCCTTTACCGTTCGAGGGCTTACCAAGTGGCCGATATGCCGGTCCCCGCGCACGCGTGAGATACAGGTGCAGCGGTCTTTTGCCCGAGGGATCAAATGGGGTCCGTGCATAGAAGACAAATAGCACGCCACAAAGACTCCTGGCGATTTTGGGAAAACGCCGCCGGTGTGGGGGTGCAGGCAAGCACGTCTGCTCTCGGGTATTGAGTGACTCCGTGAGTTGCGGAGTCGGTTTGACTCAGCAGCGGCGGTAGCTCTCTGTTGGTCTCGTTGACAATGGGATTTGTGTCGCAGGCAGTGTTGGACGCTGCTGGTTTGAATGTATTTGACGTCCGCAAATCTTGCTTTTTCGGCCAATGCAGAAGGCGCGGTGTATAGTTGTGTGGTTAGGTCCACCTTCACGTCGCACAACAGATATGACCGGAATCACCATCCCTAAGCCAGCGCCGCCACGCCTGAACGTTCCGCCGAGAGTTTCGGCAGGGGTTCGCGTTGTGCCGACTGTGATGGTAAGGGCAGATGAGGATGAGTGCCCGCCAGCGCGACCCCGAGTGAGTGAAGATGAGCGTTTGCCAGCACTTCTAATAAGCACCATTGTCCATACGACGGCTTTGTTGCTGCTCGCCTTCTTTAGCTTGCCCAAAGCCAGTGGGCGTGTGAATCAGTTGACTGCCCGGCAGGGTCCGAGTGATTCAGTTTTGATTTTAGAAACCTTGGATGCGGAGGATGAACAGCGATTTGACGGCAACGCGGCGCTGGATCAACCGGTTGCGGTGTCGATCGAAATCTCTGCCACTTCGGCAACGACTTCATTCAAGGTCAAGGAAGACAAGATCGAAGCGGTCTCCAGCGAAATGCAGCAGTTGTTAACGGGTGATGAGAGCGCGAGAGTGGAGTCGCTCGTGCGTTTGCCCAGTGGTGGTGGTCTTGCCAGACGCACACCTGACGGGCGACTTGAATATGGTGCAAAGTACGGGGCGACGCGAGAAAGTGAACAGGCTGTTGAGGCTGCTCTTGCCTGGTTGGCTGCTCACCAGCGGGATAATGGCAGTTGGTCTTTCAATCTTGAACTCGACCCTTGCAACGGTGCATGTCGCCACACAAAGAAAAAAGGGAGCGAGTCTCCGACCCCATCGACGGGGGCAACGGGGCTTGCCTTATTGGCTTTCCTTGGTGCTGGGCATACGCACCATCACGACGGGCCTTACCGGGAAACGGTTCGCCGTGGTATCTATTTTTTACGAGACATTGCAGGCGAAGCTGGTTCAGGGCTCGACTGGCAGCAGGGAAGCATGTATGGCCACGGGATTGCCGTGATGGCTATGAGTGAAGCATTGGCAATGACCTCGCGGGAACAGTCAGGTGACGCTGATCTGCATCGCCTTGTTTCACGAGGCGCTTCCTTCACTTGCAATGCCCAGCACGAGAATGGTTCATGGGGATACGTGCCTGGAAGTCCAGGTGACATGACCCTCAGTGCTTGGCAGGTGTTGTCGTTGGTTGCTGCGAAGAAAAATCGTGTGGACATTCACACCAATACTCTTGCAGACGCCAAAGCGTTCGTACTTTCCACCTGCAAAGATGGTGACTTCTGGTTCGGGTACAAGGGGCCACCGGGTGAAGAAACGACGACGGCAATCGGCTTGGCACTGATGCTCTATTTGGGCCAGTCAACCGAGTACACCCCGTTTTATAACGCACTGACAGATTTGGCCAATCGTGGCCCAAAACTTAGTAACGTGTATCATGACTACTACGCTACTCTCGCACTGCACCATAGTCGGCACCATGCATGGGAAAAGTGGAACAGCAAACTACGAGACCATCTTGTCCGCACCCAGGCAACAAAAGGCCACGAGGCGGGCAGTTGGCATTTCGCAGATCCGTGGGGTGATATTGGTGGGCGTCTTTACACGACAGCAATGTGTGCGATGACGCTTGAAGTCTATTACCGATACATGCCGCTTTATGAAAAAGTGGATGAATTTCCACTCTAGGCTGTATCGGATCACGCTGATTAGCAGCCGATCAGGACTTCTCTCATCCGATTCCCCCCCGCTCGCCAGTGATCCCGGCAGCGATGTCGGCGGCGTAACACTCGATGAGTGTTGACTGATTCGCGTTACGATCAAGTTCTTGAATCGCTCTGACAGAACGGTCAAGTCGGGGCATCAGTCCGGCGTCGAAATTTTCGCTGTAGGCAGCAGATCGCAAGTTGCGGCGGAAATGCTGTACTGCGATCGCAAGTGCGTCTCGCAAGGCATGACGTCGCTTCTTGGGGTCCTTCCCGACCGCAGTAATCTGTTCAGTCAAGATGCGACTGATTTTTACGGGGTCAGGATGTTGAGCCAGAAGCAGGTTGATCAACTTGTCGCGAAATTCATTGGTTTCCGAGTCGAGTAACCTTCGAGCGGTATGCATGTTGCCACCTGCAATTTCGATTGCCTCACTCAAACGCTCGTCAGTGGCGTCGATCTGATGTACTTCACGCAGCAAGCGTTTGGCATTCTCGTTGTTTAACGCGAATCGGATGATGCGACATCGAGATCGAATTGTCGGAAGTTGTTGCTGTTCTACCGTGCCAATGATCAGAACGACAGCATTAGCAGGAGGTTCTTCGAGTGTTTTTAATAGGCAGTTTGCCCCCGCCTCATGCAGGAAATCGCCGTCTTCCAAAATGGCGATTTTTCGTTTGCCAATGAGTGGTTTGAGTTGGATGTCGTGACAGAATCCTTCCTGCATTCTGGCATCGCGTTCGCCAATCAATAGTTCCAGCGGAATGAACGACTTGTTGTCGGGTTTTCTCACTCGAATCAAATCGATGTGGGTATCTGCCTCAACCTGAATACATGAATTGCAAATTCCGCAGGGCGACATGCTTGCTGGGGGGACCCTTTCGCACAGCAGAGTTTTGGCTAGAAGTTTCGCTGCCGTTCGTTTGCCGGAACCCGGGGGGCCAACAAAAAGCATGCTTCCACCAAACCGTCCTTGTTCAATTGCGGTGGCAAACCAGTCTCGTATTTGCTCGTGGCCGATCAAATCGGACCATTGTCCGGTCACGGACTTTGGTTCGGGAGTAGCTGTTTTTTCAGTGTTGGATTGACTCATCACGGGTCGAGCGATGATGCGGAGGGATCAAGCGAAATCTTATCCTTGTCAGGTTCATTACATGAGTGCGATTCAATTTCGGAAATTTTCTTTACCCGGTCCGCATGGCGTCCACCATCAAACTTGGTATTGAGCCACATCAGCACCAATTCGTCGATTGTTCGATCGCCAATCATGTCTCCAGGGAGACAAAGTATGTTGACATCATTGTGCCGACGACTCATTTCGACCATCACTTCGTCATAGCATGACGCAGCCCGGACGCGGGGAAATTTATTTGCTGTGATGGCCATGCCGATCCCGGTTCCGCAAATCAGGATGCCGCGATCCGCTTCGCCGCTGCTGACTTTTCTGGCAACCTGCTGGGCGTAATCAGGGTAGTCGACGGATTTCTCAGAATCCGTTCCTTCATCGCTAACCGTGAATTCATGAGCTTGGAGAGCTTGAATGAGCCGGTCTTTGATGTGTACTCCACGGTGGTCACTTGCAATCGTTACTTTCAGCATCTTTGACCTCACTCGTTACTTGAGGCGTTGATAGGGAAAAAATCATCGCCCAGAGCTTCCAGCCATGCTGACAACTCCTGATCGATCTGCTCCGAGCAAGATTGGTAGACTTCGACGGGCATCCCGACGGGATCCGTGATGTCGCCACCATCTCTTCTGAGGGTGTGGACACGGTCTTCCATGTTCGGCCATGCGGCAAGGATCGCGGCTCGATGACCTCGGGTCATCGTCAAAATCAGGTCAGCGACATTCATCACCGCATCATCCAGAGGACGGCTGCTGTGCCCCGTCAGGTCAAGATCCCGTGAACCCATCACCTCCACCGCTTGCGGACTTGCGCCGCTGCCTGCACCCGCTGCAACTCCCGCTGAGAGAACTCGCACCTTATCCTCACTGCCCAGCTTCTGACGTATCTGTTCCCGAAGCAGGGTTTCTGCCATCGGACTACGGCATGTATTGCCAGTGCAGACAATGACAATCACGGGTTTTACAAATTGGTTCATGGCAGCACGCTCGATGGCGCCTTCGCGTAGTATTTCCAGCCGGTTTCCCTGAACTCGGGCAACCGTTGAGGCCCCACCATAACGGGTTGGCCCGTCATCGAGCAGCAGTGGTAAAGAATCGGTGAACTGGTCGGCGACCCCTTCGGCAGTGGTGGGAGGACTTTGTCCGCTGGCGTTGGCGCTGGTCAATACCAGCGGACCCGACAAAAAACGATGAATATGTGCGAGAACACGGTGGTCGACGACCCGAAATCCAACGCATCCAAAATCTCCAGTGATCCGCCTGCGAACAGACTCCGGTAGTTGGGTCACCGCTGAGGTTGGAGAATCACAGGGCGCAACCAATGTCAGGGGGCCTGGCCAGCATCGATAACTCAGACGCCTGACCAAAGGTGAGGATTTACACAAAAAGTCTTCAGCTGATTCGCGGCTTCCAACCGAAATTGCCAATGGAATATCGACTTGACGACCCTTTAGCCGGAAAAGCTCTTCGATCGCTGTCTCTGATAGAGCATCCACGGCAAGCCCGTAGACGGTGTCCGTGGGAACGCCAACCACCTGCCCCTCCACCAATGCTTGTACTGTGCGATGAATGATGTCTCGTGGATCATCTGTCGCGCGTAGGTCGAGTGTTTTCAGCATGATGGGATCACAGAGGGAATGGCCTGGAAAAGAGGGGCCATGTGGAGGAGTTGTATCTGGGTTTTGCGCTCAATGTCGAAATTTTCCTGACGTTTCTTGCGGAGCATCGCAGGCTCAACGGGGTGCAGATGTCCGGGCATGTCAGGATCAGGTATCCGTGTGTTGGTTGGGCATCAAACTCGGCAGGTACCACGAATTTGCAAAATCAAGACTCTTTGAAACTGCCCCTGATTCGCGTACTCGTAAAAGCTGCCAGCCAATCGTGCCAGTTGTGGGTGACTGCTGCATCTCCACGTGATCCCCTTTTGGGCCTCCACGCGAAATTTGCAATTACCGGCTATACTCAGGTGCGGCGGTCACTATTTCCGTGAGCGTCATTGTAGGAGTTCTGGAAATGTCTTCACAAGTCACCCAACGCTTCAATTCATGAACCAACCAAATCGCCGAAAAGTCTTGTGTGATTTGGCAACTGTTGCCGCATGGGGCAGCGTTGCTGCGGTTGGATGTGTCCCTGCCGTGCAAGGACCGCTGCCCGACTTGGTGTGGGGGAGACGGGGAATGAGCGAAGGACGTTTTCTGAAACCAAGGGCGATCACGATTGATGATCAAGATCGACTGTACATCGTTGATACCACAGGGCGAATTCAAGTATTTGACACTGACGGGAACTTTATCAGGTTCTGGAGTACTCCTGAAACAAAGAATGGAAGGCCGACGGGTTTGGCAATCCAGTCAAGCAAGAATGACAGCCTGAAAGCAGAATCAAAATCCGAGGTCAAAGGGGCGGGGGTTGATGACCGGCGACTACTCGTCGCTGATACGCATTATTACCGTATGCTCTCCTACTCACTCGACGGAACACTGCGTCCGGAGGAACAAATTGGTGGCAAGGCAGGCCATCTTCCCGGCGACTTTGCGTTTGTCACCGATGCGGCTTGTGATTCCGAAGGTTGTTTTTATGTCGGCGAGTACAACGCGTCAGATCGTATCCAGAAATTTGATCCTGATGGGAATTTTTTGACACAGTGGGGAGGTAACGGGACCGCACCTGGAAAATTTGTCAGGCCGCAAAGTTTAGTGGTCCGAGACAATGTGCTCTGGGTTGCGGATTCCTGTAACCATCGAATTCAACGATTTGATCTCACTCCCGAGACACCGGAGTTGATCGACATCTGGGGTCAGCCAGGTAATCTACAGGGACAGTTTTTCTATCCCTATGACATCGCCTTTGCGAGTGATGGAAGCCTGCTGGTCATTGAATACAAAAATGATCGTGTGCAACGTTTCGACCCCGATGGCAATTGGATTGCAAGCTGGGGCGGTTCTGGATTCGAACCTGGCCGACTTAATCAGCCCTGGGGCATCGTGGTGGATTCTCGTGATCGGGTACACATTCTGGACAGTAGCAATCATCGTATTCAACGGATTGGTTTGCCGGTTTAGGTTGCCGGAACTCAGGCTTGCCATCAGGTTCCCAGAGTTGGCTGGTCACCCTTTCGAGCATTCAGGATGCCTGCCAAGGCTGCATGAATGCGTTTCGGGCAATTGGGCTTGCCAGCTAAAACGTCGGTTTTGGACGTGTTTTGCCAGCTTTGAGAACTTTTTCTACGGCTCGGACCAGACGTGTCACGCCAACAACGAATAACTGAAGTGTTGAGACAGCAGCCGAAAACCTGAAGAGGCCACATGATGAACCGTATTCTCCGCCGTGCCATGCAGGATTCCGACCGTTACGTGATCGAAATGGATTATGCCGACGCTAAGGGCAATCGGACCCATCGTTTTGTGAGCCCGATTCGATTCATGGGTAGCTATCGATTCTTGGGGCTCTGCTTGTGCCGCGAACAACCTCGCCAGTTTCAACTGTCCAGATGCAAGAATATTCGGCTGGTTCCAGCCTGCGATGTTTTAATGCCTGCTCCACTCAGTGAGGCAGGACCAGAATTGACGGCTGTTTGATTGGAGTACGTTTCAGTGGTGTCTCGTTTGTGATCTCAGTTTGCGGTATTGATGGACCCAATCTCCGAACAAGGCTTATCGACTCAACCTTGTCCGGACTTCGGCGACAGGCAGCTCTCTTGTGCTTTTCTCGCTTACAGGCAGTCAGGCAGTCAGTCAGTCAGGCAGTCAGTGCGGCAGTTGAACCGAGGTGCCGATTGGCTTCTGCCCTGCTCAAGCGATGGAATTGCTGACTACTTTGAGAGCAGCTTGAGGAAACGACGAAAAGCTCGAGTTGCCAAATGGCAAAACTCGAGCTGTTCGTTTACGAGGACTGTCATTCCCGACGCGAGTGGGCAGTCCTCGTAGAGCCTCCGCCCTACGGAATGCGGTACGTGTTGTTATTTGGGGGGCAGAGGTTTTCTCGGGACAGGAACGGGAGAGTAGTCAATTTCGGAGTCGGTTTCGTAACTCATCGGGGCAATCGTTTGAAGTGGCTTGGCTGCACTGTTAGGCTTCAAAATCGACTGGTTGGGTACGTCGAGCGGTGCGGTTGTCTTTGGCATCGGCAATGGTGTGGGCTGAGCCCCGGTGTCTCGCCGTTCACGTTGAGGAGCCAGCATTTCGCTCTGTGATGAACCAAGCTCGCTCAGAGGAGTATCCTGGACCTCAATCGGGCCCGAAGGCAGCATTTCCATTTGCAGTTGATCCGCTTGCTCCGTGCCGATTCCTTCGCTTTCAAGCTGTTCCTCAAGCAAGGTTCCGCCGCCCGCAATTTCCAATGCATTCTCCGCGCTCAGGACAGGTCCACGTCGAACAACACCTGGCCGGGTGACACCACCGTAGTGTCGCTTACCGGCACTCCGCTCGCGGGCTCGTTCCAACGCATCCCAGTATGCCTTCTTGTTCCAAGGGCCTTCTGCCAGCGTGATATTGTTGTTGGCAAGCATCGTGCCTTTGAGATAGTCCACATAGTTGATTGATTTGTTGTATTCGCCCAGAGCCCGGTAATAGCTGATTTGAGCATCTGCTCGTCGCTGCTGGCTTTGCAGAACAACATTGACCGGGCTACGACCACCTTTGTATTCCGCCAAGCGAGCTTCGACTTCCTGCTCGGAGGCTTGCCAACGCATCGCGTTGGTTTGAACGAGTTGGTAATGCGTTGCTGATTTTGCGACTGCATCGCTGAGCTGACTGACAAGTAACCTTTCTGCGTCTTGCAAGTAGGCACGAGATTGTTGAAGCCGCAGTTGGGTTCCGCGAATCCGGGTCAGTTCACGTCTGGCACCGATTGCTGGCGGAGTAATCTCCAGCCTGACAACACCTTCCTGATAGTCACCGCTGGTCAGGCTGCTCAGAGCACTGCTGCCGGGGCTCGGGAATTTCTGGTCGCGGCGTCGGGGAGGGCCCAAGGTGTCACCCACACCCACCCAACGATACAGCAGTGACAGGTTGACTTCGGGCAGAATCTGGTTCTTGGCGGATACCTGTTCCAGTTCACGCTGCTTGATGAAGGTCTTTGCTTTTCGCAGTTCAGGGCTCAGGTACAGCATCTGGACGACGCTCTCGTTCCAGTCGAATTCCAGTCGTGCAAGACTGGGTTCCTGAATGGGGCGAATCAGGCGTCCATCGGTGGCAGCCAGACCCATCAGTTCTCGCATCACACGCTCGTAGCCATACACACCAAAGCGGTCATCACCCGGCATGTTGGATCCAGCGAGAGCTGATGAGAGTCGTGCCCGAAAACCATAGTATTGTTCCTCAGCTTGAGCCAGTTCCTGCTTTGTTCCTGTACCGTTGTCGTAGTTCAGCTTGGCAAACTTGGCTGTTGCAATGGCACTATTACGCCCGATGATCGCTGCATTCACACTTCGATAGGCGACGTAGAGGTTCCAGTAGGCAACCTCGACATCACGCACCAGGTTGCGGACTTGGACCTCAAAATCCGTGATTGAGACGTCCTCATTCAGACTGGCAAGCACGACTGGGATTCGGTTCACGAGCGTTCCGCGGTTTCGCATCAAAGGCTGTTGAATCTGTGCTTCCAGAGTAGCGGTCCAGTCGCTGGAGACCTGTCTCGCCGCCGATTGCGGTTGGTCCAAAGGCAGATTGTTTCGTGAGTAAATGACCTGTTGGCGTAAGGTCGCCACGCTGCCTGTAGCGAAACGTTTGCTGATGGCACTTTGCTGAGTTGCGTCTTGACCACGAAACAATGTTCGTGAAACAGAACTGCTGCCGGTGTTTCGGGGCCTGTCGGTTGTGCTGTAGTCAAAGAATGAACTTGCCTGTGCATCGAATTCAGAAAGTGCGTCTTCAACGCCACCGATCTGATTTGCCCGCTGGACACCACGAGGCAGAACCCGATTGCCGTTCCCATCGACCGTTAACGGGATGGACTGAGTGGTGGCCTGTTGGATTGCAACATCGTAGATGCTGCCCAACTGGTCGGCAGAAGCACTCGTGAATTGAGCTGCGATGTTCTGGCGGAATTCGGCGTTGCCACTGGTCGTGACGAAAAACTTTGCGTTTTGGAGAGCGATTGAGACGCAGTCTTCAACCGTCAGATCCCAAAACTGATAGTCATGGTTGCCAATGGAAAGTGGGCGTTGTGACTCCGTTGTCTCCGCCAAACTCTCGACTTCAACATCGGGATATTCAATCTGCGTGGCACTATTGAGATAGTGCTGCAAATCGGGCGATTCATGCAGAAAGAACGGCTGCGTGGGTGCACATCCGGTTGCCAACAGGATGGTCAGCAACAACTGCAAATAGGTAGTTTGTTTTAAAAGCGAGCGACTCATCCGCTGGACTTCCGGGGTCGTGCCGTCGTGAAACACACCATGATTTCATCGCACAGCGCGATTTAGCGTGTTCCCGTACTGGCCGAGTGTGGAAGCCCCCCACGATGTTTTCTCCTGTCGCTCTGGTCATCAAAATGAAACCAGAGAACCGAGTTAACCTCGTCCAAGAGGTTGTATCGGAGCCTCAGGTGTTAAACTTTGACGGTTCTACAAAAAAAAGTGGATCACTTTTTTGTTGCTCTGTGGGGCACCATCGATCTAACCGCTATTGGCGGCAATGGCACCCACATGATGATCATCCAGAAGTTCAGGAGCCTGCCCTCTGCGTTTGGTCAGTTCACACAGAGCTACTTGACAGATTCGGGCGCAACGATGGGTTGAGGAATCTTGTCCCCTTCGATCAGTTGTTGCACCGGACCCTTGATGCTGCCAATTCCTGGCAAGGGTGGGTGATCCGAGGGGGAAGCACCTTCCTCGGGGCTCGCTTCCAGTTCCCGCAGTAGCTCGTCTTCTTTCTGAATCGCATCTTGCAGTGTCTCGTCAGCCTGAAATGCAGGTAACGCAGAAGGCATCGTATTTGTGTCCCCCAAGTTGAGAGTATCAATCCGGGGGCCCGTGCGGAGTGCTTCCCATGGCTTGGGGTAGAAATAGTGCATCACCGTCCGAGGCTTATGGTCTTTGTAAGCGTCGCGTTGTTTTGAGGCTTGCCAAGACATCGCCTCAAGACTGCTAGGCGCGATGTAATAGGAAATCTTGCCGGCGAAATTACTGGGGCGGTTGTAACGGCGTCGGTAGGATGGTGGCAGCCAGTTTCCCAACGGGCCAATCACATCGATTCGCGGATGTACAGGATGATTTGCCTTATCTGGATGGTCGGCAAGTAGTGTTGAAGAAAGGCACGCAATCACAGTGGCAACAATCAACCAGCGCATGACAAATACCGGGGAAGCTAGAAAATGTCGGGAAACAAATGGCGTTTGAGGCGTGAAACTGCAGCAGTTGCTGCAACACCTCTTGAGAAGTTTCGTCTGACCAGTACCACCGGCGTGACGTTGCTACCTAAATTAACGGTTCTGCAGATCGGGGTGACATTTCAACGATGCTGCTTGCCTGTCGATTCTCGCCTCAAGACAATCGTTGTTTGATCGCCAGCGTTTAGTTTCTGCCGGCATTTGGATTTTGCTCCAGTTTGGGACCACCTGCCAATGAGAGAACTGCGATACTGCAGAGGAAGCCAGCTACCAGAAAACTGTAAAGTTGAGAGTAGACGCCAGTCAGACCGGGAGCTTCGGATACGAATCCTTGGGCATTGGCCAGCCCGACAATCGTGAAAACCACTATCGGTACCAGTAAGACGAGCACCTGAAGTTGACGAAACATTACCAAGCGAATCGTGAACGCAGCAATTGTTTGCAGCAAGAACCAGCTGCCGATCAAGACAGGCCAATACACCAGGCTAGCGACCGGGGGTGTGTATTGCCTACTTGCTGCGAGCAGCAAGGCGACCAGTGTTGTAAGAGTGATGAGCTCTCCAACGTGAAACTGCGGAATCTTTGGCTTCTGGCCTGCCTCTGCTTCCTGATTCAGCCCGGGGGGGGGCGTGACCAGACTGAGCGAGATCGTCCAGTCAGGAATGGCTAAGGCCAGGAAAACAAAGGGCTGTACCAGAATCAGACCACTGATGCTGACTGCATGGCGGAGAAAATCAGGTGTGCTAAAAAAGGTGAGCAGAGCCACACACCCAATCGCGGTCATGATACGGATCAAGAACCGGGCAAAGGGGTTGCTGACGCTGGTTGCGAGCCAGGAAATTGAGGCAATGAGTCCCAAAGCAGTGCCAGCCATCCAGTTGCGGCCTGTTGTATTGACCACGAGTGGTGTTGACGCGTTGATCAGTGTGGCCGTGGGGATTTCAGAAGGCTTGCCCGAAGAACCGAGCAACAGGAATAGCAGCAGATTCAGTATCAGCCAGCCCGCGACGATTACAACCGTCATGCCATTGATGCTCGGACTACGGTATGTTGACATGAAAATTCAACTGGCTGCTTTGCGGCGACTGTCTTTTTCCCACCTCCCACATTAACACGGTATTCCACTCCTGTCGCTGTCAACATGCACGGTACAACTGAACCTTTATTGACCGTAATTGGAAACCCGATTGCCGGAAATCCTTCGCAATTCGCTTTGGAGCGGGCGATTGCTGCACTCGGGCTTGATTGGCGTGTGCTTTCCTTCGACGTGTCGCCAAACGACATCGCTGCGGCTCTCAATGGCTTTGCCGTCACCGGAATCAGCGGTGTTCTGATTGATCCGAGTGTCAGGCAAGCAGCATCGGCTTGGTATGCCGAAGAGAGTGGATGTGAGGGGGCTGTGATCGATTGTCTTGTTCGTGGAGAGGATGGGCGATTTGCTGGCAGTGATGAACGCCTGTTGTGGGTTGTCGAGCAGCTTGCGTCCAGAGATGAGGGGGAAAGGCTCTGTTTTGGAAATTGCGGGGGAAACGAGTCTTGGGATACCAAATCACTCGGGGTGCAGAAGGTCTCCGGGAACGTCAAGCCAGAAACGATCGAAGCAGCCCAGGCGATTCTTGTGCTGGACGATTTGAGTGGACCACCAGAACTGGAGCTTGATGAGTGGCCGGCAAACGATGGTTCCACTGTCGTAATCGATCTCTCGAACTGCCATCCGCTCCAGAGTCGCATCAAGGAGTTGGGATATCAAGTATTGACTGATTGCGATTTGCAAATTGGGGTTCTGAAACGCGCTGTGCAGAAGTGGTCCGCAAGGCAGGTTGATGCCGCTGTGATCCGCGATGCCGTCGAAGAGTATCTCGGTGTCTAGCACGTGCTTGTGGTTGGGATGTGACGCTTGCCTGTTTCCCAAATCTTGCAATTCAGCCGGTTTCGTTGTGGGATGCATTGATTTTTTGGCGCGTTACATTGGTGTTCCGGTGGCGTAGATGAAACGTAGATGTGTGATGGAGGCAACTGTGTCGGGTGCAAGGAAAAAACTCATAGCCGCTGCAAAACGGTTGCGGCGAGAAGTGGATGCCCTGTCTTTTGCAGAGCCGGTTACCCATGTGTATAACCCGCTGCGTTATGCATGGCATGCTCATGAGTTGTATTTGTCACGCATTAATGACGATGGCGTTCGTGTGCTGTTGCTGGGCATGAATCCAGGCCCTTGGGGAATGGCGCAAACGGGGGTTCCTTTTGGAGAAGTGAATGCTGTGCGGGATTGGATTGGGATCAATGTGCCTGTGAAGACGCCGCCCAAAATGCACCCCAAGCGACCCGTTCTCGGATTTGAATCTGAGCGGAGCGAAGTGAGTGGACGTAGGCTCTGGGGGTTGTTTCAAGAACGGTATCCTCACCCAGACGAATTTTTTGCAGAACACTTCATCGCAAATTATTGTCCACTGGTTTTCATGGAGCAGAGCGCACGAAATCGAACCCCTGATAAGTTGCCGCTGGCCGAACGACAGCTGTTGGATGAAGCTTGCCAACGGCACCTGACGCGTGTCTTTCACGTGCTACGTCCAAAAATCGTAGTGGGAGTGGGGGCGTACGCAGAAAAGTGTCTGGAACGCACGATGGACAAAGCTGGGTATGAGGCACAATTGGCCCGCATTCTTCATCCAAGCCCGGCATCGCCTGCCGCAAATCGAGATTGGGCTGGAACCGCGACCAAGCAATTCCAAGACGCAGGGATTTGGTAAGGCAGTGGCCAGCATGGCTGTGTTTCCCAGAACTGCTGCGGGGCTCACTTGAGCCCGACGCTCAATCGGTTGAGGGATGTTGAAAAGTCTCGTGTCAGCCAAAGATCAAAGGTATCTCCACCAATCGGGGGGCGGGGCATCCCGCTCAGTGATGCGGTACGATGTTTCGAGCCTGAACCCAGTGGCTCTGCCCAAAGCGTCAAATCTTGCTAAGTCCCTCAGGCTTTGCTGTTCGCCAGAACCACTGTGTTGTGGCATTGCAGCATCCAGCACTTGATGCCAGTCACCTCGTTGGTGGCATGGGTGATCAGGCGGTTTTCGGATCGTCGTAGTGACGTCGTGAAGGCAACGGGGTGAGCAGGTAAAGAAAATGGATGCAGATGATTTTCAGGACCTCTACAAGTTGCTGCGAGGCAGTCGATGCGCTGTTGCTGTGTTGGATGCGCGGACGCTGTTTGTTGAACGGAAAATGGCAGCTTCGCTTCTGAAGATGACAGAAGCGAGAGCGAGTTTTGCGGAGAGCAGGCATCGTGTGTTGAGGCAGGACCCTGAGAAAGCGATTGATCCCAAAGCAAAGGATCGTGATCGCCAAGTCAAGAAAGTAAAACGTAAGCAGGAAAAAGCACAGGAAACACTGGATGCTTTTGATGAAATTCTACCTGCTCTCAACAAACTCTCAGAAAGAGAGGCTGTGCGACGCGCGCGGCAAACTGATGCCGACCCATCTGCCACTTCGCCTAGTGCAGCAACAGCGGTCGATGAGGCTTTGCAGGGCAGCAGTGATGCAAGTGGCAGTGACGCAAGTGGCAGTGACGCAAGTGGCAGTGACGCAAGTGGCAGTGACGCAAGTGGCAGTGACGCCGGGCTGGATTCGTATTCCGATTTTGATTCAATCGATGAAGGACCTCTGGCGGAAAACTCGCAAGACGTCTACGCCGCAGGTACCAGCGGCCCTCAACGACCGGCTTGCTCGGCCGATTTTCCCCCAGAATTCATGAAGAAGTTTGCGGGCTGTCAAGGTGATGAAAAGCTTGATCTGATCGGAAAGCATTTCGGTTTTCGGCCTGTCGACAATGAACTGGACGTGACTGGTGACGGGGTTTATTTGATCCAAACCAAGAAGCGAACGATGCTTGTCTCGTTGCCCCTTGAATCATGCGAAGCTGATGAGTTGCGTCTGCTTAATTTGGTCGACAAAAAACGAATCAAACCGATCACTCGAGTCGCCTTCCTCGACTTGGGAACACGCCGCAAAATGGTATTGCTGACTTGCCCCCAGTCAGATGGGCGTGGACCTCTGGTAATGGTGGAAGACCCGGGTGCAGGGAAAACAAACCGAGAAGCCGACTCGGCTTCCGGCGAGACCATGGTTGATCATGGAACAGCGATGGATGATCCCGGTACTGTGGTGGATGATTGAGCGGTCAATGATCAAATCCGGGCAGCAAGTTCGGGCCGCATCGATGCTCGCCGAAGCAGGGAGCTGCTCGAGGACACAAGGGGCTCGATAAAACGCAGTTGTTCCTGCGTGAGGGGGATCGTGACCTGGGTGACCCGCTTCCCGTGGCAGTTTTGCACTTGGGGCTTCTCGGTTTTGGGGGGCGGCTTTGTATCTCTGGCAGAAAATGCCAATTTTGGAGATGAGTTGGCAGAGGATTTGGCTGCTTGGTGGCCGAGAACGCGGTCGGAATCTGGTCGGTTGTTGGGGACTCGGACTCGAGTGAGTGGGTGCGAGTGTCGATGAAATCTGGTGCAGCGGTCCCGCCGGATCACTCGGAGAGCCAAATTTGTAAAAAAACTCCGCTAAGAACGCTCGATTGCCGTTGACGATCTCGGTTTTGTCAGCGAAAGTCTTTGTCGCTCGTGGATCGGCCGCGAGACGTGGGAGAAATTGCCGCCGTGTGTCACTTGGGTGACACTCACTGGGACGGGTGATTTCGCCAAACCACCCGACCTAATGAAAGTCGTGACCCGATGGGTAAAAAATCAAAGCGCTATCGCGCTTCGCTTGAAAAACAGCCTGAAAACCCGCTTCCGCTCTCGGATGCGGTGGATACGCTCAAGAAATATGATTCGACCAAGTTTGATCAGACGGTCGAGATTCACATGCGTCTAGGGGTCGACCCCAACCAAGCAGATCAAATCATTCGGGGTAGTTTGGTACTGCCAAACGGGATCGGAAAGACCCAGAGAGTGGTTGTTTTTGCGAAAGGTGATGCGGCAACCGCAGCTCAGGAGGCGGGCGCTGATGAAGTGGGCCAAGAAGATCTGGCCAAGAAAATCAAAGATGGTTGGACTGACTTCGATGTTTGTATCGCGGCCCCCGACATGATGGGCCTGGTTGGCCCTCTGGGACGCGTGCTTGGACCTCGAGGATTGATGCCCAGCCCACGTGCCGGAACGGTAACCCCTGACGTCGCCAAAGTCGTCGGCGAGTACAAGGCAGGAAAAGTTGAGTTCCGTAACGACAAGGGCGGTAACGTCCATGCCATGGTTGGAAAGATGAGTTTCGATGCTGCCAAGCTGACCGAAAACATCACAACCTTCGTCAAGTTTATCGAGGGCATGAAACCACAGAGCGTCAAAGGCACCTACATCAAGGGTGTGGCGATTTGTGGCACGATGAGCCCGAGTGTTCGAGTAGCCTCATAGTTCCGTCCCAAAAGGAACGGTGATGTGGCCCAGTTAGTGATCGAAACGATCGTATCAAGTGAACCAATCTGATGAGTAAATACGTCAAAGAGCTCGTTACCCGCGACATTCGTCGCCGGCTCGTAGGAGTCGACGATGCGGTGTTGGTTAGTTGCGTCGGGATGGACGCTGTTACAACCAACGAACTTCGCGGTGAGCTCGACAAAAAAGACATCCACATGCTGGTCGTGAAGAACTCGTTGGCCCGACGGGCCACCGAGGGAACACATCTCGCTGCTGCTTTCGAGGGTGCAGTGGGCCAAGTCGGCATTTGTTGGGGATCGACTGATTTTGTGTCCTTGGTCAAAGAGCTGGTTGAGCTCGATAAGGATGCAGAAAAATTCGATGATTTCGTCGCTGATAGCGGCGTCATGGACGGCGAGATGCTCGATGCTGACGGCCTCAAGGCGGTTAGCAAATGGCCAAGTAGGCAAGAACAGATTTCGATGCTTGTCGGGCAGGTACTCGGACCTGGAGCGCAACTCTCTGCCGCGCTCCTTGGCCCCGGGAAAATGCTCAACAGCCAAATCAAGAAGAAAGGCGAAGGGGACGAATAATCCTTCGCCCGGCCCTCATTGGCGCCGTTACCCCTTAATTATCAAATCACCCAACTGTTTTCGAGGTATTTCCTATGTCTGAAGAAACCGCCGTCGCAGAATTCAGCGATGACACCAAAGTAATGGGCGACAAAATCGCCGAAATGACCCTCAAGCAAGCCAAAGAGCTGAGCGACTACCTGAAGGATGTGCATGGCATCGAGCCTGCTGCCGGAGGTGGTGCTATCGTCATGGCCGCTGCCGATGAGGGTGTAGCTGAGGAAGAGAAGACCGAATTTGACGTTGTTTTGACCGGTTTCGGCGACAAAAAGCTGAACGTGGTCAAGGTCGTCAAGAACCTGACTGGTGCTTCCCTCATGGAAGCCAAGAAGATGGTCGAAGGGGTTCCCGCAACCCTCAAAGAGGCCGTCTCCAAGGAAGAGGCCGAGAAGGTCAAAGGCGAAGTCGAAGAGGCTGGCGGAAGCGTCGAACTCAAGTAGTTCATTGCCAATCGTGATTCAGATAAAAAAGCCCCGCCGGTTTCGTATCGGAGGGGCTTTTTTTGTGCCTGCTGTATCGACTCCTACGCAATTAACTGGAAGCTGTCTGCTCTCCGGTTCAGGCGGTATCTGAGTGGTCCGCGGGCCTGCCTGTGTTGGAAAACCTCAAGGCTTTGCAACTGGAGGCTTTCTGCTCGAGAGAAATTCAACCTGGATGCCACGCCTTGGGGCCAAGGTTGGTGATTCGGCAAATAGGGCGATCGATGCCCTGCCTTGTCTCCATGGCCCTGCCTTGTCTCCATGGCTCTGCCTTGTCTCCATGGCTCTGCCTTGTCTCCATGGCACCCGGTTGGTTACGGCCATCGACGGTCCAGCCTACTCGACTCGCTACCTGAACATGGGCAGGGGACGCTGGTTGGCGATGCCGCGGTTGTTCACTGGCCCGCTGGTGGGATCGGGAGTCAGGTTTTGCGCGGCCATTCCATTCTGGGTGCTGTTCCTGGTGTGGATTCCTGGCTTCAAGGTCGAAACTGTGCTGGCAGCAATCCGTGGTGGAGCGAAATTGGTGATCGCAACGCTCGACGGCTCAAGCGACTCAAACGGAGTGTTGCGATTGAGGGGTTGCAATCTTGCTGCAACATTTGCCGGTAGATTACTGGGGCTCACGCGTCCAACCGCCTCGTAGGCGACCGAGTGTTCCCGAGAGGTGCGTACCGTCTTGATGGGGATTTCCATCGTTCTGTTTTCGGCAACCCACTGGGTCGTCGTCTTCGTTTTGTGAATGACTTCCGTTCGGGCTTCCCAAGTTGTAAGAGGGACTCTCTCGTAGCGAACCGAAGGCGGTCGGAACGGATTCCAGCGACCGGACAGCTTGGGCTTCCATTTGTATTCGACGACCGGTGTGATGACGGTTCGATTTTCAGGCTTCGTTTCCGTGATCGTGTGCGGTCGGTACACGACTTCGCTTTGCTGGTGGATTTTGGTCTGTACCACCGGTTTTTCGATCGTTCGGCTGATCTTTCGATAAACGATCCCTGTCTGAGGATCAGTGAAAAAGCCGGTCTGGGCAGTTGCCTCAGATGTGATCAAAGTGATGCTGGTTCCTGCTGTTACCAACGCAATGAGCCGGTAGACAACCTTGGATAAGATCCGACCAGTCATGGCAATCCCTCGCCTGCGATACGGACAGATGGTTGTGATCTCTGTGGTGATGTACCCTTGAAGAGGGATCCGTACAGACGCGCGAATCCCTCAACGGTTACATTCCCCGTCTGACTTTGTCTTTCGGTTCCAACAGATGGCTCAGCTGAGCGAAAATCGATGCTCGATTCAAAATTGATAGACATGTTGCGTTGTCCTGTGGACGGTAGCAATCTGCAATTGGTCATTGGCGACCGCGTTCAACGTATCAACGTCGCGCTCGAATCCGGCGATTTGCGGGATCGACTTGACCAGCGAATCAATGCCCCATTGGATGCCGCACTGTTGAATAGCCAGGCCAATCGAGTCTATCCCATCCGAGGGGGGATCCCTTCTCTGGTCGCTGGTGAGGCGATTGATCTGCCTGAGCATTTTTTTCAATAGCGTTTTGTTGAACGCCCCGGCGGTTCTTGTCTGCCAGCAATGGCTATTTCGTGAGCAACACCGCGATTCGATTGACCACAGGCTGCCCGCTGCCATTGAAAGCTGCTTGGTAGCAATGTGCGGGTCAATCGTGAGCAACCGCAGTGTTTCCCTGGCGATTCGGGTTGCTACCAGTCTGTGGGGTCTGACTCTTGATTGTCGTCGTCAGGTTTGGGGTCACCACACCAGCGAGCAAGCGACTTCAAAACTTCGTTCCGGCCCTTGCTGTTGGTCCACAGGGAGTCATCGACATCCAGCCTGACTTCGTAGTCACCCTCGTGCATGCAGTCGGGTTCGCCGCAAAAGTGGGGCACGTCGCTGACCCAAACAACTCGATAGAGCGGGATGTGTTTATCGTCGATCTTGATGAGTGGTGAAGTCATGGTTTCGAGTCTCGATAAGAATCTTCTGGTTTGAAAACAGTTCTCGGGAGAAGCGGCAGTGGTTTGCTGAGGGCTGTGTGCTGAGGTTCGCTTGCGATGCACTCGCTGGGGCATGCGGCTATTTCGCAGTGAGTGGCTGCCGCCCTACGGATTCAGAGCGTCATGCTCAGTCGTCTTCTCCCATTTCCCGACTGCGTTCTGCCGACGCAGCGACCGCTTCGATCAGTGCTCCACGAATCCCATTCTGTTCCAGAACCGAAATTGCCTCAATCGTGGTACCTCCGGGGCTGGCTACCGCATCCTTCAGTTCCGCCGGGTGCCGTTTGGTCTCTGCGATCATGGTAGCAGTGCCGAGCACAGTTTGGGTGGCAAGTTTCAAGGCCAGTGGACGTGGCAAGCCCGCCAGCACGCCACCATCGGCGAGCGCCTCAATCACGATGCAGACGTAAGCAGGTCCCGAACCGCTGACGCCTGTTACGGCATCCATCTGCGATTCCGCGACCTCAACCGCATATCCCACCGACTCAAGGGCTGACTGAATCCACGCTCGATCTTCAGGGGAGACGTCACCGCCGCAGCAGTAGCCGCTTGCCCCCTGCCGGACGAGACTAGGTGTATTGGGCATCACTCGAGCGACCCGGGAGTGGCCTAAGCCGCTGCAAAGATCGTCAAGGCCGATTCCTGCGGCGATCGAGATGACGAGCTTATCTTGCCATTCAGAGCTGATTTCGCAGATCACGCTGGGAAGGATGTTGGGTTTGACCGCCAAAAGAACGGCATCGCAGTGACTCACGGCTGATGCCAAGTCAGCAAACTCGACCAAAGAGTGGTTTTCTGTCCACCATTGGCGACTTTCGGCATCCGGTTCCACCAGGGTAACTTCTGAGGCTGAAATGACCCCGCTCGCCACAAGTCCCCCAACCAACGCGCGGCCCATCTGTCCGCCACCAACCACTGCAAGTTTTTGCACACTCATACAGGCTTTCCTTGTTCTCTGCCGTTTCAAACGGGGGTTCTCAATTGACCCTTTCTCGGGCCGACTCTAAATTGATCGGTTTTTCCCTTCCCGAAAACCCCATTAGCCCCCTCGCGTGGATTATGAAATCGACAATCGCGGAGCGACTGGTCGGTGAAATTGGAGATTTCTGCGTGGATGAAGCAATCGGAAAAGCGAATACGCTGATTGAGGCGATGGGCTGGATTCGACGTTTTCGCGGTAAAACCACCGTGATCAAACTGGGGGGCAGTTTGCTCGATGACGAATCAGCCTTGATGCATATCTTACTCGATGTGATCTTCATGGAATCGGTGGGAATGAAGCCAGTGATTGTCCATGGTGGTGGCAAAGCTATCAATCGAGCATTAGCGGAAGCCGGAATTGAAGCACAGTTCGTGCGTGGGCGACGCGTGACAGACGAGGCTACGCTGGATGTCGTGCAACGCGTGCTCGCCAAAGAACTCAACGTCTTCTTGACCGAGGAAATTGAGCGGTTGGGTGGCAGGGGAATGAATCTATCATTTGAAACCACCAATGTGCTGTTTGGAAAGAAGCTGGCAACTGAGCCTGAAGAAGATCTTGGTTTCGTCGGCGATGTCACGCGAGTTGATCGCAGTGTCATTGAAGGCTTATCTAGCACCGATCAGGTCCCTGTCATCCCTTCCATGTGCGAAGGAGCCAATGGTGAGCGTTACAACGTGAATGCAGACACCGCTGCCATGGCTGTCGCTCAGAGCTTGGGGGCCGAGAAACTGGTCTTCCTGTCAGATGTCAACGGAGTTCGCCGGGATAAAGAAAATCCAGACACGATCATCCACTCGCTCTCCGCCGACGATGCACGCCAACTCATTGAAGAGGGAGTGATTGACGCTGGAATGATTCCTAAAGTTGAGGCATGTATCGAGACATTAGGACGCGGCGTTCGGAAAATTCACATCGTTGATGGTCGCCTGCGGCATTCGCTCCTGCTCGAAATATTTACAACCAGTGGCGTGGGGACTGAGATCCACAATTGATCTGTGTCAACGCTCGCCGTCTTCATTGATCAGGGCTTGTAGCTGATTAATGATTTATTCGTTTCCTGTTCTAACGTTCAACGGATTGTCATGAGTGAAATGGATGAAGCCGAAGACGACACCGCAGATCTTGTGCCCGAGAAACGGACGCGAGAGAGGCAGATTGAATCAGTGAAACAGGAGTCGCAGGAATATTCTGAGAGTCTTGGGCAAGCAGAGCATGCATGGGAGGATGAAAGAGTGGGTCCACACAACCAAGTGCCCGGCGAAGATCGTAAGGGCGAAGATCGTAAGGGCGAAGATCGTAAGGGCGAAGATCGCGAAGATGATGATGAGTATGAAGATGATCTCGAGGAGAAAGAAATCGGAGATGATGATGGCGAGTACGAAAATGGCGACGGTGAAGATGAAATAGAGGACAGCGAGGCCAGTCAGAAAGAAACCGAAGACGAAGAAACCGAAGAAGAAGAAACTGAAGGCGAAGAGTACGACGAGGAAGAAGAAACTGAAGGCGAAGAGTACGACGACGAAGAGTACGAGGACGAAGAAAGTGAAGGCGAAGAGTACGAGGACGAAGAAACCGAGACCGACGACGAAGAAACCGACGACGAGTCTGAAGGTGAGGAAGACGAGGAGTACGGTGAAGATGAGTTGGAGGAAGTCGAA
>PKCN01000187.1 GCA_002862205.1 Planctomycetaceae bacterium | reverse complement strand
AACTGTCAAGTGCAGCAACGACAACTGTCAAGTGCAGCAACGACAACTGAGATCGGCCGACAGGAAAAATCGCTGCGACAGCAATGAAACAGCTCATCGAGCAACAAGGTCGTAACGAGTCTGCGCAGCAAAGAATCCATGAGAACCGGGGGGGGCGATCAACATGATGAAAAGAATGATTCTGCGAATCATCGGAGTCACGACCTGGGTAGTCGCCGTCGGTTCAGTTCTCACGGTTCTACGCCATGAACAACAACGTGTCGCCAGCCGAGCGGATGAGTCGCTCAAGAACTATTTGTTCGGTGGAACCGAGGAAGTCCCCATCAATGCTCCTGCAGGGCAACTGCGAGTTCACGATCCCGTCTTCCTTCAGCAGCAGGATGGTTCATGGACACAAGTTGGATTCGTGAAGATCGCACCGCAGCTTCCGACCGACTCCACAGCGTTGGACATCGCTTCACCGTCTGCTGTTCTGACATGGCACTCTGCCAACATTGATCCACAAAGCTGCAAGTACTATTTGCATCGAAACCGTGGCCGTTTGGAAGATGTAATCGCAACAATGCTTCCGCCTGAAACACGGTCAAAGATTCAGGCTCGCCTGGCGGCCACCATGAGAGAACATGGTCAGGAGCTGTCCAAAGCTTTTGTACCCTTGGTCCAGGACAGTCTGAAACGCTCGCTTCCGATCATCGAGTCGGAATTCCGCCTTTCGGTCAAGAGGCATCGTGGTGAAATTGAGGCACTGGGTGATCGCTGGAACGACGAGGTGGTAAGCGAACGACTGATTCCTCTGGCTCGCCGGGAAATTGTTCCCATTGTGAGAGAACACGGCGAACCAACTGCGGAGGAAATTGGGCGAGAGCTCTGGGACCGCGCCTCGATTTGGTCTTTCGGCTGGCGTGCCGCTTACGATGGTCTTCCTCTCCTGCCTCGAAAAGATCTCGTGCGTGAAGAGTGGTCTCGCTTCGTAGAAAATGAAGCAGTGCCTGTGTTTGAGGAACGGATGGACGACATCGTCACCAGCATTCAGCGAATTGTGGCTGACGTGGCTGCCAACCCCAACGTTCGCAAGGAACTTACCGACGTAGCGGTCGTGATCGCGAACGATCCAGAAGCAAAACAGCTGGTTCGACAGATCCTGAAAGAATCCCTCGTCGACAACCAGCGTCTGAAGAATTCATGGAAAGATGTTTGGAGTAGTGACGAGGCCCGCCGGGCGTTGGATTTGGCCGCTGATCGATTGGAGCCTGTGATTCGAAACATTGGCGACGACCTGATTGGATCGCGTGAACTGGGTATCAATCCAAACTTCGCCCGGGTCCTGAGAAGCCAGATTCTGGGTAAGGATCGACAATGGATCGTCGCCATCCCCGATCAGGATGACGCTCCGCAGCAACTACCCCGAATCGAACTTTCACGGGAAGCGATGCCATATCCAATTGTTTACCTTGCCAATCCTGACAACACCCAACTTGCGATCACGGACGCCGACATCCGTACCGACATCAATCGCGTCGAGAACGATGATTCGATGGAGGCAACCCGCAAGTGACAACCAACCCCAATGACCACGCCCCATCGACAAGCGACAAACAGCCGATCCCCAAATCGCTTTGCCTGAATGAATTGAAAATCGACGCAGGTGATCGGGAGTTGCTTGCCGAAACAAATCTGACAATTTCGGCTGGCAAGATCACTGTGATCGTCGGAGGCAGTGGAGCCGGGAAATCGGTCCTGCTTCGTACACTTGCTGGTTTGACACCCCGCAACGGACCTGTCATCAAATGGAAAGGTCAGATCGAAAGCGGGCACCATCTTCAAACAACGCACCCAACAGGACCCGAAAAGGCAGATCAAACCACTACTGGAACATCGGCGAATACGTCAGAACCTGAAATCGTTTTCCCCGAGCAACCACGCATCGGAATCGTGTTTCAGCAATTTGCCCTATTCGATGAACTCTCACCGACTGAAAATGTCCAGTTTGCGATCGACCACCGCAACGATCGCGCCATCGCTCCCAGCCACACGTCGCGGCAATGGCTGGAAGAACTGGGAGTGCCTGCCAAGACACCGGTCGCAGCTTTGAGCGGAGGTCAGAAACAGCGTCTGGCGATCGCTCGCACGCTGGCTGCCAATCCTGACATCATTCTGTACGATGAACCGACCTCAGGTCTCGATGCAGCCAGCGGCGGAAAAGTAGCAGAACTGATTCGCCATACGCATGACACCTATCACCGAACCAGCATCATCGTCACCCATGATTACGAAACGCTGATTCCAATTGCCGACGAAGTCCTGTTACTGGACAGTGAAACCCATCACCTGATTGCCGTCCCTCAATCGGACTGGCCTCAAATTCCTTCCCGCATGCGCCCCGTCCAGCTTTCTGCCACAGCGAGTGTGCCGCAAACAGTTGTCGGCCAGAGCGCTGAAAAAATCGACTCGTTCTTTGCACAAACGGGGTCGACGGTAGTTGCTGCGTTACGCCTTCCCTATGACCTGTTGCCACTTTTCCCGCGTCCCCGCTGGGGACTGCGATTCTTTGCTCATTACCTGCGATTGGTTGGCGGCGTTTCCGCCTGGGTTTATCTGATCCTGGCGGGACTGATCGTTGGATTCACAGGAACCTATTTCACGTTCCGCTTCCTGCCGTTCCGGCTCTACACCCAACCACTGCTGATCGATGAACTGCTGTCATCGATTGGCTTTGCACTCTACCGTATTCTTGTTCCTGTTCTCGCAACTATCCTGATTGCAGCACGATGCGGAGCAGCAGTCGCGGCAGATGTTGGCGTGAAACAATATGGGGGACAGATCGATGCGATGCGAACACTCGGCGTCAAACCAAGACTATATCTGCTGCTCCCGATCGTTCTGGCATTCATGTTGGCCACGCCAATTCTGGAATGGATGGCCTTCACGTCGGCTCGCTTTGTCAGCATGCTCAGCTTTTCAGCAACCCACCCAGATGTTGGGCCTTTTTTCTGGGAACAGCATTTCTATCGAAACCTGCTCTCTTCAGACGGGGGCTGGCCTCAAGGCTGGGGATGGGTGATGCTAAAGAATCTGGCGTGTGGCGTTGGAACCGGTGCGATTGGTTTCTACCGTGGTTTGGCTCCCAAGCAATCCGCCAGTGACGTGAGCAATGCAATCACGTCCACGGTATTGTGGACGACTCTCTATGTATTGCTGGTTCACTTCATCATTGCCTTGATCGAATTCTAGCAACCCGCCTCATCTCCGCAGGAAATCAGCGCATGGACAAAAAAGCAAAAAAAAGACTCAATGTCATCAACAAGAAACTGCAAACCCTGCGACCACGCCTGTCAGGGTCACGTGAGCAAGCTGACGATGCTGCCGAACTCAAAGCATTGGAAAACGAAATCACCAGCCTTGAAGAAGAAGCTGCCAAACTGAAAGCTTCCTGAAGCCTGTGACCCTTCGGGTAAATGTGCAGAGAATCCGCTGTCCGCGAGGCTCGCTTTGCAGTGATCACTGGAATGAAGATGAAGTTCCCGGCTCCCCAGCCCACACAGGATCACTGGCTTGAAAGTGTAACGCGGCTCCCGTTCGCGGATGAGTGAACGAAAGACGTTGTGCATGCAGACACATCGGTCGATCTGCCAGTGTCAGCGTCTGATTGGCCATGCGCTGGCCATCTGCGAGATAAGTCGGATCACCCAGAACCGGCAAGCCCATCCCCCACAAGTGCACGCGAATCTGGTTGGTGCGTCCCGTTTCAGGAAACGCATGCAAGAAAGCTTTTCCATCAGCACACTTCTCAAGAACTCGAAACCGGGTACGTGATTCCCGGCCATCCTGACGCAACTCACGCGTTCCCCCTGCAACCGTCTCCTTCGCGATGGGCTCATCACAAACAAACTCATCTGTTAACGGATGACCGCTACAACAGACCAGATACTGTTTCTGGACCTTGTTCAACTCAAACTGTTGCCGCAAATCGGTTGCCACCGCACGAGTTCGTGCCAACACCATCAATCCTGTCGTGTTGGCATCCAGACGATGAACCAATCTCAATTCGTCCTGCGGATAGACCGTCGACAACAGCGACGTCAGTGTATTGAGATTGAATCGCCCACAAGGGTGAACCGGCAAGGGAGCCGGTTTCTGGACGACGATGAACGCCGTATTTTCGGTCACAACTTCGATAGCAGCGTCCACATCGGGTTCGGTCGTATTGGGAAACAGATGACTAAATTGCTGCCCACCTCGTACTCGCACATTCGGGTCTGCGGGAACATCCCCGAACAGGATATGCCCCTCGGAGAACCAGAGGTTCCACTCCGCTTCGCTGACTTGGGGATAAACCATGATCAGGCATTCAAACAATGATTTTCCATCGCACCGAGCTGGCACATTGATCGGCCGAACATTGTCATAGGGGAGACTGCCGGGCAGTCTCCCCTGCAGTTGTCGCAGATCCTCGTTTCGCTGCCTCAGCGTCGCGTTCATCGTTCTCACTGAAATCAACTCGCCGACTAAAACGTTTCAGGCTTTCAAAACCGCCCTGGTCAAAAAGATAGCGAACCCCGTTGAAAAACAACATGACATTTCACCCGACCTGAAGCTGAAAACCCGGATTCCCCGCTATTTCGTGCGCAAGTCTTACGACAACATCCCGTCAGCTCACGGCAGCCTCACGATGTCCCCTGAAAACCGATTTCTTCCACCACAATTCCCACATGCCGGGCAGCATGAAATCCTTGCCAAAACATGAACCAGAGGGTGCCACGCTGCACAGCAGGATTGATTGTTGGCTAACATAGTGACATGCGACGTTTTGAATCCCACCCCACCGCTCCATGCAGCCCTGTGCTGGTCATCCCGCTGCTGGGTATCCCGCTGCTGGGCATCCCTGTGCTGGGCATCCCTGTGCTGGGCATCCTGCTGCTCTTTCTGCTGACGGCTGTCACGCCAGCACACGCAAGTGATCCGGTGACCGCACCTGTTGCGAAGGTTGACTTAGCTCAGGACGTTCGATCCATCATTTCCGAGAACTGCGTTTTTTGCCATGGCCCGGACGAATCAACACGCGAAGCAGATTTACGCTTGGACACGCAGCAGGGAATTGAATCTGTCATTGAAAAAGGCTCCAGTACTGACAGCGAACTGATACGCCGACTGACTTCCACCGATCCAGATGAAGTCATGCCACCGCCCGATTCCAATCGGTCGTTGGAGGCTGAAGAAATTGGACTCGTGCGGCGTTGGATCGACGAGGGGGCAGCTTGGCAAACCCATTGGGCGTTCCGTCCCTTGAGCCTGCCAGAAGTCCCCACGCTCAACTCGTCGCAGCAAGACGGTTCGGATTTTCCACTCCGCAATCCGATCGACCACTTCGTTCGCCGAAACCTGCTTGAGCACAACCTGACTGCTTCACCGGAAGCCTCGCGTGCTACTCTCATACGCCGACTCTCTCTGGACCTGACCGGTCTGCCTGCGACACCGCAGGCGGTCGATCAATTCCTGGCTGACAAATCGACCAATGCTTACGAAAAGCTTGTCGACAGGTTGCTGGATTCAGATGCCTACGGGCAGCGGATGGCATGGAACTGGCTGGATGCCAGCAGGTATGCCGACACCAACGGGTATCAGGGAGATCGTGAGCGGACCATGTGGCCATGGCGTGATTGGGTCGTGGATGCCTTCAACAGGAACCTGCCCTATGACCAATTCACGACGTGGCAAATCGCGGGCGACCTCCTGCCCAACGCGACGCTGGAACAGAAACTGGCGACAGGTTTTTCCCGCAACCATATGATCAATGGCGAGGGCGGTCGGATTGCGGAGGAAAATCGTGTCGAGTATGTAATGGATATGTCCGAAACCGTCGGCACCGTCTGGCTCGGTTTGACATTGAACTGCTGTCGTTGCCATGATCACAAGTATGACCCAATCAGCAATCGCGAATATTACAAATTCTTTGGGTTCTTCAATCAAACCCCGGTCAACGGTGGGGGTGGAGATCCCCAAACCGCTCCGAACCTTGCGGTTCCGACCGCTCAGCAATCGGAAAAGCTTGATGCACTTGGCAATCAAATCAAACAAACAGAGGGCGAGATCACGGCCTTGTCAGCTCAGATTGCATCGGATCAAAGTGCCTGGGAAGCACATGAGCTTGCCAAGCTGAAAACGGAACCGAAATGGCACACCGTTAAACCGACCCAAGCCAAGGCAACCGGCTCTACCCTTTCACTGCTGCCCGACCAGTCCATCCTCACTAGCGGTCCTGCTCCCGACAAAGACACCTACACGATCGTGGCAGACTCACCGATCAAAGCGATTACGGCGTTGCGTATTGATGCACTGCGACACAAGTCCTTTCCTCGCAACAGTCTGTCTTATTCTGACAGTGGAAACTTTGTCCTGACCGGGCTCGAAATCCAGATTGTCAATCGCGACCCGGATTCGAAAGCCGGCACACCGCACAAGATTGCAACCGCGGAGGCAACGTATGAACAGGGTTCGCATGATGTTGCCAATGCATTTGATGGTAACAGCGCGACCGGCTGGGCAGTTTATGAAGGTCGTCATGTCGATCGCGATCATGCCGCCATTTTCCGTTTCGAGAAGCCATTGGTGATTGAGAATGATCAACAATTGCAAGTGACACTGCGACATGACTCGGTCCACAAGAAACACAACGTGGGGCACTTTTTGCTGTCGGTAACCGACATCCCCGATCCAAAACTTGACGAAAGCGGCAAGGCCCTTGTGCTGGCCCTGGAAACGGAAACGGAAAAACGCTCGGCTGAGCAAAAGCAACTTGTGGTCAATCAGCATCGAGCAGCCACACCGGCCTACAAAAAACTGACGGATAAAAAAGCGGGTCTGATCAAGCAACGTGACGCCTTGAATCGCAGCCTTCCCAAAGTGATGGTGATGGCTGACATGCCAAAAGCTCGCAAGACTTTCGTGCTGAACCGAGGTCTTTACAACAAACCGACCGACGAGGTTCAGTCTGGTTTACCTGGCTTCCTTCCCAGACCGCCCCGTCAGGACTCAAGCCAGCCGGCCAATCGGCTGACGCTTGCCCGCTGGCTGGTTGATTCGAACAATCCACTGACAGCCCGCGTCACGGTGAACCGGTTTTGGCAGCAGATATTTGGGATCGGGTTGGTAAAGACGACGGAAGATTTTGGCACACAGGGTGAGGTTCCTCTGCAAATGGATCTGCTCAACTGGCTGGCACAGACGTTTCAACAGAATGGCTGGAACGTGAAGCAACTCATACGCACGATTGTCACCAGCCACACCTATCGACAATCATCCGTGATCCGTGATCAGGCAACGTATCAACGCGACCCCGACAATCGCCTGCTTGCCAGAGCCTCACGTCATCGCCTTCCGGCTTGGATGCTGCGTGATCAAGCTCTCGCCGCCAGCGGACTTCTGTCGCCTGTCAACGGGGGACCATCGGTCAACACCTACCAACCTGAGGGCGTTTGGGAAGAAGCCTCATTTGGAAAGAAGAAATACAGTCAGGACAGCGGTGAAAAACTTTACCGGCGCAGCTTGTACACGTATTGGCGTCGCATCATCGCGCCAACCATGTTTTTTGATAATGCGTCACGTCAGACCTGCACGGTCAAAGCCAGTCGAACCAACACACCACTGCATGCATTGCAGACACTCAACAACACGGCGTACGTTGAAGCTGCCCGAACTCTTGCACAGAAGACGCTGCTGGAACACCCTGCAGACAATGCTGCACAGCAAACCAAGCTGGATGAGATCGATTCAGTTCGCATCGACAACGTCATGAAACGCATCCTGGCGCGTCCCGCTTCCGCCCCGGAACAGAAGATCCTGCTTCGCGGCTTGAATCGCACCCGCGTTCAATTCGCCGAGGGCACAAAGGATGCGTTGGCGTTACTTGCGGTCGGTGCATCGGAACACGATGAGAGTATCAGCCCGAACGAATTGGCAGCTTGGACGAACCTTTGCCTCGCCATTCTGAATCTGGATGAAGCCCTGAACAGGGAATGACCCACACAAGCGACTCGGCCCATGAATCCTCTGGAACAATACCAACAACACCTCAATCGACGTCATTTCTTCGGACGATCCGCTACGGGGATCGGAACCGCAGCTCTTGCCTCGCTTTTGCAACGCGATGGTTTTGCGGAAAATGGAGACAACGGGGCAGGACAATCAAAAGGATCACCACCAACACGAATCGGCGGTCTTCCCTCACTGCCACACTTTGCTCCCAAAGCAAAACGTGTGATCTATCTCTTCCAGAACGGCGCTCCCACTCACGTTGATCTGTTTGACTGGAAACCCAACCTCAAGAAGAGGCATTCCGAGCCCGTTCCCAATTCGTACATTGGTGATCGGCGGTTCAGCACCATGACCGGCAATGCAGATGGAAAGCTGCTGCTGGCTCCCGTAGAACCCTTTGCACAGCATGGACAATCGGGCGCGTGGGTAAGTGACTTCATGCCACACACCGCAAAGGTCAGTGACGAATTGTGTTTTGTCAAAAGCATGCACACCGAACAGGTCAATCATGCACCGGCAATCAACTTCAACCTCAGCGGTGGCGAGATGCCGGGACGACCGACGCTGGGAGCATGGCTGTCTTATGGGCTGGGTAGCGAAACCGATGAGCTACCTGCGTTTGTCGTGATGACCAGCATCACCAAAAACACAAGCTGCGGCCAAATTTTCTATGACTTTTACTGGGGCAATGGTTTCTTGCCCTCCCGTTTCCAGGGTGTCAAATTTCGAGGTAGCGGGGACCCCGTGCTGTATGTGTCAAACCCTGATGGCATCAGTCGTGAAGTTCGCCGGGGCTGGCTGGATGACATTGCCGCCATCAATGAATTGAAACTTCAGGAATTTGGTGATCCGGAAATTGCAACGCGGATTGCCCAATACGAGATGGGCTTCAAGATGCAGTCGAGCATTCCGGAACTCGCAGACTTTTCGGATGAGTCCCAGGAAACTCTGGACCTTTATGGTCCCGACGTAAAAGAAGCAGGGACCTTCGCCCACAACTGCCTGCTGGCACGAAGACTGGTCGAGCGTGGCAGTCGGTATGTCCAACTGATGCATGCAGGATGGGATCAACACAACAGCCTGACCACCGAACTGTACAATCAATGTCGCGACACCGACCAACCCAGTGCTGCCTTGGTCATGGACCTGAAACGACGTGGATTACTGGACGACACGCTTGTGATTTGGGGCGGAGAATTCGGACGCACCCCGTTCCTGCAGGGTGACATCAACAATCGCCCCCGGTGGGGACGCGATCACCATCCCTATGCCTACACCATCTGGATGGCCGGTGGCGGAGCAAAGCCGGGCATCAGCCATGGGACTACGGATGATCTGGGAATCAATGTGGCCGATGATCCTGTGCACGTCCACGATTTTCAAGCCACACTGATGCACCTGCTGGGAATCGATCACGAACGGCTGACTTACAAATTCCAGGGTCGCCAATTCCGTTTGACGGATGTCCATGGCAAGGTTGTTCAAAACATCCTCGCCTGAGCCGGTGGTTTTGTGTTTATACTGTGCCGCCAGCCGATCACAAGGCGAGGGTTTCAAGAGTTCCTGAAACACGGATTTCCTGAGTCTTGCGAAAGCTGTTTTGTTGCCATGATTCAGCGTTCCCAATACCGACCACGCGACAAAACGTGTGCTCCTGATACAGCAACCCATCCTTTGCCGTTCATTGACCGCCCCCCTTTCTACTGCCCCGCAAACATTCAAGGTGAAATGATGCCCAACCGATCCCCCATTCGTCGCCGCCGCTTCATGACGCTTTCGGCAGCCGGTCTTGCGGGTAGCAGCCTGCTGCCCCAATATGGGCAACAGGCCCACGCAGAGGCGAAACCCGAGCAGCAGCCATGGCTACGCAAGACGCTCAAGGTTGGAATGATTCGATCCAAAGGATCACTGACCGACAAATTCAACATCGCCAAGGAGGCCGGTTTCGAAGGTGTTGAATTGAATGTTCCTGGCATCGACATCGAAGCTGCAAAAAAAGCGGCTCAGGAAACCGGAATCATCATCGATGGAACCGTCGGAGGTTATCACTGGGGGCAACGGCACACCGACCCTGATCCCAAAGTTCGTGAAGTTGCACTCACCAAACTCAAACAGGGAATCACCGAAACCGCCGCGGTGGGTGGCACGACAATGCTGCTGGTTCCGGGCCATGGGAAAGATGGCAGCGATGCCGAAGTCATGGAGCGGGCCCAGACCGCTATCAGGGCTGCTCTGCCGCTCGCCAAGGAAAAAGGCGTTTCGATCCTGATAGAGAATGTCTGGAATGACTTCTGTTACGATCACGAAGGCGGCAATGACCAAACCGCTGATCGACTCGCCGCCTTTATCGACTCGTTTGAGTCTCCCTTGGTGGGTGTTCAATATGACATCGGTAACCATTGGAAATACGGTGATCCCGCCGAATGGATCCGAACACTCAACACACGCATCAAGAAACTGGACACCAAAGGTTTCTCACGTGCCAAAGGCAACTTCACCAAAATTACGGAAGGCGATATCGATTGGCCTTCGGTGGAAAAGGCACTTCGTGATGTCGGATTCACTGGCTGGCTGGCTGCCGAAGTCGGTGGCGGCGATCTCGCGAGACTCAAAGAGGTCAGCGAACACATGGACGAATCCCTGAATTGCAACAAGAGTCTTGCCGGTGCCGGCTGAAAATCGCGAACCCACTGAGACGTGTCACGTTCCCGTGATGCCAAACGAAATCGTTCACTGGCTGGGTGAGACATCCCCCAGCGTGATCGTGGATGGTACCTATGGTGGTGGTGGCCATTCTGCGTTACTCCTGGCAACACTGCCAGCAGGGCGGGGACACCTTGTTGGACTCGACCGTGATCCGGCGGTCAGCGAGCGAGTGGAGTCAGAACAACATGACCCCAGACTCAATGTTTTTCTTGGCAGCTACGAAAAAGCTCCGCAAGCGCTAGCAGCACTTGAACTTTCGGCCGCTGACGGTGCTGTCTTGGACCTCGGTCTGTCGAGTGATCAGTTAGCTGATCCCCATCGCGGTTTCAGCTTCACCCGCGCCTCGGCCGACCTGGATTTGCGTTTTGATCCTGAATCCGGTCAATCAGCAGCACAGTGGCTGGCATGGAACAAAGAGAATGAGATTGCCAATGCGATCTATCAATACGGCGAGGAACGATACAGTCGCCGGATTGCCCGCGAGATTGTTACCAGACGGCGACGCGAAGCCAGTGTGAAAACAGTAAAAGACCTGGTGGATGTATGCATGCGATGCGTACCTCGCAGCAAGAACCATGACATTCATCCGGCGACAAGGACCTTTCAGGCTCTCCGCATCGTGGTCAATGATGAACTCGGAGCCCTCGAGCGAACCCTGCAGACAGCTCCCGACTGGCTCTCTGAGAACGGCCGTCTGGCGATCATCAGCTTTCACTCTCTGGAAGATCGCATCGTCAAGAATGCCTTTCGCGATGACCCAAGGTGGAATGTGTTGACAAAAAAACCACTGCGTCCCAGCGAAGAGGAAGTTCAGCAAAACCCTCGCAGCCGAAGTGCGAAACTGCGTGTTGCCCAACGTGTGCCAAAACCTCAGGCGTGACACCCGAACCTCAGGCGTGACACCCGAACCTCAGGCGTGACACCCGATGATGCAACAGGCTTGATGCCGGATCGGTATCAGCAAACCAATCAAGCTGCGGAATCAATCCCGGTAAACCGGATAGTATCCGTCATAGTAGGGCGCCACCGGATAAGGCGTGCCGGGACCACTCGGATAAGGATTGAATGGGCTCGGCTGAGGCGTCGGGCGGTATCGGCCGCGATTCCCCTGGCGGTCGACCGGACTTTGCCGTGGATCATAAGACTGGTTGGAAGCGGGGCCTCCCGCAGAGCCAGCGTTTGGCCGATTAGACGGCCGGGTGCCGGTCGGCGCAACGCGTTCACCTTCGGGCCTGAGACCGCCCACGGGCATGCCCACACCATCTCGACTTGGAACGATCGACATGGTCGCGGCAGGCGGCAACATGCCATCCCCGGGAACTCCGCCCGGGCCAGCAGACGCTCCGGAATTGGGCACTGGGTAAGCTCCCCGACCACGAGGAGTTGGGTTGGGATAGCGATCGCCAGGATTGAAACCTGCCCCACCATAGGGATCGTAAGGCATGGGGCCATAGGGACCATAAAAGCCTCCACCCAGATTCAAACCGGCGTAGGGTGGCCCCCAATTTGGATACGGCGTGCTGTAAGGACGATACGGAAAACGCCATTCTCCGTAGGGACGCACCGGATCACCCCACTGCTCAACGCGGTGGTAGTTATCGGCCGATTGGCCGTAGTTCAACGAACTGCGGGTATGCGTGTAGCCGCTCGTGCGGAAATTGGAGGGCTGTGGTACCGAAGGTGCCTGAATCTTGCTGTACTGCGAGACTCTTTGTCCGGTACTGGGATTGTGGCTATACCGACTGGGTAGAGTCAGCCAATCTGCAGCCTGAGCAAGCGGCGAGAGAGAAAGAACGGCGAGAACAAGGATTGGGATTCGCATCGGCGCCAACCTACTTCCAAAAAGTGGATGTGCTTGAAATCTCCCCGTACTTCCCACGTTATTTCGAGTTGCTTTCAAGTGCAATCACGAAATCTGTTGAAATCGGAAAAATCTGCATGCACGCTACAATCGGCGTAACCCGTCCTCGCTCATTGGGTTAGGCAACTCGGCATCCAGCTCATCCAGCCGCTTGAGTGTTTCCTGATCAAGCACCAGATCGCGTGCTTCAAGCGATTCCTCGAGTTGCTCAAGGCTAGTGGCCCCGATGATCGTTGAGGCCACAAAATCGTGCTGGCGACTCCACGCCACCGCCAGCGCAGTGACCGTGATTCCGAGCGACTGGGCAATTTCAGTCAGACGATTTGTGGTCTCCAGTGTTCGTGAATTGACAAACCGCTGCGCCATTTTTTTCTGCCGCTCATTGCCATCGAGCAGATAAGCACTGAACCGCGCCCCGGCCGGTTTGCCCTGCTGATATTTACCCGTCAGCACACCACCGCCCAAGGGTGAATAGGGCAGCAGACTGATCTGCTCGCGACGGCACACTTGGGCCAATTCGCTCTCGCATCGGCGATTGATCAAACTGAAATTGTTTTGAACCGTCTGGTAACGATCAACCCGATGGGTATCGGCGGCCCACAAACTTTTCATCAATCCCCAACTGGTCTCATTGCTGCAACCTATGACACGAACCTTTCCAGCATCACGCAATTCGGTGAGTACCCCCAGCACTTCTTCGTAGGGCATGCCATGGTCCGGCCAATGCGTCTGGTAAAGATCGATATAATCCGTTCCCAAACGCTTGAGCGATGCTTCACAGGCGGCCACGATTTGCTGCCGATCCAACGCAGTTTTCCCATGGCGAACAGGAGGCGTGAACCAGCCATGCCCTGGACCAGTTACCTTGGTCGCAATCACCACTGTCTCTCGTGGCTTTGTTTTCATCCAACGTCCAACGATCTCCTCGGTCACACCGACAAGCTCAGCCGATGGAGGAACAGGATAGATCTCCGCTGCATCGAAAAAATCGATCCCGGCCTCCCAGGCGCGATCACAAATCGCGTGACTGATCGGCTCGTCACACTGTCCGCCAAACGTCATGGTGCCCATACAAATGTCAGATACCACCAGACCACTGGCTCCCAAACGTCGCCTTTCCATCACTCGCATCTCTCAATTGAACGGGAAACATCAACCCCTGCCCCATCTCTGAGCTCAGGGCATGCCAGGTCCTGAACTCAGGGCATGCCAGGTCCTGAACTCGGGCCATGTCAGGTTAGAATAACGTGTCCACGAAAAAACTCCCTCCCCCCAACTTGTTCGTACGGCTGCACATCGTCGTCAATGCATCCCCAATCCGACTTGCGAAAATGTCGGCTGCCAGACACTTGTCAGGTAAATCTGCGGTAAAGTATCGCCCTCATACCTTTCTCGAATCCACAGCAACATGTTCCCAATCCCATCACACCCACGTTTTTTTAATGCCATTGTCATGGTGCTGGTCCTCGCTCTGGGCTCCCTGATTTCCCTGAAGCCGGTCGCCGTGACCGCAGCGGACCCAGCTTACAAACATGGCCCGGATTCTCTGCGTAACGCAAATCATCCGCGGGGAACCGTCACGGAGCACGTGCTGTCGGACAGCAAAGTTTTTCCCGGGACCAAGCGTCGCTACAGCCTTTATGTTCCTGCCCAATACACGCCCAAAACGCCGGCAGCGTTGATGGTGTTTCAAGATGGGCACACTTTCGTGGGTGAACGGGGTGATTTCCGTGTCCCCGTGGTCTTTGATAATTTGATCGCCAAGGGAGTGATACCCGTCACCATTGCCGTCATGATCGATCCAGGCCACAAAGGCGAATTACCTGACAAACGCGGCTGGAAACCCACCCCCACCAACCGAAGTGTTGAGTATGACACGGTGAGTGGTGATTACGCACAATTCCTGCTGACAGAGGTTTTACCACCCATCGAGGCAAAATTCCGCATCACCAACAACCCGAATTTGCGGGCGATTTGTGGCAACAGCTCGGGTGGGATCTGCGCCTTTTCAGTGGCATGGCATCGGCCAGACTCTTTTCGTAAAGTGCTCAGCCATATCGGCAGCTTTGTCGACCTGCGAGGTGGTCACAACTACCCTCCCATGATTCGCAAGACAGAGAAGAAACCAATTCGCGTTCTACTGCAGGATGGCGAGAACGATCTGGACAATCGATTCGGAAATTGGCCTTTGGCCAATCGGCAAATGGGCAAAGCATTGTCATTCCACGACTACGACTACAAACTGGTCTTTGGCCAGGGAGGGCATAATGGAAAACACGCCGGCACGATTTTCCCTGACTCCCTACAGTGGCTCTGGCGGGACTGGGAACAACAATCCCCTTGAACGCGATGCGATTCCTACCGTCCAACACCTCAGCCTGTTTCATCAGGCCAGCTGGCCGATTCGGCAACCGTAGCACTGACCGTCTCATACGAGACAACACCGCATCAATTCACACCCAACCATCTCCCCCGCACCCCATAGCAGACTCTCCCACTCATGACCGACGCGTCTGAAACCTCGCTCGATCTCCAGTTTTCTGTGCCATTTGTGCATCGATTACGAGTCACCGATGATGTGTCGCGTGAAGACTTCCGCGAACTGCTTGCAGTGATGGAGTCGGGTGACGCAGCATGTGCCAAGGTTTTGCTGATCGCAGAGCAAGCCCTGTCTGACCCGACGGATCGAATCGCACAGCAATTGGAGCAGTCTGATTGTGTCCAATTGGTTTGCGCACCAGTGCTGGTCCAGGGCGGTGAAGAGATCAAGAACTCGTCTGACACCGTGGACCTGATTCTGAATCAAATCAATCAACTCAATCTCGATCGCCGTAGCTACATCGTAGCGATCGGCGGCGGAGCGATGCTCGATGCCGTCGGCTATGCAGCTGCCGTTGCCCACCGGGGCATCCGCTTGATTCGCCTACCCACCACAACGCTCGCCCAGGCTGACTCGGGGGTAGGTGTCAAAAACGCCATCAATCACTTTGAAAAGAAGAATTGGATTGGCACATTCGCTGTGCCTTGGGCAGTCATCAATGATTCAGCTTTGTTGCATACATTGCCTGACCGTGATTTCAGATGCGGCTTCAGTGAAGCTGTGAAAGTTTCGTTACTCAAGAGCGACACGGAATTCGCTTGGCTTTGTGACCGGGCGAATGCTATTGGCGAGCGTGATGCGATTGCTTCAAAACGCGCCATTCACCAATCGTGCCTGCTGCACCTCAAGCACATCACCCACGGAGGGGACCCATTTGAGATGCTCGAAGCGCGGCCATTGGACTTTGGGCATTGGTCGGCTCACCGACTTGAACCACTGACAAACTATCAAATTCGTCACGGAGAAGCAGTCGCCATCGGTGTCGCCATCGACACCATTTATTCTTCACTCAAGTTTGGCTTTCCCGAAAAAGACGTGCGAGCGGTCTGCAATTGCTTGACGCAACTTGGCATCCCACTTTGGCACGAAGCCTTGACGCCAACCGAGCGACTACTGGAGGGGCTCGAGGAATTCAGACAACACCTTGGTGGGCGTCTGACAATCACCATGCTGCGGGCGGTGGGCGACCCCGTTGATGTTCACGAAATTGATCACGTCGCAATGCGAACTGCGATTGATCAGTTGCAACAAATTCACCACCAGCGTGTCGATAGCAGCGAGCCTAAGGTTGGAAGCAACGAACAGGCTGAAGCAACGAACAGGCTGAAGTACCCACGATAGTCTGAACCGTCGGGATCCACAGCCTCATGCTTTGAACAGCAACGTTATTCGTCCGCGACGTTCACGTATACCTTCAGGGCGTCTTTCTCTTCCACCAGCAGACGCATCATCTCGGCATAATTTTCCAATCCGTCGACGGGGTTGGTGAGAATCCGCTCCAGCACTCCGGGATACATCATTTCACCGAGAGCCAAGTCCTTGATCCCCATTTCAAAATGATGGCGATTGGCATTCACGCTGCCCAACAGCAACTTGTTACCCAGAACCCACTGCAGATTGATTTTGTCAGCTGGCACCTCGCTCTTGTTGTCACCACCGGTAATCCCGGTCCAAACAAGCACTCCATTCAGACCCAGATGTTCCATTGCTTCAAACGCAAGCCGACTGCTGCCCGTGGCATCAACGATCAAATCGGGTTTACCGGTCTGCTCAACCAGATCACCCCAGGAAGTTTCGCGTGTGCTGATGTAGCTGGCTTCCAGCCCCGATACGATCTCGCTCTTCAAATGAGGAGCTTCACCGCGAGCGAGAGTGAATACCTCAAGCCCTCGCAGTTTCAGCACAAGCGTGGTCAGCAAGCCGATCTGCCCTGCCCCCAGAACATAGGCAACCTTCGGCCGCCAAACCTTCATTCGCTGCTGTGCTTCGTAAGCCTGATGCACAGCCTTGGCCGCACAACTCATCGGCTCCATCAAAACATGCAGATGCTTCAATCCCAAAGGAACACGTACGATGTACTCCTCTTCATCCACGAAATACTCGGTCAGGTAACCATGCCTAAGATTGATCCCTCGCTCGAAGTACTCCTCTTCGCTGGTCATGTCATTCGTGCCAATCAGGTCATAAATTGACCCGCCCGGGCGGCGAACTGTCGCAGTCACGTAATCGCCTACCTTCACCCGTTTCACGTTCTCGCCGACTGCCTCAACGACGCCGAACGATTCGTGGCCGATCACAAGATGACCATCGCCATCAGGAGCATTGCCGTACAACGCATCATTGATCTCACGATCCGTCGCATCGACACCGACTTTCAGAACCCTCACAAGGACTCCCAAACCCCCTGGAATTGCGTCCAGTGTTGGCTTATCAATTTCTTCCAGATGAACACTATTTGGCGTGCCGGGCGTTACCGCAACTGCTTTCATTGGGGACTCAGAATGACGCTTGAGGGTTGAAATTGGGCTCTTCCGATGACGATCGTATCAGCCCACGAAACATCGTATCAGTGGGGGGGGTGGCAATCCCCTGACATCAAAAAACCAAGATTCATGGGCAAGTCACTGGCAATCCTTGGCAGATAGATGCCAGAGGAGGCAATTATTTTTCACAACAGTAGTTGTCAAAAAACATTATATCCGTAACATTACAGGGCAGATCATCCCCAAGATTTTCTGCCTGCCAACCCCCGAGAGCCAAGAAAAAGCGGGAACGGATGGAGGTTGAGTAACCAATGGGGGGGTGTTAGGCGCCAAGACATCACAGAAACACAGGTTGTCGTACTCTTCTGCAACGCCATCTATGCGGAGCGAGCGAAAACACACCAATTCACCAACGTTCAATTCAACTGATTCCCCCGTTTCAGTTTTCCCAGTTTAGAGAACCTTTGAATTCCAAATCATCCACCTACGAACTACGCTCCGTTGATCGGGAATTGCTAACTGCGATGCGCGACGGTGAATCGTTCGCTGTGGGTGAATTGACGGAAGTACTGGGCGTGACAGCCACCGCGGTTCGCCAGCGGACCGAACGGCTTTTGAAGATGGGACTCATTGATCGCGAGAAGGTGGTCGCTGGCAGAGGCAGGCCTACTTTCCGCTATCGTTTGACGGTGACTGGGCACCGTGATGCCGGGGCCAATCCGGCTGACTTGGCTGACGCCATGTGGCGCGAAATACTCGCCGTCGATGACAAAGCGATTCGAAATCAGTTGGTCTCAGCGGTTGCAACCCGTCTGGGACAACAATTCGCCACGCAGCTTGAGGCAGATCAAACAAAAGACAGTTTCGAAGACCGAATGCATCAACTGTCAGAAGTAATGACAGCACGTCAAATGCTCACCGAGGTGATCCATGTGGGTGAGTTGCCAGTCTTGGACATTTGCGTATGCCCCTTTCCGACGCTGACAGAGGTCTCGGACGACCGGGCCATGTGCCGGCTCGAAGAGCAGATGATCTCCGAAGCACTCGGACAACCCGTCCATTTGAGCAGTTGCCGCCTCGATGGTGATGAATGTTGTCAGTTCACTGCGGTTACTGTCACTACAGAAGGAACTGCGAGCGGTAGCGCCTAAACGAACGAGCAGGTCCGAAAATCAAAAACAGGAATGATTGCGACACTCAGCATCAATAAACACCGCAGCATTAAATACCGAACAGAAGAACCGATCCAACTCCCGACCCAAGCAAACGCGTCGGCTCTGACCTCTGGTGACAGATTTCAGCGGCAGTCAATGTCGAAAAACATCACGGCCCACGGGCCGCCATTCGCAGCACATCAGTCAAACCATTTTTAAACATCTCCGATTTTAAATTAAACACGATGACACACGTTCTGAAAATTGAAGACCTGCACGTGAACGTTGGCGAGAAGCCAATTTTGCGAGGGGTCGATTTGACCATCAATCATGGTGAAACCCACGCATTGATGGGACCCAACGGTAGCGGCAAGAGTACGCTCGGGTTGGCCATCATGGGGCACCCCGGCTACGAAGTCATCAAGGGCAAGATCTCGCTTGATGGCAAAGATGTGTTGGCCATGGAACCAGATGAGCGTGCCCGCGAGGGGATCTTCATGGCGTTTCAGCGGCCGATGGCGATTCCGGGCGTGAAGATGGCTGATTTTCTGCGTCATGCGACAACCAATGTTCGCAGACCTGATCGCAAGGAAGGCGAGGAGCTGATTCCCATGCGGGAGTTCCGCAAAGAACTCAAAGACAAGATGTCCCACTTGAGAATGGATGTCGAGTTTGCTCGCCGGTATGTCAACGATGGCTTCTCAGGCGGCGAGATGAAGCGGGCAGAGATTTTGCAATTGGCCATGCTGCAACCTAAATTTGCATTGCTTGACGAAACTGACAGTGGATTGGACGCCGACGCCGTACGACTGGCGAGCGAGTCAATTGCTGAGATTGGTCAGGGCAAGATGGGGCTCTTGATCATCACCCACCACGACAAACTGCTCGAGCACAATCCTCCTGAATTTACGCATGTGATGCTGGGGGGACGGCTGGTTGAGACAGGGGGACGCGAACTGGCCGACGAACTGCATGAGCATGGTTACGACCGAATTCGCAAAGCCTACCCGGACGCTGAAGCGGCCAATCAGGAAATGCTTGCTGAAGAAGCGGCTGTTTGAAGAGTCAAAGCAGCAACACCACACGGGATCACGATAGAGAGCAATAGGAATTACTCATGGCAACTGACATCACCGAATCCGCTGAACTGGGTGAAATCAACAAATACAATTTCCGCACGGAGACCACGGGCGTCTTCAAAGCGCAAAAGGGCATCAATGCCGGGATTGTGAATCAGATTTCAGACATCAAGAACGAACCTGACTGGATGCGTGAATTTCGACTCAAATCACTCGAGATTTTTGAGTCACGTCCCATGCCCAAATGGGGCGGTGACATCGACATCGATTTTCAGGACATCTTCTACTACCTCAAACCAACCAATGGACAGGGACGAACCTGGGACGATGTCCCGCAGGAAATCAAGGACACTTTCGATAAGCTTGGAATTCCCGAGGCAGAGAAAAAGTTCCTGTCAGGGGTCAAAGCCCAATTCGAGAGTGAAGTGATCTATGGATCGCTTGAGGAAGATCTGGCGAAACAGGGGGTCATCTTTACCGACACCGATACCGCCGTTCGCGAGCATCCCGAATTGCTGCGAGAGTACTTTGGCAAAATCATTCCGCCCGAAGATAATAAATTTTCTGCGCTCAACAGTGCGGTCTGGTCGGGTGGATCGTTCATTTACATCCCCAAAGGAGTCCACGTGGACTTCCCGTTGCAGGCGTATTTCCGCATCAACGCGGAAAGCATGGGGCAGTTTGAACGAACCCTGATCATTGTCGACGAAGGTGCAAGCATTCACTATGTCGAAGGCTGTACAGCACCCATGTACTCCACAGAGAGCCTGCATAGTGCAGTGGTAGAAGTGATCGTCAAGAAGAACGCTCGCTGTCGCTACACGACCATCCAGAACTGGGCCAACAATATCTACAATCTTGTGACCAAGAGAGCCTATGCCTACGGTGACGCAACCATGGAATGGGTTGACGGCAATCTGGGCAGCAAACTGACCATGAAGTACCCAGCGGTACATATGATGGAACCAGGTGCCCGTGGCGAGATCTTGTCGATCGCGTTCTCCAGTGCCGGACAGCATCAGGACGCCGGTGCCAAACTGGTGCATGCAGCCCCGAACACGACCGGGCAAATCATCAGCAAGAGCATTAGTAAAAACGGTGGACGCAGCAGTTACCGTGGACTCGTCCGCGTCGAACCTGGTGCCCATAACAGCAAGAATAACGTGGTTTGTGATGCTCTGATTTTGGATCCCGAAAGCCGCAGCGACACGTATCCGTATATCGAAGTCGCCGAACAGGATGTCCAAATTGGGCACGAAGCCAGCGTTTCACGAATTGGCGAAGAACAAATGTTCTACCTGCTCAGCCGTGGCCTGACGGAACAGGAAGCCAGCACCATGATCGTCAATGGCTTCATCGAACCGTTGGTGAAGGAATTGCCGATGGAATACGCAATTGAAATGAATCGGTTGATCCAATTGCAAATGGAAGGCAGTGTCGGCTAGACCTCAGAGTCTGGTGCGAATTCAGGCAACGATCCGGACAACGGTGGCACTCAAAACCGTGCCACTCAAAACCGTGCCACTCAGCACTGTGCCACTCAACTACATCGACTTCGCCTGAAACTCAATGCATGGGTTTCAGGCTCACGTTCACCCCACGATATCCGACCATACATTAACGCCACTGCAAAAATGCCTGTCTGGCGTCCACGTTAAAAAAACATGACACAAACAACCCTCACAACTTTCGATCAGGCTGGATTCGATGCATTTATCGAATCACGCGTCGAACCCGACTGGCTACTGTCGATGCGACGGGAAGCGTGGCAGCACGGTTCCGCCATGCAATGGCCCGAACGGCGCCACGAAGAATGGATCCGCACCGACATCCGGGCATTCCAAATCGGCAAGTACGGCGTTCCCACTGGCACGGACGGACCCGAATCCGCTGTCACGGACCGCGAGCAAGTGCACCAATTGCTGCAGGACGTTGAGCTTGCAGGTCGGATTGAGACGGTAGACAGCCAGATCGTCAGCGAAAGCCTGGACGATGCGGTAGCCCAACGTGGTGTAGTCTTTGGAAGCCTCTCGCGACTCAGCGAGACGCATCCCGATCTGGTCCGAAAGCATCTATTCACAGCTTTTGATCCCGACGAAGACAAATTCGCGGCTCTGCACGCCGCGTTTTGGTCAGGAGGACAAATCCTGTATGTTCCCCGCGGTGTGGTTCTGGAACGCCCGGTGCACATCGGTTCCATCCTGTCCGAAGGGGGCACCGACACAACCCACACGTTGATCGTGTTGGAAGAAGGTGCTGAGGCGACCGTCTTGCACGAGAGCAACGGCGCGTCGGCCAACGCATCAGGTCTGCATCTGGGTGCGGTCGAACTGATTCAAAAACCCGGTTCCCATTTGAGGTATGTCAATCTACAGGAGTGGGGGCACAAAACCTATAACTTTGCGCAACAAAAAGCGTCCGTTGACCGCGATGCAACGTTGCAGTGGACATTGGCCGCGATGGGCTCGATGCTTTCCAAAGTCAACCAAACGGTTGACCTTGTTGGCGCCGGAGCCAACAGTCAAGTCAATGGCGTGATGTTCACCGAGGCAAGGCAGCACATTGCCTACCACACCTTGCAACATCACAAGGCACCGGAATGCCGTAGCGATTTCCTTTACAAAGCAGCCCAGCAGGACAAGAGTCGGACGGTTTGGCGGGGCATGATCAAAGTCGACAAAGAAGCGCAAAAGACTGACGGTTACCAACGCAACGACAATCTTGTTCTCTCCAACACGTCTCGGGCTGACTCGATCCCTGGCCTTGAGATCGAAGCAGATGACGTTCGCTGCACACATGGCAGCACGACAGCCAAAGTCGATGAAGAACAGATTTTCTACGCCCGCTGTCGCGGCTTCACTCGCAAAGAAGCGACACGCATGATCGTCAGCGGATTCTTTCAACAGATTTTTGACCGCATCTCGATCGAAAGTGTTCGCGAAGCTCTGGCCGCGGCAATTGCTCGTCAGGTACGCGAATACGAATGATCGCCTCCATGGCAGCGATCAGCTACAATCAGTTTTTCATACGGCGAACCCAGGCGGATGAACGCCGTGATGAGCTTCATCGGAAAATCTTCATTGGAAAATCTTCCATGAAAAACGCCAAGCCTGACGCCAAAGCAGAGTGTCGAGGCAAACGCGTTGCAATTTATAATCGATTAAATCATCTATTAACTTTTCAATCAGGACGTCCGCATCATGGCACTCGCAGAAGACTCGGTACGCGAAGCACTGAAACAGGTCATTGACCCGGAACTCTACGTCAACATTGTCGACCTGGGTCTGATCTATGTTGTCAACATTGGCGAAGAAGATGAAGACGGCAAGCACGAAGTCAACATCGAGATGACGATGACAAGCCCCATGTGCCCCGCCGGACCACAACTGGTCGCCGGTACCAAAGGCGCTGCCGAAGGACTCGACGAGGTCAGCAGCTGCGAGGTCAAAGTCGTCATGGAACCGGCGTGGTCCCCCGACCTGATGACCGATGAAGCCCGCGACCATCTCGGCATTTTCTAGTTGACGGCAGGAGTCGACCCAACTTTTCAGAAACCAAAGCCTCGAGAATGCTTTCTGACCTGAATCATCCGTCAGGTCCTCGTCCCCATTCTGGCATTCCAACAGGGCTTTCAGGATCCGGTATTATGGTGGCCACGTTGCCATCGTCTATCCGGTACTTTTCCGTTCGGAGACATACAACATGCGAATTTTTATCGGAGAATACGTCTGTGGTGGCGGACTGGCTGAACAGACGCTCGAGGAAATTCCTGCCGGTCTACGACGTGAAGGAGCAGCGATGCTGCAGTCGATCGTCTCTGACCTTGCCGAAGTTGCTGAAACAGTCGTTCCCCTGGACCCGCGTTTTGCAGGGACGTTTTCCAGCAATACCACAGATATCATCAATATCGTCCGTGACCAATCGCTGTGGGGACAATGGGTCGCCGCTGCCCAGACTTGTGATGCGGCCTTGCTGGTGGCTCCCGAAAGCGACGGAATCCTTGCCAAAGCTGTCGCCATGCTAAGGGCCAGCGGGATCGATGTCATTGCAGGAAGTGGCGACTTCCTGCGGACTGCCAGCGACAAATATCTGACGGCCAAAACGCTCAGCACCGCGGGCGTTTCCCACCCACCATACATCACACTGTCAGACCGCCGAATGGAAAAGGACCTGCTGACATACCAGAGGTTCGTCGTCAAACCACGCGACGGATGTGGTACTCAGGAAATCAGAACCTACGATTCATTCAACGAGGCGTCTGCCGATTTGTCTGAAGGTACCATTCTGCAAGCCTGGATGCCGGGACGTGCCATTTCCATTGCCTTGATCGCCTCTGGCAGCGAACACACTTTTTTGCCAGCTGTTTCGCAAGATCTTTCCGGCTCTAATTGCGAATACGGCGGCGGTGAAGGTCCATTGGACGAAGATGCCCAACGAAGGGCCACGGCATTGGCGTCCCGTGCACTGGTTGCCATGCCTCCAACGGCCCGCGGTTTTGTTGGCCTCGATTTATTACTCGGGGAACGGCCCAGCGAAGATTGTGTGATCGAAATCAATCCTCGCCTGACGACATCCTATGTCGGACTGCGTCGCATGATCAACGGTAACCTGGCAGCCAGACTCTTTGACATGGAAACGGGGCCCGTCTCCTGCTGCACTGCCGTCAACTCCGTTCGCTGGACTCCCGATGGAGAAATCTGGATCAACAACTCGGCTGTCCAGAGCGTGTGAGAGCAACGATGAAGCATCCCGTTCTCGGAACCGATATCGGCGGGGCCAACCTCAAGTATGCAAGCTCTTGCGGGACCGCCGCGTCTCGTGAATTTGCCATGTGGTTAACGCCCGAAAAACTGGCCAACACGCTGACAGAAGATCTACAGCGTAACTTTCTCGATCACGACCTCAAACCCGATACGCTCGCAGTCACCATGACTGGCGAACTGGCAGACTGTTTTCTGGATCGCGGAATTGGCGTTGACCACATCGTCCAACAAACCTGCCAGGCAGCGAAAACACTGGAAATCAGCAACGTTCGTTTCTACGGTGTTGACGGTTGTTTTCATCATGCCGAACACGCCCGCCAAAATCCGGATCTTGTTGCCGCTGCAAACTGGCACGCTCTGGCAAACTTCATTGGCAGTGAAATTGCACCCAATGCCCTGTTGATCGATATCGGATCAACCACAACTGATCTCATCCCAATCAGAGAACACAAAGTCGCGACGGATTCTCTGACCGATTACGATCGCCTGTGCAAATCAGCACTCGTCTATGTCGGCTGTAGACGTACCCCAGTCTGCAGTCTGGTAAAAAGCCTGACTTATCATGGAATCCCAACCCCAGTGATGAACGAACTTTTTGCAACAATTGATGACGCGATGCTGCTGCTCGGACACACCCCCCAAGACGCCAACGACTGTGGCACGGCTGACGGCAAACCCAGAACACGCCCACTGGCAGCCAACCGCCTGGCCAGAATGATTGGACTCGACCGAAGGTCCGTCAGTATCCAACTTGCACAGCCGCTCGCCCAACAGATCATCGCCGCTGCACAGCAACAAATCCAAGAGGCAATCGCGCGCCTTGGAAGCTACGACACATGGGTACTCAGTGGGCATGGTGAATCACTGATTTCGATTCCCCAGGAACAGCCAGCCCTGCGATTGGCTGACCAGCTCGGAAAAGAGATCGCCAGATGCGGCCCGGCGTACGCAGTCGCACGGCTTCAAGCAAATCAATCTCAGTAAGAGCTGAACCATGCGACGAATCGTAAAAATTGGTGGCAGTATGCTTTTGCGAACTGACCTGACAAAAGCAGTCAACCAATGGCTGGCAGCCCATCCCGCTGATCAGACTCTGATCATCGTCGGAGGTGGCAAGCTGATTGATGCGGTTCGCGAACTTGACCAGTTGCACCCCCTGAATCAACAACAGGTCCATTGGACCTGCGTTGACCTGCTGACGACGACCGCACATTTCGTGGCGCAAATGTTTGGCTGGCCGCTGATCACAAACCCGTCGCAGTGGAAAGCAGCGTTTGAGACGCCGACAATCCAATGCCTGCCCACGGTGATCGCACCCGAAGTGTTCTACCACCAACGCTCCGCACCTCTGCAACACGACAAATCAGGTGACACTCGCCACAAACTCCCTGACGACTGGCGCACCACGACAGACTCCATCGCCGGTTTGCTATCAGCTATCCTTGATGCCGATGAACTGGTACTGCTGAAATCCTGCCCCATTCCGGCAACCATGTCTCCCACGCAACTTGCAGAAGTGGGAATTGTGGATCCAGTGTTTCCCGCTCTGGCGGCTCAGCTGGCGCAAGTTCGCATCGAGCAACTTCTGTAAGCGTTTCGCGTACCACATCCCCCAGCGTCCCATATACGCCAGCGTGCCACATACCCCACAGCGTTGCATGAGAGACACCGCTGCGGGCAGTTCACGCAAGGATAAGCCGTGACGCGATCACACCGCTGGCGCCGGCTGAATGTCACTCAGCTGAATGTCACTCAGCTGAATGTCACTCAGCTGCGATTATTTTTCCGGTGGGACAGGATCCTGATCAGCATCGTCGTTCTTACCCGCCGCCTGCTGCTTCGCCAACATTCGAGCCCTGAGCCGGTTGCCATGTTCCTGAGGATCACCATCCGTCTTATAAAGCTCGATCGCCTGATCAAACTTGCCACTTCGCTCCAAGCTGCGACCGAGGTTGTAACGAGCCGAGGGCGGCCACGGAGAAAGCGCATCGCCGGTGAATTCACGACGTGAAACCAATTCCGGGTCCAGAACACGTTTCGAAAACCACGTTTGCGCGGTGTCGTATCGCTCGTCTTCATATTGAATCAGGCTGACCCAGAACGTCGCTGCATTCTTTGACATCCGCATCAAGTCCTGCGCATAACTCAACTGCGCGTTGTATTCCTTGTTGCTCATGCCCAGCTCACGGCGTACCCCATAAGCCTTCTGCAGATCGACATCGATGACAAGATCTTCAATCTCAAATTCAGGAGCACGCTGCCGCAGGTAAAGCACTCTAGCGCCCTCAGTATCTTCCTCATCATCCTTATCAAACTGTCCATGCAGATGTCGCCATCGCGCTAACGCCAGCAATTTTGAGTTATCTGACAGGTCTTCAATGATGGACCATGCAGCCCGCGACCAGAAGTTCAGCAAGGGATCGCGGCTTGCAGCTGCTTCGAGTTCAGCGGCATACACGGCAGCCAGAACAGGAACGTCCCAAAGTCTGACCCCTGCGATCCCCGGCACGGCGTCTATTTTCTTCGCCATGGTGTCAACATCCACGAACGTTGTCATTCGTCGATCACCAGTCAGGGCCGCCTGGAGCTGCTTCATCCGCAGACTGACTGCTTCGGGGGTGACATTCAAAAGCGCGATGGATTGCTGTATGTCAGACTTGCTGAGCGGATAATCAAAAAAGGAAACCACATTCAAACGCCGCAGCACGGACGCATCGGATCTCGCCTCCCCCAGGGTTGCAATGCCAACCTGACCAGGCCCCGGCACAAAACAGCCCAGCTCCGGCTCAAACAAATAGACGTCTTCGCCGATCAGAACACCAACACTCCATGGAGTGAGTTTTCCATCCTGATCCGACTGCGTCGCCAGCACGAACGCAGCAATCGATGCCTGCCGGCATAACTGAGTGAAAACCCCTGCTCGCTGCAAAGAGTCCCCTAACCCATGCCAGACGGTTTCGTAGTCGGTTTGTCGATACCCAGGCCCTTGAAATTCCATGCCCAAGGAGAACTTGGGGATAGTCATCCCGTTGAAGGGTGGATGAGGTGGCAAACTACTCTCTGGCTGCTGTGGTTCGTACCCCACATTTCTCACCGTCCAGTCAAACAGCCGCACAGCTGTTCGTAATTTGACCCCATCTTGCTCGGGTAACTTCGCTTCCATTCTATTCAACCAATCTGCCAGCAGCGGATCTTCCTCAGGCTCACGATCCACCCACTCACTGATTTGACGAAATAGATAACAATCACGCAAATGGTTGCTGTCGGGACCAACAAACAGTGGTTGCTGGGTCATTTCCAGCAACTTGTCCTCGGGGATCACTTCACTGATGGTGCTGATCAGTGGAGTGATCTTGGCGTCCGCCGCTGCGTTTCCCTGTTTCCAACGGTTCAGGTGGTAAATCATCTCGCGTTGCGATTCTTGCGGGTTCAGTTCCACAAGCCTCGACAGCAACCCGTGCATCTCACCAAGGTGATCGACTTTGGTGCCGGACTGGACGCGTTCCTGACGCTGACGCTCGATCGCTCGGATTTGATCCACACCATCACTGCAACCAACCACCGCAACCATGGCTGCAAGTGTCACCAACAGCATCAGACTGGCTGGCATCCCAATTCGTTTGGCGTGTGTCACTGGATTCATCAATTTCCGCATCGTTCAGTTTACTTCCAGATCAACATGGCCAAGGTCAGGAAACTCGGACCGGAAGTACCGGACCGGAAGTACCGGTCCGGAAGTATCAGGACCAGAAGTACCGGGACCGGAAGTACCAGACCAGAAGTACCGGGGCACGGCTATCAACATGGTTTGCGCAACTCACACCTTTGAGCCGGCGATCACACCGCAGAATCAACTTTCTGCCATCAACTGCTGTGCAACTTCACGCAGCGTTAGCAAACGCGTGATGGTCGCCACAAAGGCATCCAGAGGAATCATGTTTGGGCCATCGCTTGGGGACGTCTCCGGGTTGGGGTGTGTCTCGAAAAAGAGTGCGTCGGTACCGATTGCTACGGCTGCGCGGGCCAATGGTTCAACCATTTCGCGGTTTCCACCGGTTGCGCCCCCTAATCCTCCCGGACGCTGCACGCTGTGCGTGGCATCAAAAACCACAGGAACGCCCAAATTACGCATCAGGACCAGTGACTGCATATCGTTGACCAGCCGCCCGTAACCAAAAAACGTCCCTCGCTCACACAACATCACGCCACCATCGCCACTGCCCTGGACCTTGTCGACGACGTATTTCATGTCCTCAGGCGACATGAATTGCCCTTTTTTAACATTCACAGGCCGCCCGGTTCTGGCAGCGGCAACGAGCAGATCGGTCTGTCGGGCCAGAAATGCTGGGATCTGCAGCAGCTGGCAAACCTCAGCCACCGCCGCTGCCTGATCGGGTAGATGCACATCCGTGGTCGTAGGCAACCCCGTCTTGCGGCCAATCTGTTCCATCATCCCGAGCCCCGTCTCCAAGCCCGGTCCCCGCTGGGCATTCAAGCTTGTTCGATTCGCCTTGTCAAAAGAGCCTTTGAAGACCACGTTGACATCAGGTCGCTCGTTGAGCTGGGCAAGCGGCTCAGCAATTTGCAACGCCAAATCCAGTGACTGCAACACACAGGGGCCCGCGATCAACAGCAGCGGTTGCCCCGGACCACACAAATAGTCGCCAACAGTCACACTGCTCATGGAAATGCCGCCAAAGTTTGGATGCTGGATCAGGTGGATGGTGAATCAGATGAATCACCAATCAAAGTGAATCATCACAGGCCAAAGTTTCGGCTAACCAGACGTCGACGGCAAGCCGTCTGCCTCACAACCCTCAACCAGGCCGGTCTTGAATGATCTTGCGATAGCATCTGCTTGCCTCCAACGGCAGGCTCGCTACGCTTCGCACGATTTGTCCTCGGGAGGCGATTTGTCCTCGGGAGGAATCAGTAGCGGCACAGCAGCAGGCAAAGTGGTGATTTCCAGCGGCAATTGGCCGCCGTAGTCACCATCCAACTGATAAGCCACTGGTTTCTTTGATTCAACTCGAATGTCCTGCCCACGAAGACGCGTCACATCCTCGGCATCCAAGTGCCGACCTGTCCAAATGCCTGCCACATAACGTAACCCGCTCACGATCGATCCGCGTTCAAACACAATCACATCCAACAGCCCGTCGTCTCCTAAAGCATCGGGCTCAATCTCCAGGCCACCGCCGTACTTGGGTAAATTGAAACTCATCACCCAACAGCACTTGCCAAGATCCCTGTCATCAACCACCAATTTCAGCTTGGGAAACCGATACCTCAGCAAGGCATTGAAGATCGGAACCAAGTAGCTGAACCGATTGATATGTCCCTGACGCCGCGCATGCATCTCACGAACCACCTCCGCATCAAATCCACACGTCGCCATGACGAGAAAAGGCTTGCCATTTGCCAGCCCCGCATCCAATTGAAAAACCTGACCATGGCGAATAGTTTCCAGAACGACCGTGGCGTCTGCCACTTGCCCAAAATGCCTGGCCAGCAAATTCTCTGTTCCCAACGGCATTGGCAGTACCGTCAGTTCACCCCCTACTGACTTGTCTCCAGACAGTACAGATGACTTGTCTCCAGCCAGTACAGATGACTTGTCTCCAGACAACTGCTTGCGTCTATCTTCGGACAGGAACAGTGTGGCACATGCCAGCGAGAGAGTCCCATCACCACCTGCGGCCACGACAATCGTGTTGTCGTATCCAGCGTCTCCAACAGCCTCCCTCGCCAGCTGACGCAATTGATCAACCTCGTGAACGACCTGCACATGGACCCCCAAGTCCCGCAGCAAAGTCTCCAGCCGCGGAACCTGTTCACGACCGATACCACTGCCAGCTTTGGGGCTGGTAAAGATCAACACTTGAGCCGACTCTGGCTGGCTTAGACGATCCATGGTTGGAACTCTTCGGGAAATCATGCAAATGGATTTGACTACTGAACATGGTTCAACTGGGTAATGTGGCTCACAGCAGGAAGAGCCCCCCGGCAGGGAAACTATACCGAAAACTGACCTTTGCATTATTCTCCGATGATTTCCGGGCTGTTCGAGCCGCAATTCTGAACTCGTTGTCCGAGAATCAGCGCACAGGTCAAAAACGTATCCTAGGCTTGTCCAGAGGGTCGGAAATGGTCTGCCCCCGAATCCGTCTGATCGTTGCAATCGGTACGAAACGGCCTGCCAACCAATCCGGTAGCTGTTCGTGCATTCCCCTCATCTCATCCGAGACTGTTTCCGTGAACCTTATTCGTCGCTACTGGGGCGCCTGCCTTATCGTCATGATGGTCGTCGTGCATGCGGCGGTCATTGGATATGTGCGAAGTCGAGTTTCCAGACTCAGCGACCTCGAAACCACAGTCGTTGCGATGGGCAGCTATCGATTTCAACCTGTCGATAATCTGACGACGGTTTACCATTTCAAACTGCATGCAGTCATTGACCCAACCAAAATGCGACGCGGCGAAGAAGGTCTACACATGATGCGAATGCAGATTCGCGAAACAGCCGAACAGACTCTCAGGCAAGTCGATCCAAAATGGCTTGAAGACCCCACGCAAAGCCAGATTCGTGATCGCCTGATGAAAATTGTTCACAAACATCTCGAAGAACCTCTGGTCCAGCGAATGCTGATCACCGACTGGCTTGAACTCCCAGTCCAAAGCGTGGACCTGCAGCTCGACAGGCCCGCGCAAAAACTGGCGTTGCAATAACTCGCTCCGCTCGCCTTGCAGACCCTGCTCGTTCCAATAACGAGTTTCAAACCGACCAGCGACTGGAATGCACCCGCTCTGTCCTGCACTGAACTCAACAGGCACCGCCAGGCACAACAGGCACCGCCAAGCACAACAGGCACCGCTCAGTTCAACAGAAGCTTGAACTCAAACGGGCTGCACCTTTCTGCGTTCCATTCTGCTGTCGCTCTCAGACAACAGGCTCTACAACACCCAGCGTGCTGACTTCCCCGTCTCCGCGTCTTCTTCACTGACGGTAACCTGACTGACGGACTGTGACCCTGACGGACTGTGACCCTGACGGACTGTGACCCTGCCTCCCTGGCAATCAGCCTCATGCAATCAGCCTCATGGCAACCTGACGGAATGCCGTCGCGAAACGGCGAGAATCGAGAAACGTTAACGCTCGTGAAACGCTCCCAGCCGTGAAACTGAGTGGAACGACAAAGTCTGCAAATTTTATATTTTTTGTTAAACCAGGCCCGATTCACCTGCCAGCGATGCAAATCCGACTTGTGGCAATCCCACCTGCACTGGTAGTTACCGGGAACTGTAGACGGAGTTTCGACTCCATTGACCGGAATACAAAAATTTCGTGCTGTTGGTTCCAAGAGTATGCCGCAACGTTCATTGATCCCATTTCAAGTTTCCTGCACTGCCATCTGGGCGGAATCGAGATCGCCGGTGACATCCCGGACGCTCATTCTTTGTTGGCTGTTGGCTGCGTTACCTCAGACTCTCGACGCCCAAATGGGTGGCGGAGGAATGTCTGGAGGCGGTGGTCCGGCTGCCCCCATGGCAGAAGAAAAGCCGAAGTTCCGGGACCACATTCACAATATCGAAGGACTCCCCATCCATCGTGAAAAAGGGGATGCGATTGTCAAGAACGTTCGAGTGGTTGGCAACCGTACGGTTGGCATTCACAAGATCACATCCAAGCTGCAGACACGAAAGAGCCGTTTTTACGATTACGAGTTGGTACTCGGAGACGTACGGCGGCTCAACGACATGGGCTCATTTGACCATGTCACATTCAAAATTGATGAGCAACCTGACGGTGTCGAAGTGACTTACATCGTCAACGAACGGCCGATGATCACGCGAGTGGTGTACCACGGCAACCGAGCCATGGGCGAAAGAGAAGTTTCAGGACGCTGTGGTATTTCCAAGGGCGATCCGTTGAGCGAGTTTTCGATCGAGTCGGCTCGACGCCGATTGGTCGACTTCTACCAATCCGAAGGTTTCAATCAGATTTCCATCACCTCGGTCATCGGAATCGAGGGTGATTCGGGAGCAGTGGTTTATCGAATCAACGAAGGTCCCAAGGAGAGGATTGCAAACATCCACATCCATGGCTCAACCATTGTCAGTGAAGCACGGCTGAAAAAGATCATCAACAGTCGCGGCCCCATGGCAGGATTCCTGACTTACATCGGCAATGCAGTCGACATGCGGAAAATTGACCAGGACGTTGACGTGCTGGCAACCTATTACCACAACCTCGGTTTTTTGACAGCAACCGTTGGCCGTCAAATCGAATATGACGACAGCGGCAAATGGTTGACCGTCAACTTTGTGGTCAATGAAGGACCTCGATTCAAAGTCAATGACATCCAGATCATCGGCAATCAGTACATTACCGAAGGCTCATTGCGACAACGCATGAACCTGAAACCTGGCGACATGTTTGACGGCACGCTGATGCGACGCGACATCGGTGAACTCGTCTATGGCTACGGAGAACTCGGTTACATCTATGCGGATGTTGAACCCAAAACGGTCATGCGTGACGAAGCCAACGTGGTAGACCTTGTCTACGAAATCACAGAAGGCGATCGCTGGAAAGTGGGTGAGATTCTGGTCAACATCGAGGGCGAGCCAGATCTAATGAAAGAAACCACGATGCTGAATCTCGTCGACCTTCGCGAAGGTGACTGGATCGATCGAAGGACGCTTGAACTCAATCGCAGACGCTTGGAACGAAGCCAGCTGCTGGAAGTCAATCCACAGATCGCTGACCCACCAGACATCAAGGTCGTACCAAGAGGGGAGCAATTTGATGACTTCTAATATCAGACAACCCCGCCGCCTTCGCGGCTCCGACCACTCAGTCACTGTTAACTTTCAAACTGGTAACTTTCAAACTTCAGATGAAGCTGACCGCATGAAGGATATGAATAGCACATCACCGCGTCATTGGGCCAAAGCCTTGGCAATGATGGGCTGTCTGGTGTGCTTGGCAGGATGCGTGAGTCCCCTGACGAATCAGCCGTGGTTCACGCCAGCCCCTCCCCTTCCCACCTCAAATCCCACGAGCGGATCATTCACGGTCTCCCCGGTGACTGGCGAAATCCTCACACCGCCGACTGACCCCGGCGCGGTTGATTTCAACCTGTCCGACATTAACCTCGGTGACCAGGCTGCTGCCGCCAGACCTGAACCTGCAAACAACGTCTACAACCAGCCTGCAGCCTACAACCAATCCGTCACTCCGGTATCGGGCTATGTGGGTGACTTGGCAACGACCCCGGGCATGAATGCTGCGGCATCACAACCCGGCACGCCCGCACCGTACGTTGCCCGGCAGTTCCCCACCGAACCACCACCCAACTATTCACCTCCAACCGTTGCCCCACCCTCTTTAGCGACAGCTCCTCAGACGACGGGCAACGCACCACCACCCAACTACCTACCGCCTCCGGCATCGCCAGGCTTTGGCTCAGGGTTGCCGCCTACGACCAACACACCGCTGGGACCTCCGATCTATGGAACCGCAAACGGTGCTCCGATGGTGGGAAATACTGGCATCGCAGAACCCTATGCTCCGATCACGCCCAACATGGGATATCAGCCCGGTCCGACGGTACGTGAAGCCGACTTGATCATCAACGGATTTCCAGCACGCACAGGTCGCATCATGTTGGGAGGTGCCGTCAACAGTGACGCCGGAATCACCGGCCAGCTGACCATCGACGAGCGGAACTTTGACATCTGTCGCTGGCCAAAATCCTTTCAGGACATGTTCAGTGGAACCGCCTTCCGGGGTGCCGGACAGACGTTCCGCATCGAAGCGGCGCCGGGTACCAACTTCAAACGCTACACCATGCAGTTTGCGGACCCGAACTTGTTCGGGTACAAGCCGGTCAGCATGTCGGTCAGCGGATTCCTGTACGATCGACGATTCAACGATTGGGATGAAGAACGCCTCGGTGGACGACTCTCCTTCGGTTATCGAATCACACCCGACTTGTCCATTTCGGCGGGGATCACCGGCCAGCGAGTCGACATGACGGGGTACGATCCAAATACCGCGGTCCAACCGCTACAAGCACAACCAACAGGGGTCTACGGAAAAACATCGCTGTTCAGTGGCGAACTTGCCTTGGTTCACGACACCAGAGACAGTCCCATCCAAGCTTCACGAGGCCACTTTTTTGAAGCCAACGTTCAGCAGGCGTTTGGCGACTTCTCGTACCCTCGATTCGAACTTGAATTTCGACGTTACTGGTTGGTCGCCGAACGTGCTGACGGGTCCGGCAAACAGACGTTCTCATTTTCAACACGGGCGGGTTACAGCGGAAAAGACACACCTATCTACGAAAACTTCTTTGCTGGCGGTTACGCAACCATCCGAGGCTTTGAGTTTCGCGGAGCGAGTCCCGTTTTGGGCCCAAACAACACCGAGGTGGGAGGTCGCTTCCAGTGGCTCAACACCTTGGAGTATATTTTTCCGATCACGGCCGACGATGCCTTCCGAGGTGTCGGCTTTGTCGATTTTGGTACGGTTGAGCCAACCTCAAGGCTCAGCTCAAAATCCTATCGGGTCGCTCCAGGTCTGGGTTTAAGAGTCGCCTTGCCAATGCTCGGTCCCGCGCCGCTCGCCTTCGACTTTGCCTACCCGGTCGCCAAGGCCGATACCGACCAGGTGCAGGTATTCAGTTTTTACATGAGCATGGTCCGCTAGGCCTAGCGTGCACCCTTTCCGGTTGCCGACCACCAGTAGCCCGTCCTAACTACCTTGGGCCTGCGAGAACGGTGAATCTCTAACCACAGCCTCAGCGACTCCCAAGGACGCACGAAAATCGCAGACTCCCCGCGTGACAGGCGATTCGTTGCATCTCGCTAGCTGCGAAGTAGGCTGTGAGAGTACCGTGAAATCGCTGGACTGGTTAAAAAGTTCGTGATTTCTGGCCGGCGACGTGCCGTGGGGTGGATGAGATTTTGTCATTGATGAAAGATCCAAATCTCATGTGATGCAGGGGGCCCAAGCGAGTTCCAAGGTGAAAAACGCGTCAAAACATTCCTCCCTTGCGAGAGAACGGATCGTCTAGTAAATTTCTTGCTGATTGGAGAGGGTTTCGGCGTTGCCAGGCCCTCATAAATCACAATCCCCTGTAGCTCAGTTGGTAGAGCAGGTGGCTGTTAACCACCTTGTCACAGGTTCGAGTCCTGTCGGGGGAGCTGATTTGAAATTCGCGAACTTTGTTCGCCACAACGGTTCACGCCCGCCCGGTAATCTCACCCGGCGGGCGTTTTTCGTTTTTACCCCGGTTCCCCGGTCCTTTCGGCACCCAGGACCCCAAATTCGCCGCGCTCTCGGTTCTCTTCCCGAGACCGCCAGCCCGAACCCGACCCCGGGGGTTAGTTCCGGGCTCACGCAGTCTCGAAAGAGAACTCTCAGAGTCTCTGGTTAATTGCCGACAGCGGTTAACAGGAACGGTTAACAGCATTCAGTTTCTTAGAGAACGTCGCTCGCAGCCACACGCGGTTCTCACTTCGGTCTTCACACCGATGCGACTTGCGCCCCGACCGAACTCCGTTCGGTCGATGCAACCGACTGCACTAAGGGAGGCGGAGAGACAGCTTGTGTAAGGCAGGTCTGCACCCCTGGGCGTCTTGCGCTACGTCGCTCGATGCCGGCGCCACTGGTAATCCGAGTTGGGGCGTTCTCCGTTTGTCGGAGCACGTGACGCTTTGTCCGTTTGCGTTCAAATCCCGTCGCCACGTTCAAGCGATGCTACGGAATCACATGCCGATGTACAGCGAGGCGTTTAGAGCACTACTCAAGCCTCCGCGAACCAATGTTGGATTTTCGGAACTCGCCCGGTGTTTGGCCCGTCGATTGCCGAAAGACGGCTGCCAGGTAATGAACGGTGCCAAAGCCAGTCTGCAATGCGATTTCGCTCAGCGTGCAATCCGTCGTCACGAGCAATTCCCTTGTTCGCTCTAAACGCACACGTTCGATTTCATCGTGAACGGTGCGACCGAGGACTTGTTTGAAACGGTTGTCCAACGTCGATCTGGAAAGGTCAGCATCCCTGGTCACATCCGCCACTCGCACGCTGGAATCGATGTTCGTTCGGATGTACTCGACAGCTTGGGCAACCACCTCGTCCGCAATGGCAATCGTATTCGTTGATTCGCGTGTGATGATACCCACAGGGGCTACCTGGACCTTTCTTCGCTTCTTCGCAACGCGCCTACCGGCGATCAAATCGTCGAGCAAACGCGCCGCTTCATATCCGATTTCGTTTGTCCCCAGGGAGATGCTGGAGAGTGCCGGATTTGCCAGTTCACACATGAGCTCGTCATTGTCGACACCTAGAATGGCGACATCGGCGGGAATCTGAAGATTCAGCCTTCGACAACTTTCCTGGACATGCCGGGCTCGTG
>PKCN01000059.1 GCA_002862205.1 Planctomycetaceae bacterium | reverse complement strand
CAACCGCCCTCTTGGGATACCCAACCGCCCTCTTGGGATACCCAACTGACAGCAGTTGATAGCAAAACAGGGATGTTTGTGTTGGCCATTCCAACCGCCAAAAAAATCTGACTTGGCCTGAAATCCGAATTTTCATTAAACTCTGCTGTCTATGTAGCCGGGAAGCGGCTTGCTTGAATTCAAAGTCACACGAGGTGACAGTGTTCAAGGTTGATCGATCAACGCATCAATCGCATAGAACAAGTCTTAAGAGGTGAGTTTGAAAAGACAAGCCTGAAGAGACTTGAGCGGAGACAGGTGTTCGGCAATAGGACCGCAGGGAGGGAACCAATGCCAGGCGAGTCGTTCCGATTCATACATGCAAGTGACTTTCATCTGGAAACGCCTTTGGGCGATCTGGATTCACTGCCTCCTCACCTACGTGAGGTCATGGCCGAGGCACCGCGTCAAGCGGCTCGTGCCGTTTTCGAAGCAGCCCTAGCAGACAACATTGATTTTCTGGTTCTGTCGGGCGATCTTCTGAATCCGCAAGCAGCGGGTCCACATGGCATGTCGATGCTGTTGGATTATTTTGAGCAGCTGCACAGGAAAAAGACACCCGTTTTTTGGTCAGCAGGCTTGACTGATGATCCTCAGAAGTGGCCGGAGTCGGTGCCATTACCACCCAACGTCACCTTGTTTCCGAAAAATCGCACGAGCGTGATCCCGGTTCAGCGTGGCGGACGTTCCATCTGCACGGTGGTAGGCCGCAGCAGCGATGGGCAACAGGTACTGCATGTTCCCAGCTATCGCATCGACCCCACGGAAGATTACACCGTTGCGGTTGGTTACGGTGCAGCAGACGCCGATGCGCTTGCTGAAGGACGCTTTGATTACTGGGCATTGGGGGGGAAACACAATCGCACGGAAATCGACGGTGGTGCCGACGCAGCAGCCGTTTACTGTGGAACCCCTCAGGGCAGATCACTGTCAGAGTGTGGAGCCCATGGATATTCATCCGTCGACGTCGATGGAGACGGGACGACACGAGTGCACACTGTTGAGTCAGATGTTTTTCGTTACTGTCATGTTGAGCTGGACGCAGCTGAAATCACGGCTGTGGGTGGCATCCGTAATTTGCTGGGTGAACGCATTGCACGTCTGCAGCACGAGAACGGCGGCCGTCACCTGTTGATTGGCTGGGACATTTCCGTAGCGTCTGGCGAAACGCTGACCTCAGTGGGTGATGTCGAAGAATTACTGCAATGGGTCCGACGGGAATACGGTCATGGTAATCCATCTGCTTGGACCACCACTTTGATAATCCGCCCACCACGACAATACCCAACCTCCTGGAACGACGAAGACACCATTCTCGGCGACTTTCTTCGTGCCTCTGCAAAACAGCGAAAACTGGATGGGCGTGATTTGAATCTCATGCCAACGACCGAAGAACACTCGGGTCTCAACAGCACAACAACGACGCTGCTGGCGGAAATCGCTGGCTCGGAGCGAATGGATGTGCTCGACCAAGCAACCCTGCTGGGTGTTGAATTGCTCCGTGGCGGAAAGCCGAATTTGGTGCAGAAATCATGAAAGTAAAAGACATTCAAATCGACGGATTCGGTGTTTGGACCGGACTTTCCGTGGACTCCCTTCCCGAAGGGATGACCTTGTTTTACGGCCCGAATGAGGCTGGCAAGACAACATTGATGCAATTCGTACGCGCCATGCTATACGGATTCACCGATGACCGCCGTGAGAAATACCTTCCCCCTGTGCATGGCGGAACACCCGGCGGTGCGATCCGTGTCACAGGTCCCGGTGGTGGATATGAAATCAGGCGCCGCAGTCAATTGACCGACACCGGATCAACGGGCCAATTATCAGTCACAGGTCAGGACGGACTCAGCCAAGGACAACACCGGCTGAGCAGTCTGTTGGGGCAAATTGATGAATCGATTTTCACCAACGTGTTTGCCATTGGAATGCGTGAACTGCAGGAACTCAGCACCCTCGACGACACCGCTGCAGCCGATGAACTGTACAAGCTGTCCAGCGGTCTTGATCGTGTGTCACTGGTCGATGTGCTGCGATCTTTGCGAGAGGGTCGCGAGGAACTGATTGGGAGCGAGGTTGCAGCGGGTGATACGGACGCTGCCAAGCTGCACAATCTGATCAAGAAAAGGGAACAACTGCGAGATGAAGTTCAGCAGTTGACACGTGGTGGCAGGCGTTGGAGTGAATTGGCGTCGCAGCGGAGGGCGCAGGATCAGGAAATCGAACAGCTCGTTGAGCGGATGTCAGGCTGGGAACGTGAAGCTCGTTGCGTCGAGATCGCATCAGGAATTTTCGACAAATGGGAAGAGCGTGACCTGCTGAACGAATCCATCAAAGAAATGGAAGAGGATACTTTGCTGCCTGAAGAGGCCCCCTCACAGCTGGTACAAATCGACGCCATGATGGAAGAGCGTGGCGCTCGACTCGAAGAAGTTAAAAACAAACGACGCGCAGTGCGTGAAAAAGCAGAACAAATTCCTGTCAGTCGGCGATTACTTGATTTGCAGGGAAAAATTGAGGCGGCAGCAGAACAGGCAACATGGATCGAAGCACTGGAAGAGCAGCTGGAACGTATTGACCAGCGAATTGATCGTGCCCAAAAACAGCTCAGAACGGATGCTGAACGTTTGGGAATGGATGAAGATGACCGGGAAACGTTGCTTTCTGGAGATCTTTCCCAACTACCAGATTTGTCCAAGCAGACCCTGAGCGCACTGTCAGGTCCCGCCAAACAAGTCAAAGAGCAGACATTTCTGCTCAAACAAGCGCGAGCGGATGCAGCGAATTACAAGGAAAAATCTGACAAGCTGGCTGATTCTTTGCGGGAAACACTGGAACGGGCAAACGCCTCGAATCTGCAACAGGCAATCCGCCAAAACAACGAAGTCATCACGGCACTGCGACATCGCATGCAGCTTGGCGAACACCTTGACAAGCTGAAGCGTCATTACCGTGACCTTGAAAAAGAGACGGTTGATTTGACCACTGCCGAGGCTCTGCCGGTCGACCGTCTGGTGCTATTGGGTGTGCCTTTTATTGTCGGTGGCATGGGACTGATCTATGGCATGGCGAACGTCTTTGGTTTCACATGGCTTGTTGCCAGACCTGATCCGACTTGGGGAATGCTTTGCATTCTATTCGGCTTCATGAGTTTGCTGACCTACTACTTTGGACGTGAGAATGGTCAGAGGAGCACATCACGAGACCGGGAAGACTGCGAACGGCAAATTGATACGCTCCGGCGTCAAATCCGAGAAGTTGAAACCGAGCGAAACGACATCGATTCAACCCTGCCGACCTCCAACGAGTCTCTGGAACTGCGAATCCGTGACACACAAAATCTGATCACTGAACTTGAAGCAGCTTTGCCGACTTACCACCACCATGAGTCGGCGTTACAGTCCTACAAAGCTGCACAGGAACGCGCCACGAATGCCGTTGATGGACTCAGGGATGCAAAACGCACCTGGGCTGCAACTCTGGACCAACTGGGCCTCAGCGACTCCATGTCACCCTCAAGCGTACGCAGCCTCAGCGATGGCTATGAGGCGATGCAAAACAGCCGTCGAAGACTCGACGAACTTTTGAGTGAGAAAGACCAACGCCGTCGTGAGCGTCAAGCAATCGCCAAACGCATCGAATCACTGTACTGCGAAGTGACGTCGGAGGATCAATCCGAAAACAGCAAGCCAGCTGGCGAAACGGAGGATTTTGAACCACAACACAATCCGCCTGCTGTGACGCATCACAGCCCGCTGGATAAGTTGAACCATTTGCAAAGCGAATTGTCGCGACAACATCACTGGATCAAGCGACGACGCGAACTCAAAGAGCAGGACCTGCAACTGAAGCGCCAGCAGAGCGGACACCACCGAACGATTGAGCGGGGGGAACAGAAGCGACGGGCATTGTGGGCGAAATGCGGAGTCGCAACACCTGAACAGTTCTACCAGATGGTTGACCGCAAGGCCCAACTGGCTGAAATGAACCGACAACATGAAGACGTTGAAAAACAGATCAAGTCCATGATTGGCAATCATGTCGAATACGATGACGTTGAGTCCGTGATGGAAGAAGCAACGGCATCTGACCTTGATCGGCGTTGGGAATCACTCACAACCAACATCAACGAAACCGAGACACGAGTTGCTCAACTGCGTACCCAGCAGGGACAGATTACCCAGGAGATGAAGCAATTGGGCGAAGATTCCCGCCTGACTGTGGCACAACTGGAACTTGGTTGCATTGAACGCCGGATCGAATCCGCAGCACGACGCTGGCAGACTCTTTCAATGGCAAGCTGTCTGTTAGAAGATGTCTGCAGTACCTTTGAGCGTGAACGACAACCAGAGACATTGCGGGAAGCCTCGACCTTTCTGAATCAATTGACCGACGGTAAATACACTCGGATCTGGACACCTCTGGGAACCAATCAACTGAAAATTGGTGATGCTGACAATAAGTCGATTCCGCTGGAAGTACTCAGTCGTGGAACACGTGAAGCCGTCTTCATCGCCCTGCGACTGTCATTGGCCGCCGCGTATGCTCGACGGGGTGTCATGCTTCCCCTGGTACTGGACGACGTCTTGGTCAATTTTGATCGCAACCGTGCAGTCTGTGCCGCAAGAACTCTTCAAACCTTTGCTGAACTGGGACATCAAGTCATGATGTTCACGTGCCACCAGCACATCGTCGATATCTTCCACGACATTGACGTTCAAGTTCGCATGATGCCAACCCAAGGCACACCGGGCAGAGCCACTCTTCTAGAACCCGAAGTGAAGCCGGAACCGAAATACGACTACGAAGAAGAAGAGGAAGAGGAACTTGAAGAGGTGGTTGCGGAAAAAGAAGTCGAAGAACACACGGATATCGAAGCTGCTACCGCCGAACAAATAGCTGTCGAACAGGTGGCTGTCGAAGAAATGGCCGCCGAACAAATGGCTGTCGAGCAGGTGGCTGTCGAAGAAAGCATCCCCCTGCCCAAGCCTGAGCCACTTCCAAGCGTCATTTACGTCAAACAGCCAAAACGCAAAACTCCCGCAGTTGAACAACTCAAGATCAGCCAGATTGAACAGGAAACCGCGCCAACTCTCGGCTGGGCGTGGTTCGAAGATGAAGCCAACGACCATGCCTCAGTGGAGCGACTTGATGAAGTCGAAGATGCGTTGGCATCCATCACTGGAGGTGATTGGCGTGAGGATGATCTACTGCAGTCACCTGATGATGTCCCCGAGGAAATCTGGAACCGAAGTGGATCTTGGTGGGGTGATACAGAGACCGACGAACCAACACAACGGGGCAGCCTTGATCGCTGAACCGGACGTTTCCGTGACTGGCGTCTTGGTCAGACTAAAAAATGAGCTGGGGGCCAAAATCTGACAATTGCGTCGATGACTCAACAGAAACCTGACGGGATTTTCACCGCAAAAGGTACCTGCCCGGAAAGCTGCAAACGCCGCCGCAAAAAACCTCTCGCTTTCATGTGGCAAAATTGTTTACAGATCAATGGTCGAGTGTCTTTTCTACCCTCCACTCCACAGGTAATCCCATGCTCCGTCTTTTTCTGAAACTTTTCTCTTTCGGACGTCAAGAACCAACCATCATCGATCCAAACTCGGAGCATGTGGTTCTCTTTGCTGAAGTTGAAAAATCATCAAGAAAAAATCTGCGATCGGCTCCGGCCACATTGCATCTGCCCAGTGCTCAACCATTACCCCACCATCGAGAACGCCTGCTCTCCATGCAACTTGCGCATGCAAAAATCTGCAGTGCACGCCGCTGCAATCGCTTGCACGGCATGGGAATTTCGACGACCGGCGACCTGGCTGGCGCTGACCTTAAAAACCTCGCCTCCCAATTCGGTGCGCCCAACAAGGCGTTGAAAGTACTCAAGCAGTACCGTCGAGCGATACGTTTTTCGGCATCAGTCCCCGGAATGATGCCACGAGATGCGTTACTCTTGATCAGCATCCATCGCCGAAGTGTACGTGGACTGGCCATGGAATCACCCGCACGATTGCATCGCGATCTGGAGCGTTTTGCTGAGAGCACTCAAGGTCGGCAGCAATTACGTGGTCGGCGAATCCCCAGCACCAGACGTCTGAAAAAATGGATTAGCGAGTGTGAAACCGTGACCAGTGGCACACCCTTCCATGCGTTGCTTGCTTGAACTCGGAACCAAACCAGCCAGACAGCACTCACTTGGCTGCCTCCCGCGTCGAGTGAGTTCCATTCGGATTACCAAGCGAACGAACACGTAAAACCGCATTCTGCATGCGATTGCTGCCCACAAGCTCCGCATGGCATTGCTGCACAGAAAGCACTGAGCAGGCGAAGCAGAAAGCACTGAGCAGGCGAAGCAGAAAGCACTGAGCAGGCAAAGCAGAAAGCACCGAGCAGGCGAAGCAGAAAGCACTGAGCAGGCGAAGCAGAAAGCACTGAGCAGGCGAAGCAGAAAGCACCGAGCAGGCGAAGCAGAAAGCACCGAGCAGGCGAAGCAGAAAGCACCGAGCAGGCGAAGCAGAAAGCACTGAGCAGGCGAAGCAGAAAGCAGATCAAGATGGGTGAACAAGATTCCGGATGGTCTCTTGAACATCGTGATGACATTGAACGTGATGACATTGAAAACGGCCCCTTTGAATTGGTGGACCTCATCGCGACCGCTCAAGCGGGCCACCTTGCACCAGACACCAGAGTGCGACATTCCAGGCACACCCGCGATCAATGGACTGTTGCGACGCGAGTGACCACCATTGCTCAGGTACTTTCCGCTGCAGCCTCTACTTTCCGCTGCAGCCTCAAGCTGAGGAAAACCCCATACACGGCAGGCTCTTCCCGCTGTGTCCGCTCCCACGGCAGAGCCGCCTGCAGTCAATACCCTCGCAGCTCCACAACCGCCAGACCCGGGTTCAGTAGTCTGGCATTCAACCCCAGAAACCAAAAGTTTTTTTACGCAAGCCTGCGAATCCCGTTGCAGCACGAGGAACGCCAACCCAAAGTTTTGCCGGTGAGGCAACGCATCCTCGCGAGATTCCAACACAAGGCCTGCCAACACAAGGCCTACCAACACAAACCTCAGCGAGGTCGCCCAACCAGCAGGAGCTATCCATCACGCACTGGCATCAAACAACCGCTGATCCCACGAACGCTGCCGGATGCTTTCTTTGATTTCAGGTTCCGTTTTCATGACCCCTTGGATCATCGAGATTTTCTTGGCAATTGGTGTCACGGTTGCACTGCTGTTGGTACTTCGCCCGGGTTACGACAACCTGACAGCACCGACTTGAGCACCGAAGCAAACATGGATCAAGATTCCAGAAGTTGGCAATTTGAGCTGTTGGAGGGGAAACCGCTGCTGCGTTTCCCTGCAGTACGCTACCTGACCCTCGTGCCAGTGATTTCCTGTTATTTGTTGATGCTGCGATTGGCTCGCGAAGCTTAGTTTGTGATATCCCGAATTGCTGGACACCTCACTGAGATCAACGACATGATGAAGGAAAAAAATCGGGGAGTCGGTCCAATGGACTGCCAAACCAAAGTTTCCCTGAAGCACTGGTCGTGGTTTGGTTGCAAGACGCTTTCTCCCACACCATCAACTTGCCGTCACCATCCGACCTCACGTTCTACTTCGATGTCCCATACTCATTGCGTCGAAAATATTCCTTGGGAAATTTTGCCTGATCAGCTTCAGCTGGATGTCTCCATGGAAACCTTGGCCCTCGATCCTCCAACAGCGGTACTTCTCGTCCATTACTGTTGAACAAGAGTTCCCAAAGACGTTGGTTCAATGAAACAATTCGCTCTGCGTGTTCAGGGCGATCGATCAGGTTATTCATCTCTTCTGGATCCTGTTCCAGATCGTACAATTCATCTCGGTCCCAGATACCGTGGCAGCGAATGTATTTCCACCGGCCTCCGATAATTGCGTGCAACGTGGGCGTATGAGGATAATTACGTTCCCAGTAATACTCGTATAACAAGTCAGGCCGTTTCAACTGCGTGGGGTCAGCAGCGCACAACGCACTCCAGAAGCTCTGCCCATCCACATTTGCAATTGGGTTGGACGAGGTTGCATGGAGAATGGTGGGAGCCAGATCAATATTGCCAACCAATCCTTCAAAGCGCAAACCCGCAGGAATCTTCCCTTTCGCCATCATGAGCAACGGCACCTTTGCGCTAGCCTCATAAGCAGTGCGTTTATCAATCAGGCCATGGTCTCCAAACTGAAAACCATTATCCCCCATGTAGATAAACAGAGTATTGTCCAGCAGTTTTTGATCGCTCAGGTATTTCGTCAACCTGCCAACGCTATCATCCACAGCAAGCAACGACTCACAGTATCGGCGATAGTAGACCTCGGGAGAGAAATTTTCGATGTTGTATCCAAAATCAGCACCATGCCTGCTGTTCCGCTGGTTACGGACCCACATGGGAAGGTTGCCCTGTTTCATTTCGTCGACGGTGGGGGTTCGAATGGGCAACTCAGCATCCTCGTATCGCCCTCGGTGACGATCCGCTGGAACAAAATCTGCGTGTACTGCCTTGTGGCTAACGTACATGAAAAACGGCTTGGCTGACTCGCGTTTATCAAGCCAATCAATGGCGTAATCCGTCAGTTCATCTGTGATGTAACCTTTTTGCGGCACGCGTTTACCATTGACATTGAAACCATCGTAGGTGGTCTGAGGTACTTCCCGTGTCGTGCCATGTCCATCTGGCCAGTAGGTCCCTTGGCCTTTGAATGCAACCCAGTGATCAAATCCGCGTTGGCGGTCATCGACATCGCCACCCATGTGCCACTTTCCGATGAAAGCCGTTTCATAACCGGACTTCTGCATTTGTTGCGGAAAAAAAACAAGTCCCGGATCGACAGGGTGATAATTATCAACCACACGATGATTGTGCGCGTATTGGCCTGTCAGAATCGACGCTCGACTGGGCGAACATAATGAGGTGGTGACATACGTATGCGTCAGCATCGCCCCTCGCGTGGCCAGAGCGTCGATATTTGGAGTTTCCAGAAATGGGTGTCCTGCTGCACCAAGGCAATCAAACCGATGATCATCACACAGAACAAAAACGACATTCAATCTGTCGTCCTCAGCAACCAGTCCCCGGCAGGATGCAAATCCCAGCCAAGTCAACAACATGAACAGAACATAAAAACGAGCGGATTGAAAAATCATGCGTATGCTTCAAAACGAAAAAGGATTTAAACTCAATAGAAACGGGAAGATCATTGCACTGAGGGTGGGGAGGACCTGAGCGTTGCGCCGAGCCAGGAAGAGTCATCCGTCACAAGCTTTCCAAAACTGCACTGCAAACCTTGACTGTTCCTATGGACATGCTCGTGCGGGCTCAACCCGAGAGCGGTAATCTGCGTGTAAGGGTCCTCCGTTGGCACAGCAACCCAGAACATCTGCGTTGACAATCAGGCAAGGATGCCATCTACCCGACTGTACTCGCGATCATCGGGTCCCAGACGCTCGCGCGTCTGATAGGCCTCAAGCATCGTATTATAGACATCGATACCCTCTTTTCCGACATCGAGGATCTCGCCCGTTTTGAAACGGCCATTGGCACCAGAAATCGCGTGAAAGACCCCAGATAATTCACGTTTCACGTCTGCATGTCGTCCATCGCCTGATTCGGTGGAAATGGTGACGCATGAATTCTCGAGAATCGATTTCCCATTGGCCTCCTGAACGCGATCAAGCCGACCGAGAAAGTACGCAACTTCCCGCATTTTCATATGCGCATGAGCTCGCAATTGCTCATTCGCTTTCCCGGGATTGAATCGATGCCACCACTCATGGCTACATCCACCTGAACCACTTTTATTCAACTCCCTCGCATCATCAAATGCATAGACCTGTTTGCCGTTGTAACGATAGTCCCCGGTGACACGCAATCGTTCGCCTGCGGCTAAAAACGTGATCGATCCGAATCTGGCACGATCCAATTCGATCGCCAAAGCGTATAAGTCCGCCATCAAACGCCACTCATTCACAAGGTCATCGATCTTCATGTCGATCCCCTCTCCACCCGGGTCAGCACGTCCACCGTGAGCGAGCCTGGACTTTGGCGGCATTGGCGGTGAATTCGCATCAGTTTCCTTCATTTCAAAGGCGCGCTGCTCGAATTCCCGAATCCGCTCCAGATGATCCGCAACACGACCTCTTGATACGCTTCCCAAGGGTGATTTGCGACCCGAATAATAGCGATACTGCTCCACCACTGAATCAAGCACACTTCGCCGCAATCGCTGCTTCCTTGCATCAGCAGAATCTCCCGTTCCCCGGATCACACCGAAGACACGATTGAACAGGTCGCGCGGTCGCTCCTGAATCGTCGCCGCCACCGTTCCATCCACGTTGTAGCTATGCACATAGCGACTGACACGACTGCGTCGGAAAAAAGTTCCACCAATCAATGTCGGGACCATTCCCCGCGGCATCCCGTCTGGATGGCAACGCTTGCGAATCACTTGATCAATGGATGCTCCACCGGCCTTCGCTTCTCCATCGGGCGGAGTAGCGGTAAATGCCCCACTGGCACCATCAAAGTGTGCATTGATGCCTGATTCGTCACAACGCACCTGATCGACATTGCGCATGATCAGTAGTTTTTCGCTCAGCGGTTGAAGCGGCTCAAGCACGCCGTCAAACCCCTCGGTTTGCAACGGGGCAGGAATCCCCAAACCAAAAAACACATTGAATGCACGTGTCGGAATCTGAGATTCATTTGCCGCAGCAGCGGGCTGAATCATTTCCTCCAAAAGTGGCAAACCAATCAAAACACTTCCTGCTCCGCAGAGCATGGTTCGACGGGGCATGGTTCGACGGGGCATGGTTCGACGGGGCATGGTTCGACGGGGCATGTGAGTCTGTTGCATTGGAAAATCAGAGATGGAGAAAACCGGATCGAGCACCAGAGCCGCCGCGCTTCAGACGCAAATTCACTTCAGTAAAATCGCTATCGAAACTGCAGTGTAACGAAATCTCTACCGGGTGCCCAAATGGAATCATGAACGAAGCTGTTCTCACGGGACCAGTTCAGTTTCAGTTTGAGTTTGAGTAGTAAGAACACGGTCACTCAGTACGATTGCCATGATCAAACTCTGATATGTACCGCCATTCTGTTGTGATATTTGATGGATACCTCGCAAGCTGGCTGCATCCGTCAGATCGAGAGGGCGTCCCAGCAAGAACTGACTCACTTTACGGGTCAAGCACTGCTTGACTCGATCACTATTGGCAAGCAAGTCCATCATTTCAGCTGATGTCTGATAGGCAATTGGTTTCGCATCGCCAGGAAAAAGAATTTCCCCATCCTGCTGCAATTGATTTCCATGCTCATCTACGGTCTGAAAAACACCGATCCCGTCATAGCATTCCAAGCCAAAGGCCAATGGTTCAAATCGGGCATGACATCCACCACACGACTCGCTTTGAACACGCACCATCGCAATGGCTCGATGTGTGTTCCCGGGACTGGTCGGAACAGGATTCGTATCCAGCCCCGGCGGTGGATCACCCACTTCACTGAAAAGCAGATCACTCAGGACAAACAACCCACGTGCCACCATCGAGGCATCATCCCCACCAATCGTCAAAACGCTTGCTTGCGTCAGCAAACCACCTCGGGAAGGTATTTTCGCAAGATCATATCGTTGCGATCCCGGACCAATTGGCGAGAGTCCATAATGTTTTGCCAACTGTGGTGTCAGGTACGCGAACTGTGCGTTGAGCAGTTCAGCCAAAGGGCGTTTCTGTTCCCAAACCAGGTGCATGAAAAAATCGATCGTCTCCTGACGCATATCCTTGGCAAGCGAATCCCTCCAGGCTGGAAAACGTTTCCTGTCAGGACTCAGGTTACCAAGCCGATCTAGATTCAGCCATTGAACGATAAACTGTTTGGATTGCGCACGGGCCTTTTCGCTTTTGAGCAAACGCGTTACTTGCTCACGCAACTGCTCTGGATCGCTTAACAAGCCATCCTCAGCAGCCTTCAATAACAGTTCGTCGGGGGGCGATCCACAAACAATAAAACTGACACGCGACGCGAGTTCATAATCACTTACTGGCCAACGCGACCCATCACCCACCTGATTTTCAATTCGATACAGGAACCTTGGTGATTGCAGCATCGCCTCAAGCATCATGCCCACCGCCTCATCAAAACCTCCACCCGCACTCGCCACCGTCGTCGAGATTCCGCGGTACAACGCGATCTCCTGCTCGGTCAACGGTGCACGCAAGACTCGCTTGCCAAGATTGGCAATCAGGGGACGCATATTATTGTCCGTCAGCTTTCTGCTCTTGCTGAAACGACGCGCAAATCCTCGGACATCAACCTGATCAACGACCTGAGCAGCCATGCGAGCGTACGCCTCCACGTGCTCCAGATCGACATTCAGATTGTAGGCCGTATTACGAAAACCATCCGCTCTTTGATCCTGGGGCAAACTCTTTGCTGCCTCTTCCGCCACATCCACGCCGAAGATCTGCTCGACGGTGGTCACGTACTCCGGAATGGTCAAGCGTTGAACCCAATTTTCCGTCTGGCGAACATGCCGATAGATCGCAGGGTCCACAAAATCAACGCTCCATACAGCACCGTCATTAATCCATTTCTTCAATACCTGCTTCTGTTGCGTGGTCAACGAGGGCCGATCGTGTGGCATTTCATTGGCCTCAACCGACAGCCACAGTGGGCTACCAACCCCATCACCAGCGATGATTGCCTGACCCGACTCGCCACCCCGTAGAGCAGCTTCCCTCCGGGAAAGATCAAGCCCTCCTTCATTGGATGCCGAATCATGACACTCAAGGCAATGATTCGAAAAAATGGGAGCGACTTTTGTTTCAAAGAAATCCGGACGCCTATCGACAGTAGCTGCCTTCAAACCGGCCAACCCGTCAGCCACCCCCTGTGCATATCGAGCCGTCACATCAACGGCTCCCCACTGGCGACTGTAGACAGCAACCAGATGCAAATCACCCAACCACGGACGATCGCCTGACAATTCATTCCCCAATGCCAAACGATACTTTTCATTCCAGCCGCTAAAATCCCCTGCCATTTGCTGCTGCTGGTTGAGCTGACCATTGATATAGACACTGGCTTTACCACTGCGGCCACGGGTGTACACAACATGAGTCAACGCTTTTTTGAGACTACCACTTTTTGCCGTCACCGCCGGAATTCCGTTATTGGAAGTCTTTGATGTCCGCAACCTGACTTGGATACTGGCACCTTCCTGCCCGAGAGTAAAATTCCGTGCCCCTGAATCTTTCGACAACGTGACAATTCGAGCTGGACCAACCTGCTGCAGGTTATGTGGTCGCACCCAAACCTCGACAGTGAGTGCGCCCGCTTGCTGGATCGCCCTGACAAGGCGTTTCCCCGTCCTCTTACTTATGATCTTCGCGGCACCGCGAATCGCCAACACTCCCTCTCGCAGTTCCACCTGCTCCATGTCATCAATTTGCAGATCCAACGGAGGCTCTTTGCCAGATCGGTCCAGAATCTGATTACCACGAACACGGCGAAAATCGTAAAGAACCTCAAGGCCTTTCGTTAAACCCACATCCGTTCGCCCCACACCCTTCTGTGCCTTTAGACGCATTGGTACCTGAACAGCGAACACTGCTGTGATGACGACAGCAAGAAACAGACGATTAATGAGCACAATCCTCACAGCTTTGATTCCCAAACCCATCGTATCAACGACACATGAACAACAACCAAGCCGAAGCCAATGATCTCATGACCTCATGACCTCATGACCCACCACTAACAGACAGCATCGCGATACGTAACTTCTGTTATTCTAACGAACTTGAGCGTGAACCGCGAAACACCCCAGAAATGTCAACCATCACGCTACCAGAAAACAGAATCAAAACCTTCACTTACGACCACGCCCCAAGCCCCCCTTATTCCCTCATCGGTGGCCAAACCTCGTGCAGGAGAAACCATGCCGTTCATCGATATCAAATCCATGACTGCCACTGAGATTTGTCCAGGCTGCCGCCTGAGAACCCCGCACGGTGAGAAGCTCATGCTCTCATACTTGGAAATGGATGCCGGTGCTGAAATCCCACTCCACGACCACCCCCATGAGCAGGGCGGGATTTTACTGAAGGGTAAATTGCAGCTCACGATTGGCGATGAAACCCAAACCTTGGCACCGGGGGCAATGTTTTTCATTCCCGCTAACGTGCCCCACAAGGCAATGGCCATGGATGGTCCCGCTGTCGTCCTCGACGCGTTCAGTCCCGTCCGGGAAGATTATGCAGCCCTGATGAAGAACAATGGCCCACCCGGTTGACGGACAGAATCAACGACAAACAGTTGCAGCGCATTGGCAGATCCTCGGGCTCGGGAACCCTCCCCTAGCACCGCCACTTTGCCACGTAAAAGAATCTGCTGCCGAAAAGCAGATTCCCCACCTGAAAGCCTCCCGTTACCCTACAAATCCGCTCGAACATCAGACAACCGAAAAACCAAAACCCTGAAAGAGCCTCCAGGAAGCATTGAATAGGCTAAGATGGATTGATCCCACCTTTTTGGTAATTGCCAACGTGAACCGACCCCGCCCCCTCTCGTACTGTATCGCTGCCACACTCTGTTGGTTTGGGATTACCGGTGTTCACTCAGAGCAGCCTGACAAAAGTGGCACGATCCCTGTGCCCGTCAACTACTTGTCGCAGATCAAACCACTTATCGCTGAGAAATGTTATTCGTGTCATGGAACGTTAAAGCAGGAATCGCAACTCCGACTTGAGACGGTGGAGTTGATGCTGTCCGGCGGTGACAGCGGGCCGGTCGTACGCTCGGGCCATCCCGATGACAGCTTGCTACTGCAAAGAATCACGAGTCGAGATGGGGATCAAATGCCGCCCCACGGTGAAGGCTCTCCGTTGAAACCAGACCAAGTCAAACTGATCGAAACTTGGATCCGCGAGGGCTGCAACGCTCCACCCGAGGCAGTTCCCCCACAGCCCACTGACCATTGGGCATTTCAAAAGCTCACGATTACCGGGCCTCGATCCAATCCATCGGATGCCACCTCGCAAATCACTGAGCCAGATAACCCCATCGATGCACTGCTGTCTCGAAAAAGAGGCACAGAAAAGATCCAGACCGTGATGGCTGCAGCCAAGCCAACGCTGATTCGCCGACTTTACCTCGATCTGATTGGTCTACCACCAACTCAGGCACAACTGGATGACCAACGTCCTGCAACGGAAATCATCGATGAACTGTTAACAAGTCCACAACACGGTGAAAGGTGGGCGCGTCATTGGATGGACATTTGGAGATACAGCGATTGGTACGGTTTGGGAAAGCAACTACGCAACAGCCAAAAACATATTTGGCACTGGCGAGACTGGATCATCAACTCGCTCAATAAAGACAAGGGCTATGACCGCATGATCGTGGAGATGCTGGCGGGTGACGAGGCCGCACCTGCCAACATCGAGTCAATTACTGGGACAGGTTTTCTCGCTCGAAACTATTATCTGTTCAACCGCACCACATGGCTCGACAGCACCATCGAACACACCAGCAAAGCATTTCTCGGCCTCACCATGAATTGTGCGAAATGCCATGATCACAAATACGATCCCATCACCCAACTCGATTACTACCGTCTTCGAGCGATTTTCGAGCCCCACCAAGTCAGGCTGGATGCTGTTCCGGGAGAAATTGACTTTGACAAAGCTGGCTTACCTCGAGTTTTCGATGACAACATCAACAAAATCACCTACCTTCATGAAAGAGGTGACCCGAAGTCACCAGACAGGACCGCACCGATTGCCCCTGGAGTACCAGCGATACTGGCCGACTTCGCGCAAGAAATCAAACCGATCAAACTCCCGCGATCTGCGCACTCACCCGGCATGAGAATCCATGTCCTGGAAACTCACTTGGCGAAAGCAAACTCCCGGATCAAACTCAGTGACGATCGACGCAGCGAGGCCCGTCAAACGCGTGATACTCTGGCAGCAAAACGACCGTCCAGTTCAATCCAGGATCTTGAGCCTTTCGAATTCCGTGATGACTTCTCAACACTTGATCCTCAGAAATGGCGTTTGAGTGGAGATGGCTGGAAACACCGAAAAGGAACATTGAGCCAAACCAAATCAACGCGGGAATCGCAAACAGCGCGATTGCTGATCAACCCACCACGTGATTTCGATTTACGTTGCAACTACACAACAACTGGCGGAAGCACTTACAAATCAGTCACCATCCGCTTCGATCAATCCGACAAATCGGGATACTCAAATTACGTCTACACCAGCGCCCATGCCCCGGCACCGAAAGTCCAAGTGGCTTTCGAGCGCAACTCGCAATCCTCGTATCCTTCTGAGGGCCGAAAAACATTCCCTGTCATGGTAGGCCAAGCACATGAACTTCGATTTGCGATACGCGGAACACTCGTTAACGTGTGGCTTGATGACAAATTCATGGCCGCCTACCGATATCCAAATCGACGCGAGGGGTACATCAGCCTCTCTGGGTTTGACGCGACCGTCGACTTCAATTCGATCCAAATCAAAAACCTCACTCATGACACGGATCTGAAACAGGCAAACAACCAACAAGTCGTCACGGTTGATGAAGCAGAGCAAGCCGTCCAGATCGCGGATGCCGAACACGACGCTGAACTCGCCAATCAGAAAATGCTTGTCGCAATGCTGAAATCTGTTCAGGCAGATCAACGGCAACCAGCAACTACAGCCGAAGCAGAAAGGCTGGCAAATCTTGCAGGGGAACGGCAGGCAGAGTGGAAAATTGCAGTACTGAAACACGACGCCGCGAAGTCAGCCGCGAATGCAAAACTGCTTGCCACCATCAAGAAGAAAACACGACAGGCCGAAACAGAATTGGCTCAACTCAAAAACAATCCTGCACGTTACACTCCGATCAAGGGATCGCTAAAAGCACTTGAATCGCCCGCAGACAATCAAGCCGAATATCCCGCGACCTATTCGACCTTCAGCACGGGCCGCCGATACGCGTTGGCAAAGTGGATCACATCCAGTCAGAATCCACTTACCGCAAGAGTTGCGGTGAACCATGTCTGGCTGAGGCACTTTGGCGAACCTCTGGTGGATTCAACTTTCGACTTTGGCCTTCGGGCACGCGAACCGCTGCACAGGGACTTGCTGGACATGCTGGCCGTGGAATTCATCAAGTCAGGATGGAGTTTTCGCCACCTGCACCGATTGATTGTTTCCTCAGACACCTACGCTTTGAGTGCTTCCACTACCACGGCTCACCCGTCAACTCTGGCCAAGGATCCCACCAACCGATTTTTCTGGAGAATGAATTCACGTCGAATGGAATCGCAAGTCGTCCGAGACAGCCTGCTCACGCTGGCAGGCGAACTGAATCCCATGATGGGGGGTCCTTCGGTCAGCCCAGGTCCGGACGCACGACGCCGCAGCCTCTATTTCCAACATTCACGTGACCAGAAAAACAGTTTCCTTGAAATGTTTGACAACGCCGACATTCTGCAATGTTACCGCCGATCCGAAAGCATTGTTCCGCAACAGGCCCTGGCACTATCCAACAGCCGACTGTCCATTGAAATGTCGGATCGAATCTCAAAGCAAATCTCCCACAGAATCAAATCAAGCCAGACAAGTGCTTTCATTGATGCAACATTCATGTTGATTCTGGCACGCCCACCCTCAGCAATTGAAAACGAAGAATGCCAGCGTTACTTTGAACAAATGAAGATGCTTAAAGAAGTTACCGACGCCGAGCAGATCCGATCACGATTTGTGCAAACCATTCTGAATCACAACGACTTCATTACCATCCGCTAGCGTGTCGAACGCGGACACCCCGGCGGATGCCGCCCACCACCGACCAACCCATGAATAAAACAAGGCAGCCAACCGAACATTTCGCAGCCCTGCAGCAGCGAAGATCATTTCTGCAATCAGCGGCAGGCCTTGGCGGAATCGCTTTGCAATCGATGCTTGCAAAGGAAAGTGCTGCGAATGAAGCGGGGAACTCAACAACACCCAATGGGCAACCGCATTTCGCTCCCCGGGCAAAAAATGTCATTTGGTTGTTCATGCGAGGTGGCGTCAGCCACATGGAAAGTTTCGACCCCAAACCCAGCCTGACAAAGTATGCCGGAAAGAGTATTGCGGAAACGCCCTTTGCCGGTGTTCAGTCGCCTGAGAAATTAAATAAAGTTCGTGTCGTTGTCGTAAATGACGCGAATGGCCAACAACGCAACAAACTCTATCCGTTACAGGTCGGGTTTCAAAAATACGGTCAAAGCGGGATTGAGGTCAGCGACTGGTTTCCGCACATTGGATCGTGCATTGATGACATCGCAGTGATTCGCTCGATGTGGACGACCGATGACAATCATGGGGCGCAGGTACAATTCCACTCCGGCCGTCATATGCTGGACCCACGGGTTCCTACCATCGGTGCTTGGGTCAATTACGGACTTGGTTCTCTCAACGAAAATCTTCCCCAATTCATCAGCATGGGTCCTCGCTTCTTTGACCGAAGTGATGGGCATTACCTGGGCCCCGCCTACGACGCCGTCAAGCTAAAAGTCGATCCGAAGAATCCGTTGGAGTTCGCCCAGCCGGAAGGCGACGTCAGCCGAGCGGAACAACAACTGGGGTTTGGTTTAGTCAACAAGCTGAACCGGCTGAGCAGCACTGACTATCCCGGTGACCCTGCCTTGGACGCACGCATCAAATCGTATGAACTTGCATTTCGCATGCAAACAGCAGTGCCCAATGTGATCCGATTTGATCAGGAAACAGAATCGACACGCCGGCTTTATGGATTGGATCAGAAAGAGACACGTGCATTTGGGGAGCAGTTATTGGCCGCGCGTCGTTTTGCAGAGAGTGGAGTGCGTTTCATTCAGATCATGCATGGTGATGGAGCTGCGGGAGCTTGGGACCAGCATTCAAACCTGAAGGCGAAGCATTCAGAACTGGCAATGCAGGTAGATCGTCCTGTGGCTGGTCTTTTGCGTGATTTGAAACAACGCGGGATGCTGGATGAAACATTAGTGGTATTTGCGACTGAGTTTGGACGGACACCTGGTTCCCAGAGTTCCAACGGTCGAGATCACCATCCTCACGGATTCAGTGTTTGGATGGCGGGTGGTGGAATTCGAGGTGGCATCGCGCATGGCAGCACCGATGAAATCGGCTTCCACGCGGTGGAATCCCCTCACTACGTTACCGACGTCCACGCGACGCTACTGCACCAACTTGGGCTCCACTCCCATCGGCTTCATGCCACAGGACACCAGCGGCTTGAGCAGGACTTTGGACAGGTAATTCACGGCATCCTGAGCTGATTTTTCGGCATTTATCACGTCGTGCGATTCTAAACGGAACCTATGGTCACGCAAATGGTTGGTAACGAGTAGACTAAACGTATTAGTTAAGAACCTACTCTTTCACCAGAAAAAAGTTCACTTGGCCGTCAGTGAATCCACCGCATTGCGTTACCAACAGTCCGATCCGGACGTTCGTTTGATGCTGCGCGTGCGCGATGACGATGCGAGTGCTTTTGCGGAATTGATGCAACGTTACGAGGGCAGGCTGGTAAGGCTGATGCACACCATCGGTCCACGCCATGACTTGGCAGAGGATCTGGCTCAGGAAACGTTCATGAGAGTTTTTCGCGCCAGAAAAACCTATGAACCGGGTGCCAAATTCTCGACTTGGTTATTCACCATTGCCGGTAATGTTGCCCGCAACGCTGCGCGTTCACTCGGTCGCAGAAAAGAGGTCAGTGAAGTCGATGCGCCTCGCCCTGAAGATTCTCCAAGCGGCCCACAACTGCTGGCAGCCACTGCTCTGGAATCAAGCGGCATGATGCCGACCAGAATGGTCGAAGGCGACGAGCGAGCCAACGTGGTTCGTGCTGCAGTTTCGGCCCTCAGTGAACGTCAAAGGATGGCTCTAATGCTTTCCCGTTTTGAAAACATGAGCTATCTGGAGATCTCTGAAACGATGAACCTGACAACCAAAGCAGTCAAATCACTGTTGAGCCGGGCAAGAGTCAATCTAAAAGAACTCCTGCAACCCTATATCGATGCCGGATTGATCAATAGCGAAATAGAAAAAGCAGACTTTGAACGCGGACAAGGAGAGAAGTGATGAGCGCATCAACCATCTCTGACAATGCTCCACTGGATCCTGATGATGAACTGCTGGTCGCCTATCTTGATGGTGAGCTGCAGCGACAGGAACAGTCCGACCTTGAAGGCAGACTGCTAACCAATGAAAGGCTGAGATCCCGACTGCAGCAGTTGCAAACCGGCTGGGACCTGCTTGAAGATCTTCCCGGATCATCCCCCAGCATGAAACTTGTTGAGTCAACTCTTGAACTGGTCGTTGCTGATATCCTCAAAGATCAGCCGGCGAAAGAGACAAAGAGCAGGCGATGGCAATTGCCGCTTGGACTGTTGCTACTTTGCCTCATTGTTGGAACAGCCGCTTATGTCGTCGAGAACACACTAAGATCCAACGCCTACCAACAAGAACTGGAAAACCTTGTCATCGCGGGAAACCTGAATGCCCTGAACTACGGTGGGGATCTCAGGTTGATGCGTGAACTTTCAGCCAACAAGAACTGGGCACAGATGATTGCTTCCTCAAGGGAAATAGGTGACATCAGTGTGGACAACGCTGCGGATCAACTGACCCAAGCCCCAAAAGCTCAGCGTGAAATCGCACTAGAAGCCATGACGCTGGAGCAGATCGATCAGCTAAATTCCCGTTGGGAGCAGTTCAATCGTCTCAACAACGCCGACCAAAGCCGCATCCGCGAGACTGCTGAAAGCGTTGCCGCACAGCCCGATTCGCAATTGTTACTGGAAACCATGCAGTTGTATGCGATCTGGCGGCAGACGCTACCCACAGAACTACGCGACCAGATTGAATCAAGCGAACCCGCAGAACGCCGAACCGCGATCAAGCAGGCCATCGACCGCACGTATTTCTCCATCTCGAGGCGATCAAGCATGCGGTTGGATGAAGAAACCACCGACTGGATCAATTTTTCACTAGGTGTCATTTTGCAGGAAAGACTGGACAAAGGCGATGCGGTCACAAAGGCGTTTTATGAAGACCTGCGTTCACTGACCAATGTTTTCCGCACCGCCGAAGAGGCAAAACAGGCTACCCTTGCGACCATGGTGATTGGCGGGTCGCGTTCGAAAAGTCCTACCATCACGGACCAGAGCGAATCAGGAAATGCCCCCAAAGCCGATGACACGAAACGCCGCTTTCCCACTTCGCGATTCTTCTCACGTCTGGAACGACCTGCTCCCCTTAGCCGAGAAGAACTGGAGACGATCAAACTGCCGTTACCAGACAATGCCCTGGAATTACTGGACGTCGTTTCCATGGGCAACCCGCTCACGGAACTCGTGACGCTGCGTGTATGGTGCGAAGAATCACTCAAACGAAAATTCATGCAACGTTTCGAAGACAACCTGAGTCTGGAGGAACGCTATAACGAATTGCCTTCGGAACGCAGGGATCGAATTGACCTCTTGCCACCCGAGGATTTCTTGCGTGAAATGTCCAAGCCAAGTCGCTCACCTCGGTAAAACAAAATGGGGTCGTGTTACTTGTCTTGTCATCCGCCGAAATGACGTACTGCGATATTTTTGCATCAGCAGTTTTGCATCGACAGTGTTGCACTAACAGTGTTGCCTTGCCAGATGGCACGCCCATCCAACTCAGCCATTGATTCGCCCAAAAGGCCAGAGAGTCGCGATCACCATGAAAGCAGCCTACATTGAGAAAACAGGTGGCCCTGAGGTCATCAAAGTCGACAACATCAGGGAAGCAGCACCGGGTCAAGGAGAAGTGCGGATTCGGGTGCATGCAGTATCGGTCAACCCAATTGACACTTACATCCGCAGCGGAGCCATTGAATCCGGCATTCAGGGCCGCTACATCCTTGGTTGCGATGCGTCAGGCATCATCGAGTCGGTCGGAGACGGTGTGCAAGACTACAAGGTTGGGGATCGGGTCTGGTGCACAAATCAGGGTTTGCAAGGTCGCCAGGGAACCTTTGCTGAACTCATCTGCATCGACGAGGCCTGGTGCTACCCACTTCCGGACCAAGTCACTTTCCAAGCTGCTGCAGCTTGTGCTCTGGTGGGCATGACTGCTCATCTTGGGCTATTCCGGGAAGCACGTTTACAAGCTGGCGAAACGATACTCTGCATTGGAGGCACAGGAGGTGTTGGGTCCATGGTCGTGCAAATGGCGAAAGCATCGGGTGCCAGAGTTCTGGCAACAGCGGGCAGCGAAGAAAAACACCGTCGTTTGCTGGAACTTGGAGCGGATGTGGCGATCAATTACAAGCAAAGTTCGATCGAAAACTCCGTGTTGGAATCGGCTCCCAAGGGAGTGAATGTATTTTGGGAAACCCGCCGCGAGCCCAACTTCGATCAGGCGGTGGAGTTGCTCAAACCGCGTGGACGCATGGTTCTGATGGCAGGGCGGGATGCCAGACCCATATTTCCTGTAGGACCGTTTTACGTCAAAGAATGTTCGTTACACGGTTTTGTGATGTTTAAAGCAACCGCCCTTGAAATGAAAACTGCCGCAGAAGAAATCAACCGCTGGATGGCATCCGGAAAACTCCAACCCAACATCTCACTCGAATTACCCATTAGTGATGTCGCCGCGGCGCATCGTCAACAAGAGGCTGCTACCCTTCGCAGCGAGGGCAGTTTGGCCGGGAAGATTGTTCTCACATTCACTCAGGAAAACCAGGCCTCACAGGTAGCAGCATCCCCGGGAAACGAAGGGTATGAAAGCTGAACCACATTCATTGGGCCGAGGATAAAAGCGGTCACGATTGAGGAGTAGTGCACAAGAAATCCGTCAGGCAATCAATTCCTGAATCACCTCACCACCGAACTGCGACAGTTGCTTGTAGCGGCCACCATGAAAGTAGGTGAGTTTGCTGTCGTTGAGGCCCATCAAATGCAGCAAGGTGACATGCAGATCGCGAATGGGATGCACACACTCCACAGCCTCTGCACCTATTTCGTCGGTGCCCCCCACGATCGTCCCTTTTCTGGTTCCACCGCCGGCCATCCACATATTCATGGCATCTGCATTGTGACCTCGCCCAAGCGAAGTGACACCACCGCGATAATTGTTATCGGGAGTGCGTCCGAATTCGCCTGTCCAAACGACAAGCGTATCTTCCAGTAGCCCGCACCGCTTGAGATCCCTGATCAAGGCTGCGATGGGCCTGTCAACACTTGCGATACGGGACGAGTGCCCACGTTGCAAATAATCATGACTGTCCCAACCACCTGAAAATATCTGCACGAATCTTACGCCCTTTTCAACTAGCTTGCGAGCCATCAAACACTGTCGCCCAAACGGTTCGGTCACTGGATTATCCAATCCATACATTTGTTTCGTCTGCTCAGTCTCAGTGTTGAGGTTCACGATATCAGGGACGGCGGTCTGCATTCGATAGGCGAGTTCGTAGCTTTCCATTCGGGCAGCGAGTACATCGTGCTGTTTGTGACGCTCAAGATGAGCGCCATTGAGTTTCGCCAATTCATCCAAGGCTCTTCGTTGATGTTCGCGCGTTCGAAACGTGGGCGGCTGGAGATCGAGGATGGGAGCACCTTTGCTTCTCAGCCTTGTGCCTTGATAATACGCTGGCAAAAATCCGTTGGACCAGTTCGTGGAACCAGCTTGAGGGAGAGCTAATTCAGTCATCACCACAAAACCGGGCAGGTTCTGATTTTCGCTTCCCAAGCCATAGCCCATCCACGAGCCCACCGACGGATCCTGTCCCAAACGACTCCCCGTATTCATATGCAACAGAGCTTCCGGATGGTTCAATGACTCTGCCTGGCAACCGCGATAAATGCACAACTCATCAGCGACCTCCCTGTTTGCCAGATGAATGAATTGGTCGCACATATCGATTCCCGAGTCACCCACCTTACGACTCTCAAAGGGACTACCGACATAGAACCTCTTACCTGTTGCGAGTCCCGTTGTTCGCTTGGATTCGGTCACATTGAGTCTGCTCAACTCTGGCTTGGGATCAAATGTATCGATATGACTGGGACCACCTTCCATGAAAAGCATGATGACTGCCTTGGCACGGGCAGGATGCATAGTCCGTTTGGGAGCAAGCGGCCCTTCAGACGCCTCAGCACATCCATCTTGAGCCAGCAGGTCCGTCAGGGCTACAGCACCCAGCGAGGCCCCTAAGCCATACAGAAAATCTCGGCGGTTGGAATTATCCATTGAGCACACGCGTGTAATCTCGCAAGGAATATTTGACACAATTTCAGTAAACGTAAACAAACTCATTCGAGTTGAACAACAACATGCCAAGGTCTGCTAGAGCCCTCGTCTCTGCTGAGACACCATCTGACTTGGCGTCCGGAACATAGTCTTCAAACACTGGCAGAATCTCATCAAACTCAAATGTTTCACCAGTCAATTCTTCAACCAGCGAACGGGTGACGCTGGTAGGATAAACCGCGGTTTCTGGCTTATGCTTTGTGTGGTAAAGCACCATCTCCTGCACATAAGCGACCAGAGACTGCATTTCCTGCACGCGAGGTTCCCGCCCATAGGCAAGCTGAAACGCCTTCTTGACCTGTTGTTGCGTATCTTTGTGCTGGACCAGCAACCGCTGTGCAAACGCGATCGACCGATCCGTCATGACATCACTATTCATCAACGTGAATGCCTGAGGTGAAACAGCGGCAACATCCCGCACTTCACACGACTCATTCGGATTGGGCAAATTCATGACCTCCATGAAAGGGTCTGCCTGACCTCGAACTCGATAAGCGTAGATCGAGCGTCGATTGCGTTCCTTTGGTGTCCGCGAAGGTTGATAGGCCGGTGCGATCGAAAACTGGATCATGCGGGGTTCCAACGCCACCTCAAGATTGATCTCAGGCATGATCGGCACTCCACCCATCTCTGGATTCAGTTCTCCTGTCGCCAGCAGAATTGCATCTCGCAACTCTTCAGCTGTCAGGCGTCGAGGCCGAAAACTCGCCAGCAACTCGCCGGTGGGATCCACCTTGCCCAATACCTGTGACTCGGGATGTGTGCTCGAGCGGCGGTAAACCTTCGACATCACGATCAAGCGATGAAGGGGTTTTGAGTGTCCACCATTGGCGAGAAACTGACTCGCAAGCCAATCAAGCAATTCGGGATGCGTTGGCTGATCCCCCTTTGCGCCAAAGTTATTTGCCGTGCCGACAATTCCTCTTCCAAAGTGATGCTGCCAGATCCGATTCACAAACGACCTTGTCGAAAGCGGATTCTTTTGATCAGCAATCCACTTGGCGAGAGCCAAACGTCGCCCGTGTGTCGCTCTACCGATGGCAAAGGGATCCTGTTGATTTCCATCGGGTGCATTAACATCACAAGCGCTCAATACCCCGGGTGCCACGGATTCTCCCACCGCTTGATGGTCTCCCCCGGTGAAGATATTGGACACCGGTGCCCAGTTAGCATTCATTTTCGGCGGCCTACGGAGTTTCCTTCCGTTTTGTGTTTGATCAGGACCATTAAAAACACTTTGCACCAAAGGCTGATAGCGTTCTTTGCGACGTTCCCAAATCCACACATCCTGCTCCCGCACCTTGAGGCGTCCTTTCTCCATCTCGCTCAAACCGACATGACGAGGGGGTTTCTGGTCTTCAGGATCTTTGCGTCTGGCGTTGAAACCTTTGTAAGGCAAGTCGTGTTCGTGATACCAGGCTTTGGCTGCCGCTTCACGTTTATCAGCTAAAACCTGACGCTTTGCATTGGCAAATTCATAAAGTTGATCAACCAGCTCCTGGCCGGATTGGAAACCTGCCTTGTTCTCTTCCGGCAAAAAAGCGGCTGGCATTTCAGCTGGCTGAGTCGCCGAGAGTGCCGCGTATACCCGGTAGTAATCACGCGTGGGGATCGGATCGAACTTGTGATCATGACATTTGCAACACCGCATGGGGATGGACAGAAACGACTGCCCTATACTGTGAACCAGATCGTCACGATAAAGCTGCCTTGCCTCATCCTGCGGAATCATGGCGGTTCCCCACGGCCCCATCCTCAAAAAGCTTGTCGCGATCATTGACTCCGGATCTTCAGGCCTAAATTCATCCCCTGCAATCTGCTGCAAAATGAACTCTTCGTAAGGTTTATCCTGATTGAACGCGCGAATCAGATAATCACGATACCGCCACGCATTGGATCGCTCGTAATCATTCGAAAAACCTGACGTGTCAGCGTACCGCACCACATCAAGCCAATGCTGTGCCCAACGTTCACCGTAATGGGGACTTGCCAGAAGTCGATCGACCAAATCACTCCATGCCGGTTCTGGATCTGTTTTCCATTCTTTCATGAAACGACTGATTTGCCCCGGCGTTGGTGGTAATCCTGTCAAATCGAGCGTCAAACGGCGAATCAACTCGCGGGGTGTCGCCTGCGAAGCAGCCGGGAGATTGGCAGCACTCAAACGTGCGTCAATGAAACCGTCAATCGAATCGAAAGCGAAATTCTGGCGTAGTGGCTGAAACGCCCACACGTCACGTTTTTCATAACGACGGTAAGTCCACAGGTCTGAGAGCCCACCGCTGGTTTTCACCAGCACACCGTCTTCGTTCTCTGGAACCAGACGCTCGTCTGCGAGTATCTGCTGCTGCCGCGTGGCATCAGCCCAAATTGCTCCTGCTGCCACCCAACGCTCCACCGCAGCGACCTGCTGTGCGGTCAGCCGATCGTTTTCTTTCGGCGGCATTTCCAAACCATTCCATTTGACAGCCTGAACCAATGAACTGCCGTCAAGATCACCCGGAATCAATCCGGGTTCACCCGACTCGCCTCCCGCCAACAAAGTCTCACGTGATCGAACGTCAAATTCACCCTTGAGGTCATCCGCTACTGCACCATGACAGCCAAGACACTTTGACTTCAATATCGGCAACACTTTGAGCGTGAAATGTTTTTCAGCAACCGCAGTGGGCTCAGCAACCTGTTTCTGCTGCTGTGCCCGCAATTGGCTGGAGCAACAGGCAAGCGAACACAAGGTCCACGCAACGAGCATTTTGGATGGGCGATTCAAGATCATGCCGAACAGTGCATTGGAGAGAAACGAAGGATGGTTTGAATACTTACGAGAGGCTGAAGTCCGTCACCAACTCAGGGACTTCCCTGAACAAATAGATTTCTGATTTCATGATTCGTCAGTGCACCATGGAACAGCACAAACTCATCCATGCTTCCATTGAGATTGCGTATTGCAAAATCTGCCTCAGGTCTGGTGGGCGACGACCAGTTGCCAATGGTTGCCTTCCCGAAACGAGTTTGTTCCACAAACAATTCATCCGGAATCCGTTCTTCATGCAGTTTTTCACCATTCAGAAAATGCGTGGTCGTCTTTGTCTCAACATCATAGGTCGTGGCGAGATGTAACCAACGTCCACTCATGGAAGCATTCCAGAATGGCGGTGACAGTACTTTGTGATGCCCCTTACCCCGCCCTTCTCCCAATCGGACAGAAAAGAACAACTGCCCTGTATCCAAAATCTGCCAGTGTGGCTCACCACGTTGATAACTGTCAGTGAGGAACAATGAATTATACCAACGGTCGAGGCTATCAATTTTCACCCAGCAGGCAAATGTGAGTGATCCAAACTGCCCCGGAATATTCACGCGCACCCGGTCACCAGGCCTCTTGAATTCAATCCCACTTTTCTGTGGCCAGCGACCGACCACGCGTTTGGCGCCAACAATGGCCCCATCAAGATCACGATTCCCGGGAATCACGGAACTGGCAAGTTTTCGTTTCCAGTACCGATCCTGTTCCATTGAATAATAGGTGATCACACGAGGGTCTTTCCGTAATTCCATGGAATGCTCAAGCCAGCGTTCGTAGCGACTCTGCTTCTGATTCCGGACTCGATCATCAAGTCCTTCAAGTCCTAAAAACTTGTCTGGCGTCAATTTTGATGTCTCCAGAACACCGCTGGCTGCATGGGTCACAGCATTCCCGGCAACTACCAATCGTTGCTCTCCATTGGGCTGGTGCAACTCAACCTCACCATCAAACACGTGAACATCAGCCTGCCCTTCGTTGACCTCAATCCCAAACTCGGTTCCCAGATCGACGACTTTCAGTTGATCGACATGGACCTGAAACCCTCTTGCCGCAGGTGGTACCTGGGCACGCAATCGCCCGGACTGCAATCGTGCAACGGTGGAGGACTCCAACATCAACCTTGCAGGCCCTTCAAGGATAACCGTCGCACCACAGAAAAATTCGATTTGAGCAACACCGCTCTCCAACCCAACCACTCCAGCAGGAAGTGGATCCCCCACCATGAACTGCTTCTCTGATTCCTGCCATGTGACATCAACCAAGCGAGTCACCAAGGCAATTCCCACAGAGGTTGCTTCCTGTTTCTCCAGTTGTCCGGTGCCAGCAAGAACTCGATTTTGCACAGCAGACTTCAAACGGGACTCGACCACGAGCCAACGTCCCAGCGCGACACACAGCAGTATCGACGCAGCAGCACCCAACAGAATACCTGTGTGACGACGGTTCCACCCTTCCACAACATTTCCGGAATCATGCAAAGTTGTGATTCCATCAGACTTATCATCGATGGTCCCAGTCAGTGTCAGGGTTTCGTGGAGCCTTTCCGGCGAACACACGGCAGCCGTTTCACTCAGGCCAGTGGTAGCCGCAGATATCCCGGCATCAGCATCCAGACGAAGAACCGCACCAAACACCTGACGCTCGACATAGCGTTGCCTGACTTCCGGATTCTGACGCAGCAGGTCCCTGAGCCTTCCGATACCCGTGGTATCAAGAGTCCCATCTTCCCAATCAAAAAGCAGCCGCTCGAATTCTTCAATTTCCGATAAAGCCAATTTCAACCCTCCAGCATTCTGCGTTGCATACAATCGGCTAGTACCCGACGCAATCGAAGCAGCGCGACTTTCACAGCATCGGTTCGACGTCCCATGGCTTTTGCGATTTCAGCAATTGGCATCGAACGATAATATCGCAAATGAATCATCTCAATCTTTTCCCGTGGCAAATCGCTCATGCATTGCCGCAGCGCGATTCGCATGGATTCAAGCTGATCGACCTGCTGTTCAGTCTGCAGGGAAAGCGCCGCGACCAACTCCGAATCCAGCAGGCACCTGTCACGGCCTTGATCACGCACGTGCGCCAGAACTTGAAATCTCGCAATTCCCAATGCCCACGGTACGAATGGAGCACCTTCACGAAAGTCTTCTTTTTTTCTCCACAGGACCAGATTCGTTTCTTGAACAACATCCATCGCCCGGGAATGTTCACCGAGCATGGAATAGATGTAGCCGAACAGTCGTCCCTGACACTCAGCCAGTTGCTGCACAAAAAATTCGGTTTGTTCTGTATCACTCATGGAATCTCCGCTTTCAAGGAGTTACCAGATTCACAGCAAAGGTTACTCAAAAAACTGAAAAGACCATCAACATGCGGCCGTGCACATCAAACCCACCTTTCAATGGATTTTCTACCGCAGTCTTTCAGGTCTTTCGCAGGCTGGCTTCACGTTGAAGAAACAGAAAAGCAGCCTCAGGGCGCCTCAAGCACCATCGCGATTGCATTTCCTTCAGAGGTGTGCGACAGGCACAGTACATGCTTCTGTGCCATCGCTTCGGGCGCATCACAGAACCCGATAGTTGCAGCGGATGAGTCGTGTTGAATCGTCGGTGGGACTTGGCGTTTCATGATTGCCAGCGCGCCTGCCACAAGATCGACCATCCCGCTGGCAGCCCCACTATGGCCCAATGCGGCAATTGTAGCGACGACAGGCGTATCGGGAACGACTTCCGAAAGAGCAGTACGTTCTGCCAAATCGATAATGGGGTCTCCCATCCCATGAGAAACCACCAACCCCAACTGTGCCGCTTCGATTCCCGCATCAGCAAGAGCAGTCGCCATGGCACGTTTCATCGCCTCGGCTGATCCTCTGCTTTCTGGTTCCAGCTTCGATGACCGCAGGGCTGTTCGCATCCCATCGGACGCAATGAAACAGGAGGCGTAAGAGGCAATACGCGCCAACACCTTGGCTTCACGTTTCTGAGCATTCTCACGACTCTCCAGCACGAGAGTTCCCGCTGCCTCACCACCGACAACTCCCTGCGATTCAGGATCGTGCGGACGGGAACTTAACTCTACGGGATCAGCAACAGCAGCCAACGGCAAGTCGGCTCGATAATTCATACGTGTTGTGTTGATGCGTGTTCCAGTAGCTCCCGCTATCATCAGTTTGGCAGTCCCCCGTTCAAGACAGGAAATGGATTCAATCACTGCTGCCATCCCCGAGACATCCCCGAGCACGAGGGTATTATTGGGACCTTGGGCGTTGATCGAAATTCCAACATGACACGCCGGCATGTTGGGCAGATGCTTAAGCATCCACAAGGGCGTCACCTTTTTCATTGCCGCCCCGCCGAACATGGCGGGATCAAAATCGCCATCCTCGGTAACGCTCGCTTTGATGGCATCCTCCATATCCAGAGGTGATCCATAAAACATCTCGCTGCCGAAGACAGTTCCCACATCGGCTGGCTTGATCGCCCCCGTGTCGCTCAACGGCAACAACGTGCTGAGCCCCGATTGCTCGATTGCAAGATGAGATGCCGCAAAAGCAGTTTGGATCTCACGGCACATGACTTTGAGCGACTTGCGAGGCCGAACGTACTGCTTGGGCTCAAAATCGACAATCGGTCCACCGATCCAATGCCCCGTCAGCGAATCTGAAGCGGAGGGCACAGCACAACCATCCGTCCGGTTGGCCAAGGAAGTGATCCCCGAGCGTTTCTGCACCAATCCATCAAAAAAAGCCTCCCCGCCGATGCCTATGGAAGAGACCACTCCCAATCCGGTGATAACGACGTTGCTTTGGGGCATTGCACGGATTGAGCGAAAAAGTGATGGGACGGAAACCCAAAGTATGATTTGCAGATGCGATATTGGATAGGTAATCCACCACAAATCATGACGATAGTCGAATCAATCGTCCAGAAGCGACCGATCGTAGAGGCGGTGCACTTTGGTTCTCGTCGCTCCCCCGCGTTCAATTGTGCCACGAGACAGCTGGTTGCTCTCCAGCACCCATGAAAACTCGCCGATCTGGATCCCAAAGGCAATGGCATCTGGCAAGACGCGGGCGAGAGTCACGAGCCCCAGACCCCATTTTTGATACTCCGGCAAGACATTTGTACTGATCATCCGCACCCGATCGATCGACCGTTTGCGGGTCAAGATGTGAAACCAGCCCAATGGAAAGAGACGTCCATTGATTTTCTTGATGATCTGATTGAAGTCCAGCAAGCCAAAACCAACTCCAACGGGCTTTCCTTCGATTTCTGCGATGCTGGTTAATTCAGGGACAATGAGGTGTTTCAGGCCTTTTCCCTGATGATCAATCTCAGACTCACTCATGGGCACATAACCCCAGGTTTGCTGCAACGACAAATTGTAGATTTCCAGAAAAGCCCGCACATCAGCCGTAAATTTACTTCGATCAATTGGCCTGCAATTGACTTTGAAACGCCGGGTTGCCTCATCAACAACAAACATCAGCTTGGGATCCAAGTCATTCAAAATGTCGATGTGGGCATCGTAGCTATAGAGATCCTGCACTTTGGTGAAGCCAAAACCCTCGATCAAGCGGCTGTAGTAGGGATGGTTATGGGGAATCATGAAAGTAGGCGGCGTATCAAACCCCTCCACGAGCAGACCACACTCATAGTTCAGGCTGGGGTTCACCGGCCCTCTGACATCCGTCATCCCTTGCGTTCGAAGCCATTGTGACGCGGTTGAAAACAACTCATTACTGGCATCAATATCGTCCGCACACTCGTAAAAGCCAAAGAAACCACGTTTCTCCTGATAGCGACGATTATGCTCATGATTGACAATCGCAAGCAAACGTCCGACAACCCGGTTGCCTCGACGTACCAAGAATGCCTGCTTGTCGGCATGATCATAGAACGGGTGGGGCTTGAAACCCACCATTTCACGACGAACTCCCCACAGGGGTGGAACCCAGCAGTCGTCGTCAACATATAAATCCCGCTCCAATTTCAGGAACGCTTTTTCATCTCGCCGATTCAGTACCGGCTCGCATCGAGGCACATCATTCATAATGAATTCATTTTGCTGACGGTCCAATATCCGACTAATTTCTCCACGCAGGCCATGTCAGCATTGGCCCACCCACACCGTCTGGTGCAAAATCCCACACCGTCTGGTGCAAAATCCCACACCGTCTGGTTCAAAATCATAGAGAGAATGGATGAGCGAGTCTAAGCCTGTCATTTTCCGAAGTTCCGCCAATCCAACTCTACGTCACTTGATCAGGATGCGGGACAACCGTTCCCGTCGGAGGGCAAATCGAGTCCTCGTCGACGGATGGCGTGAAACATCACAGGCCATTCGCGCGGGGCTGGAATCATGCGGGATCTATGTCCCAGAATCGCTCAACCACGGGAAAACACACGAATTCCAGCCCTCCATCGAAGCTGTGATGACGTATGCCAAAGCCAGCAAGAAGCTGAACTGGGTGGCTGACCCCTTGATGGAGAAGATCAGCTACGGGCAGTCATCCCGGGGCGTGGTCGCAGAATTCATCAGGCCTGATCCCGCTTTAAAATCTCTGGATTTACCAGAAAACCCATTGATTTTGGTCCTGGATCAAATCGAAAAGCCAGGAAATATCGGTGCCGTGTTCCGGTCAGCCGATGCAGCCGGGGTCGATGTGATCCTTCTGAGTGAATGCGTGGACCAGTACAACCCAAATTCCATTCGCAGCAGTTTGGGAACGATTTTTCAGATACCATCGTTCAACGGCAGCGAATCGGAACTTCGAGCATTCCTGACTTCACGCTCCATCAAGATCTTCGCGGCCCGCGTGGAATCATCTCAAGACCTTTGGAAATGTGAGCTCAAAGGTCCAACCGCAATCGTGCTGGGCAGTGAGGCGAGAGGATTAAAACAGCGATGGTTTTCAGGATCTGAGACCCCCATCGATGGAATCCAGATCCCCATGGCAGGGGAGGCCGACAGCCTCAACATCGCCGCCTCGGCAGCCATCATTGCCTTTGAGGCAGCTCGCCAGAGATCAAACTGCTAGGAACCAGAGAGGCCCCGATCTACCGTTACACGCGGAGGAAACGCGAAAATCGTTAATGTCCCGCCAACCGGAACCCGATATCCCTTTTACAGATTGACAGTCTCCACCGGCTGCAATTGAAGGAGTTGCGCCAGCACGGCGCGGTGATTGTATTCGTCCGGACGCAAGGATGCGGCATGCGTGACCATCAAACAGCACAGACCAAGCGTTCCAAACGTATTCGACGGCAGTGGATTGTCGCGCTCATCCTGGCAGGTTCCCCTTGCTTTGCGCAACAGCCACAGATCAACGGCTTGGGATCTCTTCCTCCGTTGCCGCTCAACGCAGCAACCGTAACGCCCGGCGTGCGTTCCAATCCGTTTTGTGAGCCTGAGAACGAACCGTCCAGATCGGCTGTCCAACAGACGACAGGATCGAGTCCGGCATCGCATTCGGTTCTTCTAAGTCCAATCGGTGCTGCAATTGGTTTGAATCCAGTTGGGGCTGAGCAAACACCGATTGGTACTGCTGGACGTGGCCCGATCATGACCATCGAACCCGCTCACGAATCTGCTGTTCAAATCAACCCGCTGATCCAATCTACCCACCATCGAAACAGGGATTTGGTTGATGCCAAACTGGGGCCCGCCCTTCCGGTATCACATGCCACACCAGAGCAGAAAACCGCCAATCCCCCGCGTGTTCGCAAGGCGAGTGAAGCAGCCATCGTGCTATTGAACCCTGCCCCCAAGTCACTGTTGGTGGTCCCAGCTCAGAGCCCACCCGTCGTGACACCCGCCGACACATCGGAACCACAGGTTCTCGCTGCCAAAGACACCACGCCTTTGACCAGCGTCCCAAAGTCAGCAGTCGCTCATTCAGGCAGTCGGGCAACACCGCCAGCAATTGCAGCAAAAACTTCGCCCAAGCCTGTTGTGACAACAGCAAAACCCGAAGCAAAAACAAAAACTGCTGACACAAAAACTGCTGGCGCTTCCATTGCCTCAATGCTGTCGCAAACTCCGCGGGGCAACGCTGGGGACTCAAAAGATGGCGAAGCCGCCCCCATTTTCTTCTCGCTCTCGGATGAGTCAGAGATTGCTCCGACCCAAGACGCGCTGCCGAACAGCAAAATGGATAGTCTGCCAAAGCTTTCCACCACGAAACGCAAAACCGATCAGCCCTCGCTACCAGCGCCGGTAACCGTCAAAGCGGACGGAACTGTAGTGACCGCACCACGCCCCAAACCGAGAAAAGCTCAGCCCAAGAAGAGCCCAATTCCGGCGCCCATTCTCGCGGAGAAAAACAAGCCTGGTGCTGGTCTTGGACTTCCCTCGCCGATAACTTCCCCGAAAGAGGTCTCCGAACCAACGCGGATGCCGAAGTTGCCAACGACAGCAAAACGGATCACGCCCAACGGCAAGTCAATCCTGTCGTCCGCGGCCCCATCCTCGTCGGAACAGCCGGACAAACTTTCCATAGCGACGGTCAATAAGTTTAAGCCGAGGGACAATTCGAACTCGGTAAAATCCATCAGCCCTGCCAAACCTTTCTCTGTCTCTGGTGAAAAATCTCCGTCGGCTGTCAAAGCAAAATCATCCAAGGGACCTTTGTCCATCCTTGCCAAGTCACCGTCGGTGAAAAAACAGGTCGCATCCGCAGACTCGGGTAGCAGCAAGCTTACGCTGCCAACACCCATCAATGTCCCCGGCAGAATCGCGAATGCAGACAGCAACAAAAAGGCAGGTCGCGCGGTGATCAAGGTCGAACGCCCATCACCGAAAAAGAATGCCCGCACCAATCCACATGCGGAGACAGCGAAGGCGGACACCAGGAAAGAATTGGTAAACCCCTTCAACAAACAGCAAACAACCCGCACCAGTCCAACAATCACACAGCCAGAGATTCCTGAGACAGTGGAACTGAAGCAGGCCGTTCGAGTAGAAAAATACAAGATCAACAAAGATCGCCCTCGCGTCAAAGTGAATCTGGACTCTACCGCTGATACCAGTCAGCGTGCAGATAAAAACCCGATCGCGAGTGGTGTAGTAGCGCCGATCTCTTTACCCGGTTCCGCCGTGGTCGAGAAGGCAACAACCAGCTTGGCCAAGACAAAACCAGCCTCGGAAACCAGTTCAGCAAAACCAGAACAACAGCCTTCTGCCAAGGAACCAACTGGCAAGGCCGCCTTAGCTGCTAACAACCAACCGGCGACTCAATCGCCAATTCAACCCACAGACGTTGACGGCCAAACAGGCAAAGATGGTGCGGTGTCGGGGACTACCATTCTGCGAAAGCGGTACCGCCCACCTGTTGCAGTACAAACGGTACCTGGAGCAGTCAAACGTCAAGCGACCGTGGCATCGAATGACTCAACCAAGGTGCAAGCGGTACAGGAAATGGTCCTCGGCAACAGGAAACCACAACCGCCCACCGTGGATTTGCAGCAGGCCATGCGTCTCGACACCGCCAGTGAACTCAAGGACAAAAGTTTGAATTTGGGCCCTGATATCAAACTCACGGCACTTCATATGAATCAGGCTCAGGTACGGTCGCTTACCCTTGGTGGCTCGGTCCGTGGTGTACGAGTGGGCGACAAAGGTGTTTGCCAAGCGTTCGCCTCTGGCCCCAACCAACTCAAGTTGATTGGTACCGGGATCGGCACCACACGACTTGTAGTCTGGGCTCAGACCGGTGGTGACAAAGATGAAGTTCTCATGCGTGCGTTTGAAATACACGTCAATGAAGTTGTTCCAACCGAAGGCAACTCAATCGAGAGCACAACGGAACTATTGAATCAGTCGATTCAGAAAGTTTTCCCAAACAGTCAAGCGAAAGTACAGCTCGTGCGTGGTGAATTGTGGGTTACTGGATCCTGTGAGTCTCAGGATTCAGCCGAAAGAATAATACGCATGGTACGTAAATCATGTCTGATCCCGGTACGAGATCAGCTAACCGTAAAATAAGTCAGTCCGTTTCCGTCTCCACGTGGCAAGCCGTTTTGGTTTACCACGCAGCGGCTTCCAGCCGTATCGATTTAAGAGGTTTGATAATGAGGATCCGTCTGAATCTCCCCGGCAGCATTGTTGCCTCCGGCGAACACGGGAATGGCGTTTGGCATATTGTCACCCGCTGCATCGCCATTTTATTGGTGAGCGTTGCTTCCCACACCGCTTTTGGCCAGAGTGCACTCTTTGGCGTTGCCTCCACCGAGGCCACGCCTGCTGCTGCAGCGACCACAGGAAGCGGCACCATCACGTTGGGAACCGAAAACTACAAAGTGGTGGATGCGAGTGACTTTGCTGTCACCAATGCCGTCGGCCAGGCTGAGCAGAGCAATGTCCTGCAAGTCGGGTGCCAATCCTGCCAAACACAATCCTGTCCCGGCAATTGCCGGGGAGGACGTGGATCGGCCTACCCAACGGGTAACTTTTGTGCACCCTGCGAGCCATTCTGCTACGTGTCGGTCGAAACGCTGTTCATGCAACGCCAGAGCGCAAACTTCACTGCAAGCCCGAACTTTTTAATGGATGACTTCGGCTTTGAGGTGATCCCCCGATTGACCATCGGCCGGGTCCCCGACTGCATCAACGGCTGCGAGCTGACTTTCACCGGCGTGGCTCAATGGACACAATCCGGGGCAGTGACCAATCCATCGGGTGGAATTGAAACGTTCTTGAATCCTGTATCACCGTTCGACGCCACCGACATCACGGCCTATGTGAACTCGATCGCACAAAGCCAGAGACTCGAGGCCCAGTACTGGTCGGTAGAAGCGAACAGGACCATGGTTGGCTATGACGTGGCTCGGTGTCTTATGGGGATTCGCTACATCGACTATCAGGAGCTCTACACCTACCTTGGTGAAAATGCGACGCCTGGCGGCATTACCGGCACAACCCTTGGCTCACTGACAAGTGAAGTAAAAAACCGCCTGATCGGCCCACAAGTTGGCGTTGATCTGCTTTATCCCATCTGTCGTCGCGGCTACACAGACTTCCGCGCACGTGCAGGTGTCTTTGCCAACTTTGCTGATCTGGATTTTGATTATCGCAATAATCTTGATACAGCGCTTTTAGCCGATGAAGACAACGTCACCGTTTCCGGTATGATCGAAGTCGCTGGTGGCCTTCGCGTTCAGGTCACTGATTGCATCAGCATCCGAGCTGGGGGTGAACTCTGGTGGCTGGGTGGAGTCGCAACGGCAACCGATCAATTCCGCAACACGATTGGGGCGATCACCAAAGTCCGCACGGGAAGTGACTTCTTCGTAGCCGGCGGTACCGTTGGAGCTGAATTCCGCTACTAGAAAGTAGTGGGCAACACGGCATTCTCTGACGCCCCACAGTGGCTCAGCCAGCCAGACGACAACGAACCAAAGCCTGCTCAAATTCATTCTGCAGAGGATGAA
>PKCN01000373.1 GCA_002862205.1 Planctomycetaceae bacterium | reverse complement strand
TGACCCAGCGAATCCGCTGACAGCACGAGTCATGGTCAATCGGGTCTGGATGCACCACTTTGGAAAAGGGCTGGTGACAACCCCAAGTGACTTTGGCACTCGAGCGGCCCCCCCCTCTCACCCGGAATTACTTGACTGGTTAACCACGGACTTCATGAACAACCAATGGAGTCTCAAATCACTTCATCGTCGCATCGTACTCTCAGAAACGTATCAACAATCTTCGGCTGGGCCAGAGGAGAACGACCAATTACGAATTTCTCTGCAAACCGATCCTGACAATACAATGCTTTGGAAATTTAATTCACAGCGTCTCGGATTCGAAGAATTGAGAGACTCCATTCTGATGGCGAGCGGACAACTTGACGGAACATTGGGAGGGAAACCATCACCACTTTTCAAGACACCCTACCCTACCAGACGTACTCTCTATGGGTTGGTGGACCGTCAATATCTTCCCGGCACGCTGCGGGTATTTGACTTCGCCAATCCTGATCTGCATGTGCCCAAACGCAGCGAGACGACGGTACCGCAGCAGGCATTGTTCTTCATGAATCACCCATGGATGCTCGAACAAGCACGAAGTCTTGCTGAACAGATCCAAAGGTCAAACGATGGGACCGGGCTGGATGACCGTCAACGCGTCACCAAACTATTTCAACTGATTCTGCAACGTGCTCCTACTGAGCAAGAGCACAACGACTCACTCAGCTTGATCACAGCAACCACAGCAAACACAGATATCACTGAAAGACCAACTCGCCGCAATTGGACCTATGGTTATGGTCCGTTTGACGAGGCGAAAAGCAGAGTCAGCCAATTCACACCGTTGCCCCATTTCAGTGGAACTGCCTGGCAAGGTGGCCCGCAGTTCCCAGACCCGACATTGGGCTGGGCCCAACTGACTTCGACGGGTGGCCACCCCGGCAATGATCGCCAACATGCAGCAATCCGTCGCTGGACTGCTGATCAGGACATGCGAATCCGAATCCAGAGCAATCTCAGGCACGAACCCGAAATGGGTGATGGCATCCGCGCATTCATTACCAGTTCAAGCGGTGGACTGCATCACAGCATCGAATTGCATCACGCCAACCGACAACTTGATGTGGAAGCGTTTGATGTAAAAAGTGGTGATGTGGTGGACTTCATTGTCGACATTGGAAACGGACTCAACAATGATCAATACCTGTGGGCAACGGTAATTCAGGAAGTTGGTACCACCGGAAACGAAACCGCATGGAATTCGGAAACAGATTTCCCGCCCCCGGTCACCAACACGTTGGATGGCTGGGAACAACTGGCACAGGTCCTGCTGTGTTCCAATGAATTCATGTTTATCGATTAGGAAAGCGCCATGAATGGCAAACGCATCAAATTCGTCATGGGACAGGCACACGTTGCCAAAACCGCGGAGCCCCATCATGTCGAGTGATCACCACACGCCTCTGCAAAGTCGACGAGACCTGCTGAAGCGATCCGCCCTGGGACTGGGGTCACTGGGGCTGATCGGGCTTTTACAGGATGACCAACGACTGGTTCACGCTGATTCACCAGAAGCGTCTCCCACTTCGATGAAGGTGAAATCTCCGCACTTCCCAGGCCGCGCTAAACGCGTGATCCATTTTTTCCTCAACGGTGGTCCATCTCATGTGGACACCTTTGATCCCAAGCCGGCTCTGCTGAAATACGCAGGCAAATCTTTGCCGCAAACCCTGCGCACCGAACGCAAAACAGGCGCCGCCTTCCCGTCTCCCTTTGAATTCAAACGTTATGGCGAATCGGGAATCGAGGTCAGTGAATTATTTTCGCGTACAGCCGCTCACATTGACGACATCGCGGTGATCCGGTCGATGCATGCCCAAGTGCCAAACCATGAACCATCATTGATGTTAATGAACTGCGGCGACTCGGTGCAGTCGCGTCCAAGCCTTGGATCCTGGTTGTTGTACGGCCTTGGCACCGAAAACCAAAACCTGCCGGGTTTCGTGGCCATGTGTCCTGGTGGCTTGCCGATCAAGGACAACGAAAACTGGCAGTCGGCATTTTTGCCGGGCACATTTCAAGGCACCTATATCGATTCGAAGCACACAGAATTCAACCGCCTGATCGAAAACATCGAGCACCCGCAGATTGCAACAGACCATCAAAGACGACAGTTGAACCTGTTGGAAAAATGGAACAGGCATCACCAGCGGACTCGACTCGATGAACGCCTTGACTCACGAATTTCATCCTACGAGCTTGCTTTCCGAATGCAGCAAGATGCGAGGGACGCGTTTGACCTTGCCGATGAACCAAACTACATCCGGGAAATGTATGGAAACGGTGTGCATGGTCGACAAACCCTCATCGCCCGACGACTCGTGGAACGTGGAGTGCGATACGTCCAGTTGTGGCATGGAGCGGGACAACCATGGGACAATCATGACAAAATCGAAGAAAATCATCGCCGACTTGCCAACGAAATTGACCAGCCAATTGCAGCTCTGCTGACAGACTTGAAGCAGCGGGGGATGCTCGATGAAACCCTGATACTCTGGGGTGGCGAATTTGGACGCACCCCAAGCGTTGAACTCGAAGGTGGTGGCAAGTCAAAACTGGGGCGCGACCACAATCACTATGGATTCACCGTCTGGATGGCAGGCGGGGGAATCAAAGGTGGTACTGTTCATGGTGCCACAGACGAATTCGGTTTTCGTGCAGAACAGGATCGAACCAGTGTGCATGACCTGCACGCGACAATGCTGCACACCCTCGGTCTTGATCATGAGAAGCTGACTTATCGTTACGGGGGACGTGACTTTCGTCTCACCGATGTGCATGGTCGAGTGCTGAAGGAAATTCTCGCCTGAGAGCCTTCGCTCGGCCAAGCCCTCTGAACGATGCCACAACAGCCTGAAAACCTCTCCCCCTGCTGCCCCCATCGGTAAGTGGTCTTCCCTGCCTCCATGTCTTCCCTGACGCTGCCTCCATGTCTGCCCTGAAGCTCGTGCTGGATCAATCACCTGATGGATCAATCACCAACAGGCGGGTGGTGGTACAGCCGATCACACCTGCCCTACGGCACCCGCCAAGCGTGTCATGCCCCCTGCTACCCAACGAAAGTTTCCGATAACAGCAGACGTGCGTGGCAGCACCACGGCGAGCACGTTCTACTAGCCGTTTCATTCCAACTGAAAACGATACTTTTCCGAGCTGAAATCCCAGCACAACACCAGCTCTGGTTTCTGGCTGCTATGATTGGACTCTCATTACTGCTACTCTCGCGGTTTCTCAAGCCGCCTGCCCCGACACCGGAATCTATCTGAGTCATGAATTTCTTCATCGACCGACCCGTTTTCGCGTCTGCGATCGCGTTGATCATGATCATGGCGGGGGCGATCAGTATGACGGTCTTGCCGATCGCCCAGTTTCCACCGCTGGTTCCGCCGCAGGTGCAGGTTTCAACCCAGTATCTGGGTGCCGGCTCGGACGTGGTTTCCAAAACGGTGACCACTCCGCTTGAGGAACAACTCAACGGCTCTGCTGGCATGATTTACATGTCATCCAACAGCACCAACAACGGTGATTCGATCATTACCGTTACATTTGATGTTGGCTTCGATCAGGACATCGGCCAGATGGAGTTGTTGACCAGCAGCAACGAGGCTTTGTCGCAGTTACCCTCGGAAGTCCAGCAGGTTGGACTGACCATCGAGAAACACTCCACCAACATGTTGCTGGCGGTGAGCCTGTTATCTCCCAACGGGACACACGATGCAACGTTCCTGCAAAACTATGCCGACATCCATTTGACGGATGCTTTGTCGCGTATTCCCGGCATCGCCTCGGTAACCAACTTTGGTCTCAGCAAGTATGCAATGCGGATCTGGCTGGACCCTGCAAAGCTGAACAATCTTGGCATGACAGCGCTCGATGTACAGCAGGCGATCAAAGAACAGAACCAGCAGGTCGCCGCTGGAAAGATCGGGCAGGCCCCGGCTCCGGAGGGTCAGGCGATCGAATTCCAGCTCAGCACACTGGGCCGTCTGGAACAGGTTTCCCAATTCGAAAACATCATCGTGCGTGCGACACCGGGCGGTTCGGTCGTCCGAATCAAGGACATTGCTCGTGTCGAACTTGGTAGCGAAGAGTATGACTGGGGAACCCAGCTTAATCGCAAGCCAACCGCCACGATCATCGTATTCCAGTTGGCCGACGCCAACGGATTGCAGATCAAAAAAGAACTTGAAAAAACAATGGATGGCCTCGCGGAACATTTTCCCGTGGACATGGAATGGACGGTCCGCTACGACACGACCGAATTCATCACAGACTCGGTTCATGAGGTGCTGGTGACTCTGATCCAGGCGATCGCATTGGTGATTCTGGTTGTCTTTATCTTTCTGCAGAACGTACGTGCTACGTTGATTCCGACCATTGCCGTACCAGTCGCCCTGATCGGCACCTTCGCGTTCATGCTGATTTTCGGTTTCTCGATCAACACCCTGAGCCTGCTGGGCATGGTGCTGGCGGTTGCTCTTGTCGTTGATGATGCAATCGTGGTGGTAGAAAATGTCATGCGTCGCCTCGATGAAGGTGGCAAGGACATGAACGAAGTCACCAAGGAGGCATTGGCAGAGGTGCGTGGTCCGATCATCGCGACCACCTTGGTGCTGATGGCCGTGTTCGTACCGGTATCCTTCATTCCGGGCATGACCGGACAACTGTACAACCAGTTCTCACTGACCATCGCCATGGCAGTGGGGCTTTCCGGCATCAACTCATTGACTCTCAGTCCGGCATTATGTGCTGTGCTTCTCAAGCCGGATGGTGGGAAGAAGAAGAACATTTTCTTCCGTGCGTTCAATTCAGGCTTCAATCGACTTTCCTCGGGCTATGCCCAAGCCGTTCGCTGGATGTCGAAACTGTGGTACCTGACGATGACCGCCTTTGCCGGTTTGTGCGTGTTGATGGTTTACCTGTTCGCCGTGACACCCACGGGTTTTGTTCCTGAAGAGGATCAAGGTTACGTGATGGCAATCGCCAACCTGCCCAACGGAGCAACGATCGCGAGAACACGAGAGATCATGGACAAAGTCAGCGACATGGCCTTATCGACCGATGGCGTAGCAGATGTGGTGGAGGTTTCCGGCTACAACATCATCGATTCAGTCAAACAGCCCTACGCTGGATTTGCCTTTGTCGTGTTGAAACCATGGGGCGAGCGGACCACACCGCAAACCCAACTTCGAGCAATCATCAAGTCGCTCAATGAAAAAATGGCAGCAATCCCCGGAGCCCAGGTCAAGATTGCCAACGCACCAGCGATTCCGGGACTTGGATCCACGGGTGGTTTCACCTTCGAAATCCAGGACTTGAATGATCGTGGCGTTACAGCGCTCAGTGAAGCCAGCAACAGTTTCATCAAAGCTGCCCGAAAACGTCCTGAACTGGCAGGTGTCTACACGACTTTCGATGATTCCGTACCGCAACGATACCTTGATGTTGATCGCACGAAAGCAAAAATCCACAGTGTCTCGATCACTGAATTATTCGCCACCCTGCAAATCAATCTGGGCTCACTTTACGTCAACGAATTCAACAAATACGGCAAGGTCTATCGCGTCTATCTGCAAGCAGAAGAAGATGCACGCTCGGACGTCGACGATATCGGGCGTCTGAAAGTACGAAACAAAGACGGGGACATGATTGACCTCAACGCCTTTGTGAACATCGAGCCTCTGGTAGGTCCGTACAATATTCCTCATTACGATCAATACAAATCCGTTGCAGTCAATGGCGGCAATGCACCGGGTTTCAGTTCGGGCCAGGCGATCTCGGCAATGGAAGATCTGGCGAATAACGAACTGTCAGATGGCTTTGGATTCCAATGGACCGGGATCACCTATCAGCAATTGAAAGCTGGTAACCTTGCTCCTCTGATTTTCGCCTTGTCACTCGTATTCGTGTTCCTGGTCTTGGCGGCCCAATACGAGAGTTGGACCATGCCAATCATGGTTCTGATGGGAGTACCGCTGGGCCTGCTCGGAGCTGCGGGTGCACTTACAGTCCGCGGTCTTGACCTGGACGTTTATGGTCAGATTGGTTTGGTCATGCTGATTGGCTTGACCGCCAAAAACGGAATTCTGATCGTCGAATTCGCTGCAGATCAGAGACGCAACGGCTCGACGATTCTCGAATCCGCCATGGAAGCAGCACGCGTGCGTCTGCGTCCAATCCTGATGACAGCACTCGCGTTCATCATTGGTTTACTCCCATTGGTCATTGCCACTGGGGCCGGTGCCAATTCCCGCCGTTCGCTTGGAACAACTGTGGTGGGTGGTCTCGCAGTGGCAACTGTCCTGATCATATTTGTTCCGATTTTCTACTACACAATTCAGCACATGCGTGAGTGGGCGATGAAATCTCGCAAGCCACGCGATGCTGACCCCAAATCCGAAACCACTTCATGATTGAAATTGGATGATGAAGGTGCTTGAAACAACTGTCCTTGAAGCGACCTTGGTCCGTTTGCAATGTGCTTGCAATGGCCCCATGCGTGCATCGGTTTGCATTGCGTTCCTTGTCATGGCAACGCTGTCGGGCTGCAACAGCAAACCTGTTGCCAAGCCCACTCCGCCCCCTCCACAAGTCACTGTAGCAGAGGTCACCCAGGCAACCGTCCCCATCATTTACCCATTCAGTGGGACGGTTCAGGCGGTGAAATACATTGACATTATCCCTCGCGTCACCGGCTACATCACGGAGCGAAAGTTCGTGGAGGGCAGCATTGTCAAAAAAGATCAACTGCTCTACATCATCGACCCGCGTCCTTTCCAAGCCGCGCTGGACAGTGCTCAAGCTGACTTGACTCGCAGCGAGGCACAACTCACCCTCTGGACAGGTGAAGTCAAACGTTACACCGACCTTGCCAAACAGGGTGCCGGTTCTGAACAGCAGAAGGAAGAAGCTGTCGCAAAAGAAGCTGAAACGAAGGCCAATATCGAACAGAACAAAGCCAACATTGAAACAGCAAAGCTGAACCTGGAATACACGACACTCACTGCCCCATTTGAAGGCCGTATCCAGAACACCAAACGAAACATCGGCCAACTGGTAGATGCAGAGTCCACCGTGCTGACTTCGCTTGTTCAAATCGATCCCATCTATGTTGAATTCAAGGTGACCCGCAATGAATTATTCGACATGCAGAGCGTCACCAGTGGACAATTGACAGGCAAGAAAGTCGACATTTCGAACATCAAATTCAAGGTGCTTCTTCCAAATGGCAAAGACTATGCACATGAGGGAACCCTTGATTACATGAGTTCCGAGATCAATCCTGCGACTGACACACTGATGATGCGCGGGATCATTCCCAATCCCGAAGACAAATCGAACTCCGAATCGTTGATTTCCGGGCAATACGCTCCAGTCGAAGTCATTCTCGGAGAAACGCCCAACTCGCTGCTGGTACCCAAAGCGGCACTCGTTGAATCACAATTGGGCGAGCAAATCTACGTCGTCAATGCCTCGAATCAGGTCGACATCCGTGACGTAACCCTCGGTACCCTGTTTCAAGAACAATACGTCATCACTTCCGGCCTGAAACTCGGCGAAAAAGTGATTGTCGAAGGGACACAAAAAGTTCGCGCAGGAATGACGGTAAACGTCACCGGCACGGATGTTCCCAAGTCAGAACCCAGTCAACCCGCCGCAGAGCCGAAGCAACCCGCCGCAGAGCCGAAGCAACCCGCCGCAGAGCCGAAGCAATCTTCAGTTGCTCCCACTGAAGCACCCGCTGCAGACGCAAACAGCTGAGCTCGGCATCGGCCAACGGCAAGGAGACTCGCGGAGTCACGCAAACTCACTCATCCCCACCCTTCATGGGGGATGCGTGGCTCGTTGTTTTCTCGTAGCCATCTGTTTTCTCGTGGCCATCTGTTTTCTCGCTCGCGCCCATGAAATCGCCTGAAAAAACAGCAGGTGGATTCATGAATCAGCCAGATGCATTAGAATACAGCAGGTAACTTCGGTGACTTCCCAAGTCTTCGGTGACTTCCCAAGTCTTCTGTGACTTCCCAAGTCTTCTTTGCGTTTACGCAGCTTCTTCCTGAATCCCACCCCAAGCACAAAATACCATGCGTTGGAATCTTCGAATCTGTTCTGTAATGTTTTTACTGCTCGGTGGCCTGCTGTGTGCGGGCGACGCCTCTGCTGCTGAAACAGACTCAGCGGGTCCACCCAACATTGTGTTTTTCTTCACCGATGATCAAACCACCAGTACGCTTGGCTGTTACGGAAACCCTGTCGTCCAAACACCGAACATTGACGCATTGGCGAGAGCAGGAACGAGATTCGACAACGCGTGCGTGAGCCATTCAATCTGCTGGGTCAGCCGAACCACGATCCTCAGTGGCTTGACCGGCCGCAGTTTTGGCACATCAAGCAACCCGGATACAGCGACACCCGAAGCAGTTCAAACGTTGTACAGCGACATTCTGAGACAGAATGGTTATCGCACCGGATACTTTGGAAAATGGCATGCCAAGATGCCTCGCAAATACAAACGTGAAGACCACTTTGACGAATTCGAAGCGATTGGTCGCAATCCTTTTTACAAGAAACAGCCCGATGGGAGCTTACGACACGAAACGGAAGTGATTGTGGACCGCGGGATCAAGTTCATTGAGTCGCAGCCCAAAGACAAGCCATTCGCGTTGAACATGTGGTTCAATGCGTGCCATGCGGAGGACAGTGATCGCAGACCCGGCATCGGACATTTTCCTTGGCCACGAGCGGTGGACGGAATGTACGACGATGTTGTCATTTCCCCACCACGCCTGAACGACCCGGGAATCTTTTATGCTCTGCCTGATTTCCTGAAGACCACGATCAACCGTGAACGCTTCTTCTGGCGTTGGAACACCGAACAGAAATATCAAACCAACGTGCGATCCTATTACCGCATGGTCAGTGGGATTGATGGTGCAATTGGGCGTTTCATGCAAGCACTCAAAGACGCCGGTTTGGCCGAAAACACAATCATTGTCTATTCAGCCGACAATGGTTACCACATGGGCAACCGCGGATTGGCTGGCAAGTGGTCGCACTTTGAAGAATCACTTCGCGTTCCACTGATCATTCATGACCCGCGTGTCAAACCGACCAAGCGTGGGCAGGTGACCCGCGCCACCGCGCTGAACCTTGACCTGCCCGCAACATTTCTTGATTGGGCAGGGATCGAGATCCCCGAGCGATATCAAGGCTTGAGCCTCAAACCCATTGTGAATGGCGAACAGATTGAAAACTGGCGAAACGAAACATTCCACGAGCACTTCGCCGTTCGCAATCGCATTCCAGCCTTTGAAGGACTACGGAACGAGAACTACAAGTACGTTCGATATTTTGATCATGAGAATCATGAATTCCTTCACGACCTGAAGAATGACCCTGACGAATTGACCAATCTGGCTGACGACCCCGTTTATGCCGGCGTACTCGATGCCATGCGACAACGAACAACCCAACAAGTGAATGAATACGGTGGTCCGCTGGACCCAATCGCAGGCTTCAATCGCTCAACGGACCCAACACCCACCGCTTCGGCCAACAACGTGGGAAGGGTCAATGACGAAGGTTTCATGAAAGTTTTCGACGGCAAAAACCTTCGCCAATGGGCAGGCGATCCGAAATATTGGTCTGTCAAGGATGGAGCCATCACCGGAACCACAGATGGCTCGCTGAAGATGAATCGATTTTTGACATGGAAGGGGTCAACCATTCGCAACTTTGATCTTCGCGTCAAAGTAAAAGTAACCGCGGGCGGAAACAGTGGCATCCAGTATCGTGGTACTTCCCGACCCGATCTTGGACTCGATGTGGTCACGGGGTATCAATGTGATGTCGTGGCAAACAACCCCCAGTACAACGGCATGCTTTACGAAGAGAAGGGCCGACGTATTCTTGCTCGCACTGGTAACAAAGTGATCATTGACTCCCAAGGACAAGGCTGGATCGTCGATACCTGGCAACCTCCCGTTGCCGCTGCCGATCAGTGGCACGAATACCGTGTGCTTGTGAAAGGCAACCATCACCAGCACTGGATCGATGGAACCAAAACCATTGACGTCATTGACTTGGATGAAAGCGGTCGAAAACTGGAAGGTGTGTTGGCAGTTCAGGTACATGTCGGGCCAGCGATGACCATCCAGTACAAAGATTTTGAGCTCAAAAATCTGCCCGACGATCTACCGCTGCAAAGCGCGGCGGAGCACCCCATTTCAGATGATGCTAAAGGAGTCCGGCCTCAAGGTCGCGTTCCCAAAAATTGGACACCGCCCATCTACAGTCAACAAAAAAGATAATTGCTTGCATTTGCAGCACCGTCTCGTTCACACCGACTGATCTTTCTCATGGAATCGCGTCTCCTGTCCCTTGTCTAAGGTTCGTGTTGCTTTTCGGCGTGAAACGCCATTTTCAATGGTGATTTACCCGCCATTTCGGTTGTCAATCTGAGTCTCGACAAGGCTCGAAACAGAGACAGTTGAGTCGTATCGGAATTGACACCACTCCCCGAATTTCATTAGTTCTCCGGTGTAATTGCTTTCTACGAGCTTGAGGTTCGGCCAACATGACGGATCGTGACAAAGTCAAACAGCACTGGCTTCGGCAAAATGAACGACGCCACATCCGCAACTTACCCCGCTGGGCCAAGGTGAGAATTGAGAAAAAGGCGGCAAAGTGGCTCGGAAAGGCCTGTAAAGTTTCCGTGCCGTTATTCTGGGGTCAGGAGATGTCAGTTGTCTTTCCTGAATTTGTTTCTGGCCGACTCGGTAAGTTCGGTTACTTTGAGGACGATGTCACCTCGATATTCATCGATTGTCTTGAACCCGGAATGACCTTTTATGATGTTGGTTCACACTACGGTTACTTCAGCTTATTGGCATCTTCACTTGTAGGCCCCAACGGGCACGTATTCGCATTTGAACCCACAGCGGCGACCTACGAAGTCTTGACTGAGAATGCTGCACGCCGTGAAAACATCACATGCTGTAAAGTTGCTGCATATCGCGAGTCTGGCCCACTGGCATTCATCGAGCAGGGCATTGGACGAAGCAGTTTGAACTTTGTAATCGGAGATGGCTACGAACCTGATTCAGCGGATTCCCTGAATCAACGAACGACTGTACCAGCGGTCAAGCTGGATAATTTTGCTCATCAGCATGGCGATCCTGACTTTCTCAAAATCGACACTGAAGGCGCAGAAATCCCTGTACTCGAAGGCATGACCGAAACAATTGATCGTTGCCACCCGACGATTGTTCTGGAAATGGGAGACCAGGTTTGCACCACGACTGGCAATGGTCTGAGTCGGCGGAACGTGGATTTTCTTCTGGATTATGGTTACGAAGTATTTGAATACCGCAACCGCAATCGGCATCCACACGTCCCACGCGACTCCTACGCCTACACCAACCTGCTTTTTCAGCATCCGGTCAACATGCAACGTCCACGGATCGCCAAGTGATTCCCGGCACCAGGGTCACACGCACCTGAGCTGTTTGCTTGTCCTCTGCGATCAACAACTCACCTGGAGTCAGCGGACTCATTTTCGTCCAACAGTTCCAGCATGGTTTCAGCGAACGCTTTTCCGACGAGAATAAAAAATCGTCCTTCACCGTAGTAGTGATAGCCCTTATCTGACGTTGCCCGGGCGAGCATTTTCTGTTCCCGCTCTGTGAGTGGCATTGTTTTCAGGTCTCGCTTTTTATTGAGCCAGCCAGCGGTCTTGATTGCAACGATTTCTGGATGACAAAACCCAGCAGTTTCAATGGCTTGAGCGTTTCCTTTCAACTCGTGCACCTGATTGATTGATCGCTGCCCATTGCGCACATCCCTTTGCTTTGGATTCTCTTCATTGTGGGGTCCGTTCACGCCCATGACACCTACCACCACCTTCATGTCAGGTGCATGCAGATCTCGACGAAGATCATGGATCAAATGAACGAGGTTTCGACCGTACTGCTGTCTTCCAGTCACGTCAAACAGATCATTGAAGCCCTGAAACCACACAAGTCCTGCAATCTCGTAGCCCTGCGACTTGTTGTAATCTGGAAAACGTTCACCAAGCGTGGACAACGTTGTCTCGACATAACGAACCAGTTTTCGATATTCGAGCCCCACCACAGGTTCCACATTACCATCGTTCCACTTTGCTGCCACATCCTTGGACAAAACCTTTGAATCCAGCTTTTCATTCCCTGTTTGCCCCGCACTGGGCGGCCGAAAGTCAACGTACAGACTCTTGCCCCCCGGCGCGTATTTGATCAACAACACCTGCTCATCGAATGCTTCGCCGATGTAATGACCGAATGAATACTCCGGGCCAATTTTCCGGCCAAGTTTGTCATAATCACGTCGCCCTCCAAAGCCGACTTGCAGCCGGTCATGGACACCAGCATTCGCGACCCAGACATCATCACGCGTCATCAACTCCCCTGCATCTGACTTGAACACGCTCAATAGATCCGCACGAGCCGCGTTACTGTCCTCTCCCAAAAAGTCGAGCGTCCGCACATCAGCCTGACCATCCATGTTGGACTGCCCCGCCAAGACAAATACCTTCAATGGTTTTTCAGCAGCCGTAGCTGCATCGACCAAAGTCAATGCAAATCCGAGGACCCAAAGGATGGACACGGAAAACGGTCGCTGGTTTGGGACGCTGTGGTTCTGGGATGGCATGAAATTTGTTTTAAAATAGATTCGAATGATGTCATGCAAAACGTTTGCATGACAAACTCCGAAAAGGGATTCAGGGACCACATTTTAATAATATACGATTGGAATTAACAGCAAAGAACGATTCATTCACTGGGCGTGATCCTGACATCGCAAAACGTCAAAGCAGCAATCCCATTGGATCCCTTCAACAACTTCTTTTGACTCCACGACTTTTCTTTCAGGTACGTAATTGCTTGGGCTGTTACAGGTTTTTTCAGTTCAAGAGTCAGACGCTCACCGACAGCAGTTCCTGAAGCGACGAGATTCGGTTCATCATCGAGATAGAACTCATCGACCAAATCCTCCGACCACACAACGGGTTGGTCAAACTCCAGAAGAATCGTATCGTTTCCACCACTTCCAAAACGGGCACTCATGAGATTGGGCGCGGTAATGGCATGCGAAAAATCTTTACCATACAGATCTCGCTCCATGACGGGCTGGATCAATCGTGCAAACTCCGCCCAGCCTGACAGCGGATAGTGGCAACCTCCCGGAGGCTCAATTCCCAGTGTCGATAGAATACTCATGTCGGAGTAGAGATTCGGCAAGGTGCGTTGGACTTCACGCAGCATGTCACCATTCCCATTTCCCATGCTACAGGCATTGGGCCAGATCTGAAAAACGTAGTACTGCTCCACATTGGGAAAGTCACGTTTCCATCCCGCCGACATATGGATGAAATAACGTTGATACGTTTCCCAGCCATATCCACCATCGGGCCCGGCAGCCCCCTGATCATTTTCACCCTGATGCCACAGCACCGCACGAATTCCATGAGTGAGTTTCGCTTGCCGAACTCGCCACAGCAGACGTCCATAGATGGTACTCAGGTCAGTGGGATCAACCTCATGACGTTGGTGTTGATCGATACGAGTTCCCCCCACAGCTCCGTTGATCATACAGACCGGAATCTGCTGACTTTTCACGAGTCGTTTGGCGAGTTCCATTCCCCAATACCCAAGCTCCGCTTTCTCACCATTTCGGGCCTTCCAAACAGGCAGGCACCAAAGATTCCTGGCAGCTTCAGGCTGATCATTTCGTCGCGGTTCTGGCTTTCCGTAACTGCGAATCCACGTACTGGTTTCGGGGGGTGACGTTTCACGTGTGTCGGTTGCCAGAGCATTGGATTGCCCCTCAATGATGTAGGCATCACCACAAACAAGATTATCAGCTGTGTATCGAACCGCTGATGATCCGTTGGTTTCGATCCCAAATTCGATGCGATACGTGATCAATCCAGCCTCGATTCGCGTCTTGAGTTGATACGCATCTCCCACTTTGACTTTCTGTTTCTCGATCACAATCAATTTGTCATTGGCATAAACTTTAAGAAAGACATGATCAGCCGGCTCTTGCAAAATTCCGTTGCAATGGAGTGTTCCCATGTTGCTCTCGTCTCGAGCATAGAACTGATTATCGACGGGCCTCTCATCATCAGCAGGAATGCGAACGACTCTGGCGTCATTCTGCGGTTGCTGAACGAGAATTCGTGTTTCCACCGTTGTTGGTTGTCCCCCATTACTGATGGTGGCGGCAATGGTCAACTCGCCACTGTTCTGCGCACGGCTCAGCGTCATTTTCCCGGATTGAATCTGATTGATCGTCGCCAAACCTGTCACGTTCCAGTCATATTCCAGTTGATCACATCCAGCTGATTTCATCTGCTGCAGGTTCTGGATCACTGGCACGACTTCAATCACATCCCGTCCATTCCACTTTGAGGGTGATTTCAAGGTAAACACGGGTTCCGGAATGAATTCTTTGACCTTCACGGGAATGTCGATGGTCTTCAAACCATCGGGATAGACAGCCTTGACCTGCAAGATTCGTTTTTCATCGCCGGCGACCCGCCCGGCAGCATAGGTCAGATTGAACCGGTCTACGGCCAAAACGCGTTCCTCACCTCCAACAATGGATACCCAATAGAGTTTCTGCGCCCTCCCTGCATCGACACTCAGCTCGGCATGCTGGCCTTCCAACAGATGGATCGTATCGGTTGATACAGCAAAGCTGGATTCGCCTTGAGTGATCGGTCCCACCAATGTCTGAAGCGGTTTTTGATTCTCGTATTCCAGCTGAATCCATTCGGGACTGCGAATCACATTTGAAACGCGCACTTCGTCGATATCACCGACGAAATCGTAGTTGTTGTACCAACCTCCGATCCACATGCGTGACGGACTTTCAACATTCAAAGGCGTGGCTCTTGGGTTTCCCGTTCCCGCCAACACACCGTTGAGATAAATCAGTGACTCGCCTCGACGGTAAGTATGTACAGCGTGGACCCACTGCGGCCCTTTGTTGCTGAGCTCTGCATCCACATTGGCATCTGAGAAGTAACATTCCATATGAACACGAGGCGGGCTGCGATATTGCATCACCACCTTGCCTTGCGCTTTCTCATTTCCCCACGCCATGACTCTGCCACGCGACGCTTGTGATCGAAACCATGCCTGACTGGTGTGGACACTGTTTCCGGTGGGGTAAGATGCGATTTGATCTCCGCAGAAAACACCACGATTCTCAAAATGCCGGGCACGCCCCACCATCCCCGGCGTCTCGGTGGTTCCCATATCCTTTGATGAAAGGGTTCCAACTTCATCTTTGATGTCTGCTCCCATGTGCCAGACACTCAGATACCCGTTGGAGTCGTTGAAAACCGTCTTTCCGTTTGACAGCGAAGCAGACTCAGGATTCCCCCATTGCATTTCAATTTCCTGAACGGCTTGTCCCTGGATCTCCGGAATAAGGATCCAAATACTGGCCTCACCCAGAGCGGGATCCCAATCCTCGATCTGGAAGCCAAGCGGCTTGCCATCGGGAGTGGCGAAGCGAACGTCTGCTCCATCATCCTGAGCCTGAGAAAAATCGAACCAATCTTCGTGCAAACGAACCAGAAGCGGAAAATTTTTGACCAACGTATCCGCGGGAATCGAGGCCCCATCAGAAGTCGTATTGATAAACAACGAGCCCGAGAATCGCCAGTCAGTTGCCTCCGCATGCGTGATCAGGATGCCAATGATGACTGGGAAAGCGAGGATCAAGTGGTAAATTTTCATGACGTGGGAAAATAGACGCGGGAAAAAAGTGGGGCCAGATGAATGTGATTCTGGGTGAACGGCCGAAAAAGTGGAATCGTTGGATGGTCAGCTGAAACGGAATCGATTTTCCAGCCACATCGAAGCAGCGTTTCACCCGATTCTAACCATGCCAGATCAAACCATGTCGGTGACGCGATGTTTGCCGGTGATGATCTCACAAGCCTTGCCGGACATGGAATTACAGCTTCGTTGGCAATTAAGTTTTATTCTTGCGTGTTTCCGCGACCTTTTCCGCGTAGATGATTGAGCCGCGCTTTGAGGGCGGCAAGAGTTGCGGTGGATTTAACCGGCAAACGCCAATCACCTCTTGTGGGGGGACTGACTTGGGTAGGATGCCGAATCTTGTCTATGATCCTGTGATGCCTGTCATCAGCCAAAGTGTTTTTCCATGAGAGTGCTTTGGATTGGCCTGCGCTGACAAGTTTGGGATTTAGGATCGAGATGAATCCACGGCCGACTTGTTTTACAACGGTGACGGTCTGATACAACGTGTTCACCAAAACACTTGCGAAGCGGTTGCCGCAGCAATCAATGACCTCTTTTCAAGAAGGGTACGAAACGATGAACCATCAACATGATTTTTCAGCTGACATGACCACTGCCATTTCATCGGTTTGGGGTCGGCTGGCAAAAACTCCCATTGTGCGTGGCGAGGGATCTCGGGTTTATGACATCGAAGATCGCTCCTACCTTGATTTCACCAGTGGCATTGGCGTCACAGCGACGGGCCATTGCCATCCTCTCGTGGTTCAAGCTGTGCAGGATCAGGCATCCAAGTTGCTATTCGGACAAATGAATTGCATGCTGCCTGAAAAGACAGTTGAGTATTCACATGTGATCCGCGAAGCAACCCCGGAATCCATCGACACCTTCTTCTTTTCCAACAGTGGTTCCGAGGCCGTCGAAGGAGCCATCAAGTTGGCAAAGGTCGCTACAGGTCGCCCCAACGTGATTGCGTTCCAAGGCGGTTTCCACGGTCGCACCGCGATGACCATGGCCTTGACCAGCAGCAAGGGGATTTATCGGGAGGGATACCAACCCCTTCCCTCTGGTGTGTTTTTCTCATCCTTTCCGAATGCTTTTCGCGATCAATGTGATCCCGATACGGCAATCAAGACTGCCTTGGCAGACCTTGAACGTTTGCTAAAAACACAAACGATGCCTTCCGAAACCGCAGCCATGCTGATTGAGCCTGTGTTGGGTGAAGGTGGCTACCTGCCGGCGCCCAAAGCTTTTCTTCAGGGTTTGCGTGAAGTCTGTGATCGCACGGGCATCCTGCTGATCGTGGACGAAATTCAATCCGGGTTTGCACGCAGCGGCCACATGTGGGCTCACGAACCCAGTGGAGTGAAACCTGACATCCTTGTCATGGCCAAAGGGATCGCCAGTGGCTTACCCATGTCAGCCATTGGTGCACCGAGCGAATTGATGTCCAAGTGGCAACCTGGTTCCCATGGTGGAACGTATGGTGGCGGATCACCGCTGGCGATGGCAGCAGGACTGGCAACACTGCGTGTGATTCATGACGAAAATCTGATCGAGAATGCGGCCCATGAGGGAGAATACCTGTCGAACCGACTTCGCGATTGCCTGTCACGTCTGCCGCACCGAACCGATGTGCGGGGCCCCGGACTCATGATCGGTGTGGAACTGATCGGTGAACATGGTCCCGATAAAGATTTCGTTACCAAATTGCAGCACGAATGCCTCGACCGGGGCTTGATGCTGCTAACCTGCGGTATTGGCGGCAATGTGATTCGCTGGATCCCACCTGTGAATGTCAGTCGCAGTGAGATTGATGAAGCGATCGAGATCTTCGATTACAGTATGAACTCTGTGATGGAAAATCGAGCGACCGTCGCACTGACCTCATGATTTCCAGTGCCTCGCACAAGCGTGAGGTTTTAAACCTGAAGAGGAACTCGCCTTGGCGACTGGGCCCGCCAAGGCGATGAACCTCTTTTTGCAGTCGAGACAACATGAATCAACGACCACAATTACAAAAAGCCATTGGCAAGTTTGGCTTCTTTTCACTTGCCTTTGGCTCCATGATTGGAGTGGGTTGGTTGACCGGAATGAAGGGCTGGCTGGGAGACGCCGGTCCCGCAGGAGCGATTCTGGCGTTTGCGTTGGGAGGAACCCTGATGCTGGCAATCGGTTTCTGCTATGCCAAAGTCATGGCGATACTTCCGGTGTCTGGAGGAGAAGTGGCGTATGCCTACAAAGCTTTTGGAACGGGAGAATCGTTTCTGATCGGCTGGTTCCTGACATTCGGCTATCTTTCTGTTTCAGCCTTCGAGGCGGTTTCGATCGGAATTGTGGTGTCCTATCTAACGCCTTTCGATCATTGGCCCCTGTATGAGATTGGCGACTCAAAGGTATATCTGTCACACCTGCTGCTGGCTACTGGATTGACCACTTTGATCGCGTTCGTAAATTTTCGCGGTGTTGGCATGGCAACCATTGTCCAGTCAATACTCACTTTGTTGCTGGTCATCTGCACAGGTGCGTTTGTTATCGCAGGAATTACGAACGGAAGCCTCACCAATGTGGAATCGATGTTTGGCACTGCGGAAGGTAAAGCCGGCTTCACAGGTGTGCTGGCGGTATTTGTCACCGTGCCGTTTTGGTTTGTCGGCTTTGATACGATTCCGCAAGCCGCAGAAGAAAGAACCGACAAAGTATCAGCAGACAAGCTGGGCCGGGTCCTGCTATGGTCCATTGTCGGAGCCACATTCTTCTACGCTGCTGTCATTCTTTCGGTTGCAATGGTAATCCCTTTCGCCAGCATTCAAGATCAGGATCTTCCAACAGCTGCAGCTTTTGAACAGGCATTCGATTCACCAGTTCTAGCTCGGATTGTTCTGCTCGTCGCGTTGATTGGTCTGCTGACAAGTTGGAACGGCTTCTTCCTGTCGGGAACACGCGTCTTGTTTGCGATGGGTCGCGGCCATGTGATTCACCCTGCATTTGGACGCCCAGATCCAAAGTTCGGGACGCCTGCGTTAGCCATCCTATTCGCAGCCTTGGTCACCATCGCAGGTGCTTTTCTTGGGAAAAGCGCAGTGCTGGTGTTGGTTAACGTAGGATCGGTGTGCATTGCGTTGGCATTCCTTGGTGTGACGCTTTCGCTTTCCGCCATCCTGCGTCGCAGTGGAAAATCCATTTCACTGTTCACCTGGACCCTGATCAGTATTGCCATGCTAGGCTCGGTGCTGATCCTGCTAGCCATGTTGATTCCCGGTAGCCCTGCAGCCTTTCCACTGGATGCTTGGGAGTGGAAAATCCTGGCAGTCCTGTCGGCCCTCGGAGGTGTTGTATGGATGCTTTCGCATCGACAACGTAGCAGCATCACCGAAGCGGAACGCCAGCGGTTGATGCTCGACGAACAGTAACTTCTGAGCGACGCTCCACTGTTGTTCAGTAATCCGTGTTTTATTGTTTGAACAACGAACACGTCGAATGTTCGTAAACTCCTGTTGAATGGATTTAGCATGAGTCGTTCATGTGTATTCGAGATGTAAAATGAAGCATGCCACTGACAACACGCAAGGAAGTCACCGCTTCCTATTGATGTTGATGATGATCGTAATCTGCGCCAGTGTTACTGCATCGTACATCCAGCGATCCGGCGGACGTGTTGCGGTCATGGGGATCAAGATCCCGACTCAGAATGGTCAGTGGCTGGGCGCTGACCTATTCAAACCAAAAACAGCAACCGCAGAAAACCCGGCTCCCCTGGTGATTGTCATTCCTGGATTTCAACGATCCAAGGAAACCTTATCCAACTTGTCGTTGGAACTCTCCCGCCGCGGAGTGGTCGTCATTGCGATCGACCCCTACGCTCAGGGAACCTCGAGTTCATCGATGAGCCGCCGCGCGGCAACGACCGAAGGTTATGGCATGTTTGCCGTCGTAAACTATGCCCATGACACACCAAATTTAAATTACATCGACCGGCAACGCATTGCTGCAACCGGACACTCTGCCGGCGGAAATGCCGCCATTCGGGGAGCAAATTTCTTTGGTAAACAGGCCAAGAAATCTGGCGAGCCAAGCAAACTGCACTCTGTCTTCGTTTCCGGCTATGTGTTGACGTTGACCAACAAGGTTTTACGGGATGTGAAATCCAACGTGGGTGTCAGCTATGCATTGTACGACGAGGGGGCCTACCGCAATGAACTGAAGAACGGCGACATGAAGCGTGCACCTGAAGCACTGCGGCTGATTAATTCAACCCGGCCGCGTGTTGGCAATGAGTTGAAGGAAGTACAACTCGACCACTATTATGGAAACCCAGCAGATCATAATTTGCGAGTGATCTACAACGAACCAGTACTACATCCCTTTCAGCCTTATGACCGACTAGCCACCGCAAACCAACTACAGTTCTTTGAAACTGTATTTGAGTTGAATTCTGACATCGATGTAAATGATCAAGTCTGGTATTGGAAGGAACTGATGACACTTCTGTCATTGACAGCCGCAATGCTGGCCTTGGTTCCCGCTGCAAATCTGTTGCTACGTTTCCAGTACTTTCAGCCACTCGTGCACCAACTACCTGAACCGCTACCCACACCGGATGCAAAAGGAAGAGCAATTTTCTGGGGATTGTTTACGTTGTCGGCGTGCATCGCCTGCTTTTCCTACATTCCATTGGCGGAACTGTCACAGGTGATTTTTGTCGATGCATCCAGTCGAAAACAGACATGGTTTTTTCCTCAACGAATGAACAACGCGGTACTGCTGTGGGCGGTATTCAATGGAAGCCTAGGGATGCTTATTTTCTCGGCCACCCACTACTTACACGGGCGGAAACAAGGTGTCCGTAGGGAGATGTGGGGTGCAAACATAAATCTGCTTGAATTATGGAGGACTCTGGTCCTGGCGATCATCCTATTTTTCTTCTTTTTTCTTTTACTGTTCGGTGTCTATTACTGCTTTCACGTTGATTACCGTTTTGTCTTTCTTGGTGCGCGAGTATTTCAGGCGAGGTTAATTCCTTTGCTTCTCATGTACGCACCTCTGTTTTTCATTTTTTTCTTTTCGAATTCGTTGCGTGTCAATGCTGCCATGCGTTTCAAGGGTCAGGCTGAATGGAAAAGCATGCTGTTGGCAGGAATCGCGAATACAGCGGGACTTATTCTGATTTTAGTTTTGCAGTACACAGTCTTTGCCATGACAGGAACAGTTCATTGGACCGAGAGTTGGCTGTACGTCAATCTATTGTTCGGTGTGGTACCGATGATGTTCGTGCTGCCCTATTTCAATCGTTACTTTTTCAGGCTTACTGGAAGGATTTACTTGGGGCCAATGACAACCTGCCTTATTTTCATCATGATTCTGCTTTCCAACACCGTTTGCTACATTCCGCTGTAGCGTGGACACGAAATGAGTGTCCTGAACAAAAAAAACGGTCATTTACATGCAGGGCACATCCCAACAAGGAGCGCAAGATCGCCTTGGACTTCGTGACGCTCAGGAGTTCAGCGACCACGGCTTGCTAAAGAGGACAGCATATCAGCAAGTTTGCGTTTCCCACGCTTCAACAAGCCTTCGACTGCCGCTTGCGACACAGCCAGTCGACCAGCAATTGAGTTTTGTGATCGATCCTCGATGAATCGCATTTTCAAGGCCTCTCGCTGATTCTCGGGCAGTCCTTCCAACGCCTCGTGAAGAGCAACTGCCTTCTCTTTTCTGACAACACGTACGCTGGGCGACGTCACTTTGTCGGGAACTGCGTCGATAAAACCAGCACCGGATTGCTCAGGGGTTCGTTCGACCTTATTTCGGTCGCCGCCTCTTTTTTTGCGTTCAATGCGACGAATCGCATCCAGCAGACGATTATCGGCGATTCGGTAGCACCAGGAGTAGAACGAAGCTCCTGACTGGGGAGAAAACGATGACAAATCCCGATGTATCGCAAACAACACATCCTGCAAAACATCTTCGGCACTAAAACTGCTCTGATGCTTCTGAGGCATTTTGTCGGTGATATATCGTTCCAATCGATCTGCCACATCCAGCAACAATTCACGACACGCCTGTTCATCCCCAGATTGGGCAAGTTCCAAAAGTTCAATTTGTTCCGGCGTTTCGCTGGCCATACCAATCACCAAAGGTTCTGAGAAGACACTTGCAACAGTATAGCGTTTATAGGATTTAGCCAAGGGCTTCGGTGAAAAATCTGGCTATACGAATGCAAAATGCTCTAGCTTCGCTTCCCTGATAGAACTCACTCACCAAGGAGAACACACGGCAAACCTGGAAGCGAGAACGGGCTGCTTGAACGCTGCAAACACCTTTTCAAAATTCACCGCAATTCAAACGGACGTAGTCATCGACATCTTCGAAGCTTCTTCAAGTACGAAGCGATGAGAGTTTCTCTTCGTTGTGATGTCGCATTCGCTGACAGTGGAATGGGAATACTGATTCCAATTCAAACTCGCCCTGAGGGCGCACCATGGCTCGTGTGTGCTCTGTGTGATGAAGTAATAAACGGCATGAATTCCCTGTTGAAAGCTGCCCGTTCCCTCTGCACCATCTCTTGTCGTACCGACCACTGAGGGCGAAGCCCGCTAGAAGATTAAGCCTCATCAAACACAGTCAAACACAGCGGCTTTGAACTTTTTGGAGACATCAGACAAGTCTGGTACAGTCTTACGGTTCTTGCTTATAGGGTTTGCTTGGAAAAGGTATCACAATGGATAAGTGCTTCTTCGTTTTGTTAGTGTGGTCGGGTTGCTTCTGTCTGGCTTACGGTCAAGACACAAAACTAAAATCGGGTAACACCAAGGACACAGAATCCAGGCTCAACTCAAACCAACAAACAGTGGCAGATCCCGCTGGTCAGCCAGTGAACACGCAGCCCAATCAACTGACCGCTCAGGAAGTGGCGAGCCTGTTTGCCAAAGACATTGGCAAATGGAAAATCACCGGCAAGAGCCTGCGGGCGGGCGGCGCCCCGGAACCATTTGAGGATGTGATTGAGATTCGTTGGAAGGTAAAAGGAAAGTCAACAGCGGCCTCGTTTAATCCACTCATCAACAACGTAAGAGTCCCGTTTGTTGGGCACAAGGAATATGACACGAAGAAGGGCGTCTTCCTATGGCGCAGCAAGGGCGAGGGATTTCCCGAGACCGTCTCGCGAGAACAGTACGACCGGGCAACCAAGACCTACCGGGGAACGTCTACTTATCCGGACGGTGCCAAAGAGACCTCCAAGTTCAAAGTAGTCAGCAAAGACAAAAGGCTATTCACATCGCAGGTCGAAATCGACGGCGAAGTTGTCTTCTCCCGTGAAGCGATTTTTTCGCGGATCGCTGAAACCGAAGATTGAACAAAAGCGACGCACCGAAGACACACGTTAACAGTCAACAAGGGTCAGTGACCATTAACCAATGTACCCATCGAAAAACATGATTGGCGACCTTTTGAAGGGTAACCACCAAGGGTGGTAGTGGGTGAGATTGGCCCTGCCCGATCCTAACGTTGACGGGTACCTCTCCTTGTTTTCTTCAGTTCCCAACCTGCCATCTTCACGAGAATGTCGAGATCCATGGGAACACATGAAATCTGATCGGCACTTGTACAAAAACACCAACACGACTCAGAATCCATCACGATCGATTCGATAGGGGATGAATGAACATTCCATTCGATCGGTGTTGAAAGAATCAACGTATCTCCCACGATACTCCAGAAGCGAACCCTGCCGCTTTCGTGCCCGGAAGCCAAATATTTTCCATCTGGTGAAAAGACCAACTGAGTCGCTGGATCGCTGGCCCCGCTTTGAGCGGAATTTGTCAGGATTTTTCCAGTGGAAAGCTTCCATGTGTCAAATCCCGCACGACTGCTGCGCACCAACCATTGCTTGTCAGGACTGATCACCATGGCGTTCCTGGCTGCATCAGTGATGCGATCGCGCTTGGGATTTTCCAGTTGTTCAGATGGTTCGTCCAGGTCTTTGGTATTCAAGTATCCCCAAGCGTTCCCACTATGCCCGCCTTGAACCGATACTCTTGCAAAACGCCCCAGTTTAACGGCGGCACCATTCCACCTCGCATTCGCATTCCAAGGTGGGACGCTTATGCTTGCCCAAGCTTCGCCATCCTGACTCGGTACCAATGTCATCTCATTATTCATTTTCCCCACTTGGACATAGCCGGCTTTCATGTAGCCACCGTCCGCTGTTTGACGCAACAGAAATACACGCCCGTCATCGGTTGGAAAAATGGTTTCCCGGTTGCTGTTGATCATCATGTCCCGTTTCGACACAAGCGATGGCAACTCGAATTTTTCCTCCTTTAGCTTCACAGGATCCCACACCCTCAAAATTCGATCGACACCAATAGCGGCAACGCAGTGTCCGCTTCCAATGAAACTGAACTGCGAGGTGGCGTCAACGCCCTGAATGACCCAGGGAGCATCCCGAACGTTCCGCAAGTCGACTAGATGAAGTGTTGATGCCTTTCGCAAACAGAGCCAACGCTCATCCACACTGACCAAAGCCTCGTCTGCTTTGATCGAAAACTCCCTTAAGATTTCCTTGTTGTGTCCTCTGGTTAGATAAACCCTCGTGTTGTTTTTTTTGCTGTTTAACACGAGAACAGATCCCTGCAGTATAAAACCAGAGACATCTCGCTCTCGACTTTGCTGACCTGCATATTCCCACGCATCCCAATTCCCCCTCGCTGGCGCAGAGGGGACACTCGAGTACATACAAAATCCCGATAATTTATCCAGCACCGCCACCCCCTTTCCGTTGTCAACGATCTGCACGTTTTGCGTGCCCATTGCGGGTGGTTGGAAATTCTGTCTCCAATAAACGTCAATCGCAACATCGCCAAGCCTCCAGTAGGATATTGCACCCGATTCATCCAGCGATACGAGCAGATTGCCTTTGGTGTTGCTGTAAAGCGACTCAATTGATTTGCCAAAGGAACAGAGTACGTTGCCCTGTCCAGAAGAATCTTCCACACGCTGATGGTCACTCAAATTTGGCGGTACTTCTGAGCCCGCATCCCAAAAATGGATTTCACTTCCAAACGCTACCGCAAGGTTCAGCTGATTACCGAGCCAGCTAAATGCTCCCACCTTGGAACTGTCCTGTGAAAAGTTACCGCAAGCAATCGGCCGTCCCTTTTCAATGCGATAGTGAAAGACTGTCTTGTCACTGGCTACGGCAATGTCCTTCCCCTCTGCCTGAATACGAATTCCATTTCGCGGGTTTCCATTAATTTTGATTGCTTCCACGATCCTGCCTCGCTCAGCCAGATCGATGAATTTCCACTCCGTATCTCCCCTGATTCGCACACTCGCACAAACCCAATCACCTCGCCCGCCAACGAAACACGTTTCAACATCATCCACCTCAGGAAGATACACATCCCGAGCTCTCCGTTTATCAATCCGCTGGTCTGCTTCCCAGATTTCGAACATCAAACGCTTGCTGTCACGATGCCAGTAACAGACACGATTCACACCCGCATCCAATCCCTGCTGTGAAGTCCCGGGAACCAACGGAACAAGACGGGCTGCGGATTCAGCCAGCCATATTTCCTGTAGTTTCTGATGATCGATGTCTATGCGAACGGCATAGATCCCATCATCCAATGACATTGCGAATTCACCACTGCCTGCTAAAGGGAAAAAATCTTTTATCGGCGCGTCAAATTCCACATCAAAATTGTGAGTTGCGTAATCATTGGGACTTCTGTCAGAACTCCAACAGGAAACTTGCCCCTGATTATCCAAAATCCAGACATCTTCAGACCAGACAGGAAAACAACATTGCTTCACTGCCCGAGGAATTTTCAAGGATTTTGAGGAACGGCTTTGATCCCAAAGGCTTGTTGCTGCCGCCGCTTTGGGATCTTCCGAATCACGAACAAACCCAAGCAGAAGACTCCCATCTTCATTCATTTCAAATTGATTAACAGGTGTTCTAATCCTGCACCTGCCTAACGTCAGCTTCGGTCCACCAACCGATTTTTCTACCTCCATGTCGATGACCTTGAATTCATAGGGTCTTTGCTGATCATAGCTTTCACCAACAGAAAGGACACCTACATTCGTCCCCCGTTGCGCCTGTGATGAACCAATGATTTCACCCCATGATTCAGTCGCATTTGGAACCACTCGCTGCAAAGCGTCACCCAAAATCTGTTGCAACGTGGCCAGCAACTTACCCCTCTCTTTCGCATCCTCGTTGGATGGCAAATCCAACGCATTGAGTCCTTGCACCGCTTCTGTTGCCTGCTGCAGGCATTTCACTGGGTCAACTTTCGCCAACTCCACCAGTGGAACAGTTTGGTCAGACAGCTTTTTCAATTCAGACTGGATCCTTGCTTCCTCATTTTTTTTCCGCAAGGCCTGGTCCGCATCGTCACGCTCCTTCTGTGCTTGCGCATCATTGTCAGACTGAGAATTCTCCCCCATGTACATTTGCGTCGTTACCCCGATCAACAGCATCAGGACCGCAGCCAGACTGACAAGAGAAAGCGACAACGCAGGTCGTGCCTGACTGGCTCGCAGGATTCGTCTGGGCAGGGACATAGGACGAGCTACGATGGAAATTCCTTCCTCAAACCGTTCCAAATCCTCTGCAAGCTCTCGAGCACTCTGGTAACGGTCGTCAGGCTCCTTTTCGAGACACTTCAAACAAATCGTTTCAAGTTCACGATGCACTGCCGGATTGATCTCACGCGGAGAACGAGGCTTCGCATGCAAGATCTGCTGCGCCAGCTGTGTAACCTCCCCATGAAATGGCAACTCATCTGTCAAGAACTCGTAGAGGATCACCCCGATTGAATAGATATCGGTGCGAGGGTCAGAGGAGCGCGACTTACCGCTGGCCGCTTCAGGGGACATGTAGGCTGGAGTTCCCAACATTTCGCCACTCAAGGTCATGGTCGCTTCAAACACATCCTGCTTGGCTAATCCAAAATCCATTACCTGAGGGTCACCATTCTGGTCGACCATCACATTGCTGGGTTTCAAATCACGATGAATGACAGAACTGTCATGAATCGCCTCGATTGCGAGAGCAATTTTCCGCATCATCGTAACAGCGGTACGTGGCGAATCGCATGACTCAAAACGCCACTGCGAAAGCGTCTTGCCATCGATTAATTCGCTGCATATATACACGGTTCCATGGTCGACGCCTGTATCATGAATGGCAACCACATAGGGGTGACGAATCGCAGCAGCAACACGCGCTTCGCGCAGAAACAACTCCTGTTGATTGATTGTCAATAAACCACGACGAGGGACTTTTAGCGCGACGTCACGCTGCAACCTCGTATCGCGTGCTTTCCAAACCAATCCGAACGACCCAGCCCCCAAGCGTGACACGAGTTTGAAGTGGGACACCATCGATCCCACCTTCAAACCCTTGCGATTATTCAGCAGCAGAACTGAATTTCCGCAATGCAAACAGGCGACTTTACGTGAGGTCTCCTCTTCGGAAAACTCCACCTGCGGAAGTCGCTGTCGACAATTTGGACACGGTATCAGCGTTGGATCGTCATCCAGCGGGGCACCTGTGTCGACAAGACCAAGAACACGAGTCGTGTCCAATTCACTTTGGGCTTCGACGATTTCTCGCTCTGCCTCTCGCCGTGTTTCATGCTCCTGCGTAACTACATTGACCAAGCCGATCAATTTGAGTTGCCGTTTCAATTCAACGGCAATATCGGGATGTTCTTTCAGCACATCATCAACAGAAACACTTTCCCCAGAACTCGAATCCGCTATCATCGCCAACGCAATTTTTCTTGCGCGGTCCTTGGTCGATTGCTCTTCGTTCTCGGACATCAATTTTTCCCGTTAACCCACAAGCCACTTAGTGGCTTTATTCTATCCGGCATCACTGTTTCAAATGAACCAAAACGGCATCACTGCTGAACCGGCATTCATCAAACAACCTGAGCACAACACCCCAGACGCTTCACTAGTATATCGAAAACCTCGTTTTACCCGAGTCCAACAGGATTGCAAAACCAACACTGTGCTCAGACCAAGGCGGCGACGCGCGTTCTCAAGTACTTTCACCACATTGACTTTCACCACATTGTGACAAAGCCATCTGAACGAAGCGTCAAGCACCCATCTTTCAGGCGCGGAAAATGAGATTCGCCCCATCAACCACCAAAAAAATTCTTTTGAACCCCCCGCGAGCTGTAACTGTGAACACAAAGGGATGCCCATTCTCACTACCCTCGAGTGCTCGCCCCGTCTCTAACACGGACGCTTTGAGCCCATTTGCTGACAAACGCTTGATCCACACTGCTCCACACTGCTCCACACTGATCCACACTGATCCATACTGATCCATACTGATCCATACTGATCCACACTGATCAGCGCCGATCAGGCCCAGCCTCACTTTGCTCACGCAACGCTACCAGAGAATTCCAGCAATGCACGGCATAACAGATGGGGGCATGATCCAGCAGTGGTTTGAGCGGTCTTTTATCAAGGTTCAAATTCGACCATTCTCTGAGGCGTCGCGCCACCGCCTCACCTTGCCCACGTGCTTTGTCCTGAACCAGATGAGCCGTCGAGACATTCCTGCACAATGCGTGTCGACTGTCAAAATAAACCAATTCCCCCACATGTTGGTACGCAAGTGGCGGCGGTATCTCGGTAACAAAATCTGTATTGTTAACGATTCGAAAAGTGGGCTGCTGGTAACGCTTGACAAATCCTGCGTTTCCCACTCGAGGTGCACCAAACGTGTACACCGTCGCTGGTTTTTTGTATTGGTGGGCAGCCAGCACTGCAAGTGCTGCTCCCAGGCTATGACCAGTCAGCCAAACGCTTCTGCCCTCTGCAGACAAACGCTCCAACTCCGGTTGAACTTGCCCCCAAACCTCAAGCAGAGCTGATTGAAAACCGGCGTGCACTTTTCCACCCGATATCAATTCCACCTGCTGGACCTTGGCATCCGTCTTGAAATCCTTCCACTCCTGCGGCTCTGTCCCTCGAAACGCGACAATCACGGCATCGGCATTGAATGTCAGAATTGCCTGAGTGTGATGAGCGCTATTCTCGGGACTGGTGTAACGCTTTGCCCCCTGCATGCCGGCTGTTCGGAGCTGTCTCTCGACAAAACCATCACCATTGGCATAAGCCAACATCGAAATTTCGGCCAACCACCAGGCATTGGTGCAATCAAACTTCTGAACTTGATGCTTGAACGGAACCCTGGACGCATGTTTCAGGTAAGGGTAACTGTAATCAGGTTCAAACAGTGCATCGAATGTCTGCACCCGAGGCATTTGCTTACGTGCCAATGGTCGGCTGTCCTGTGCCACCAGCGTCGACGCCCCCACCCACGCCATCCCAATCCCGACCAGGAAAGCGTTCAGACGGGCAGCGAACAGCGTTTGACGGGCAGCGAACAGCGTTTGACGCTCAGTCGCATCGACAATCATCCTTGCCACCAAACTTTCACAGGTCCAACGATACAGCCCAAAATATCCGGCCCAAAATCTCCGCTCGTCGCATTCTACCTGTCGACTTCGGCTTGGCACAACGCAGACTGATTCAGATCAAATCAGCGAGCAAAGAACGATTCATTTCGCGGCCCGTGCAAACCCGGCAAATGACGACTCTCCCGTCGAACGATTTTCGGAGGACTTGCGTTGATGCTCTTCTCATTCCTTTGATCCACTTTTGGCAAGATCCAGAAAAACAATGTGCGAGGGATTCCCGACGGGAACGTACTCTCCGGTGAAATTCAATTCACCAGTTTTCTTATCCACCTTAAAAACAGTGAGGTGGTCAGCCCGTTGGTTCCCGCAATACAGGAAATTTCCTGTGGGATCAAAGCTGAAACTTCGGGGATAATTCCCACGAGTCCACTCATCTGCCACATGTTTGAGTTCACCCGTGGAAGAAACCGAAAAAATTCCGATACTGTCGTGCAAACGATTACCGGCGTAAACAAAACGCCCATCCTTTGAAACCAGAATTTCCGAACAGAAGTTACTGCCAGCAAATCCTTCGGGCAAAGTTGAAATGGTTTGACGCGAACTCAATTTCCCGGTCTCGCTGTCATAGTCAAACAAGACGATCGTCGAGCCCTCTTCCTGAATCGAATAAAACCACTGGCCATTGGGGTGAAAATGGAAGTGCCTTGGTCCGTCACCAGCAGGCAGAGCAACTTGTGGATTTTCAGCTGGCAACAGTTTTCCACTTTCAACATCAAAATTCCAGACAAAAATTCGATCAAGGCCAAGATCGATGTGCAGGACGAATCGTCCTGATGGATCTGCCTGAATCATGTGCGCATGCGTACGGTCATGACCGCTGAATGCCTTGCTGCCAGGCGGCGCGTTGGCGGAGGTGGTTGGACCGATTTTTCCCTTATCTATCTTGATGTCAGTTGCCTCACCAAGCCAACCGTTCTTGAGGATCGGCAGCACCGACACAGAGCCACCGAAATAGTTTGCCACCAGCAGATAACGACCCGAGGGATGGATACTGACATAGGTCGGTCCGGCACCTCCGGAAGCAACCGTGTTGAGCAGCTCAAGCTGCCCATGAGCCGGATCGATTGCATAGGCACTGACAGTTCCTTCCTTGGTCCCATTGAGGCGATCCGTTTCATTCGCGGAATAGAGTCGTGTGCCGGCATCATTGACTGCCAAACAACTTGGGCTCGTGCCACTTCGGGTCACCCCTGCAGGGGTCATGTCTCCGGTCTCTCGATCGACACGAAAATGATGTATCCCCAAACCATTGCCCGGCGGCAAATCAACCTGTGTTGGAAGCATGTCTTCCAACGGCGAACTGAAAGTTCCCACATAGGCCATCAACGGTGGTTTCGCCGGGGACGCGTCAGTCGACTTCCCCTGAATGTTTTGGGCCTGTACCGGACATACCAAAACCAAAAAGATCACGGTTGACAAGAACGAGAGGCAAACTTTCATGGAGTGGATGCTTGTAAGTGGATGAATCATTTTTCACGCGATGTTTCAACACCATGTTACCCAATGTCGCGATTGAAATCCTGTCGGAGAGGAAAGGGCAATGGTTTTACCTACAGAGCCATAAAACCAGAAAGAGTCCGAGGAAACGCAACGGTGTGTTGTCAAGCATCCTGACCAGACATTCTGATTTCTACACCCATCTGAACGTCGTTGCCCGCAACAGGGCAATGCCGGTTGGGGACCACCAGGCCATCACAGCCTGTCCATCCCCCGGGCTCTCTGATCGCCCCAGGTTCTGTGATCATCACTTGCTTCTTTTTCGGCCGGCACGTCGATTTTTCGCCGCCAAGCTTGTCTGGGTGACTGATGATCAACTGGGATGCACGGAAACCCTAAACGGACAACCACTCACAAATTTGAATCGAATCCCATTATGATGGAGGCTACTGGATCACCTTAACCGGCTCATCATGCAGGAACACTGACCCGATGAACCGGTTGACTCTCCCCACCCCCAATGACATTATCAGATCATGAATCGATTCTTTCTTTGTTGCGTATTTGTTTTCTCCATTTCAGTGGTATCCGCCGCCGAGAAAGTCAAAGTCTTTGTCTTGGCAGGCCAATCCAACATGCAGGGACATGGAAAAGTTGCTGCTCAGGAGCAGAGCAACAACGGAAAAGGATCACTGGAATGGCTTACAAAAAACCCAGATACCGCAGCCAAATACAGCAACCTGCTCGACAAACAGGGGAATTGGACTGACCGTGCAGATGTGCAAATTGTCTACCTGGAGCGAAAGGGAAATTTATCTCCCGGCTTTGGCCATCGGGAAGGTTACATCGGTCCCGAACTCGGTTTTGGCCAAGTCATTGGCGATGCATACCAGGCACCGGTTCTGCTGATCAAAATAGCGTGGGGAGGTAAGAGCCTGGCCAAGGATTTCCGCCCACCCTCAGCGGGCGGTGAAGTGGGACCGTACTACAAGGAGCTTTTACAACTGACGAAGACTACCTTAAAAAATGCCAAAACACTGTTCCCGCAATATTCCGACTGCGAATTTGAATTGGCAGGATTCGGATGGCACCAAGGTTGGAATGATCGCGTCAACCAAGCATTCAATGACGAATACCAGAAGAACATGGTCTGCTTCATCAATGATGTCAGAAAAGACCTCAACGCACCCCTGCTGCCGTTTGTGATTGCAGAAACCGGCATGAGCGGCTGGGAAGAAAAACACCCCCGAGCGGTCTCGCTGATGAAAGCCCAGCAAGCAGCCGCGCAAACAAACGCATTCCACGGAAACGTAGGATTCGTTGGCACCAAGGACTTCTATCGCCCCAAAGAGTCGTCACCTTCCGGCCAAGCCTACCACTGGAACAGCAATGCGGAGACGTATTACCTGATTGGTGAAGGCATGGGGCAAAGCATGTTAAAATTGATTGAAAGCAAGAAATGAGATCACCTCAGTACTTTGCAAGCATGGGACTGGAAATACAAAGACGAACCTGACCGCTCACTCGGCACCGCACTAACATCGGCACCGCACTAACATCAGCGCTGCACTAACATCAGCGCTGCACGACTGTCACCCCACGTGAGCACAGAAGCCTTTTCTTGGAAAAAGTACCCTTGGAAGAACCGCACCAGACAACGAAACACGAAGAAGGATCACAGGGAGAACCCCCAACTGAGTTGGCTGCCAGCTCAGCATCAGGATCAGCAACGAACGCGGCCTCGCTTTCCAGCTTTCTTCAGAAGCAAGTGGATCACAGGACTGATTCCGCCAATGCTTTCCAAGAAGACACAACCGCGGAACCAAGCATGCGTGATTTGCTCGAAGAGCAAGTCAAACTTCAGCGACAAATTCGGGGGATCAAAAATCATCTGGTGCGGGTACAGCAGGGCGTCCTGATTTGCCAATTTCTCTGCGTTTTGATGGCCGGTTCGTTGGTTGCCCTTGTCAGCTTCGTGTATTTCCAGCCTGAAAATACCCGAGACGTTGTACGTTCAACCCTCGGTGAACAACTTGGTCAACCAGGGACGGAAGCGAATCCACAGCAAAGCCAATGGCCCGCCCAAGTTGGTGAGGTGGAAACCCCTGCGATTCAACCACAACATCAGAGCCTGATCTTTGATTTTTACTCCAGGGCGTCTGGTCTCAGACCCAACTTAATGGATACCAGGGAAGGCCGCACGACAAAGCAGGAGTCGTATATCAGACTGCTAGCCAACCTGACTCAGGCAGGTGAAAAACTGGCGGAAGAGAACGCCCCGCGGGAGGTCAATCAAATGTTGGTGAAAGTGGCGAGCTTTGCGAAAGTGCAGCAGTCTTTCCAAAAAGACTCCCTTGAAATGCTCCGTCTACGCCACGAGATCACATTTTTTTGCCTGAAGAACTTGGCGGAGTCTGCAGGGTCATCGGACAGATAAAAATCATGGATACGGGATCCAAAATGACTTGAAGTTGAGCTGCGAATCTCGCTTTGGTGCAGGAAAACCAAGTAAAAACGATATTCAGCGGTAGAAACCCCACTTCTCTGTCTTGGCTGGCAAGTCTTGCCAATTACGCATTCTGGGGACAATGGACCCGCCGATAAATGCCCACAATCACAGGGTTTTTTCATTCCCCGAGCGTTTCAACGGCCTCGGCTCACACACCACGCGGTCGGATCGGTATAGTTGTGGCAATGTATCTCTACCTGTTGAGATATTTGCTAACTACTAGAAAAGAAGTATTGGATAAAGAAAGATGGAAAAGGGAACGATCAAGCGCCTCACCGACAAGGGTTTTGGATTCATTGCCACTGAGGACAATGGGAAAGACATGTTCTTTCACAGCTCTGCATGTGAGGGAGTCGCTTACAATGATCTTCACGAAGGCCAAACAGTGACTTACACCGTCGGTCAGGGCCCCAAAGGTCCACGAGCAGAAAATGTACAACTTGCCGACGACTGATCGCGTCTAACCGCGATCACTTTCGTTGTGCACCGTCCAGATATCGCTTGAAGGAGCAAGCGACTCTGAACGTTGATCACGCGCCTCTGAATGTTGATATGGAGTCAACTTTCGTGCGTCGATCGAGTTTCACAATAGCCTACAGAATCGCCCAGAAATGGGTGGTTATCGCCGCTACCTTGGTACTCGTTGTCGGTGAGCGTTTCTTCACTAGGGCATGTCTCTTTCAACACATGACTCATGAACCGTAACGGTGAAGATGAGCTGCGAGAGTCGCAACACGTCACCCACGGCGTCAACAGTTCCGAGTCGTTTTCGACGCAGAGAATTGATGCCGAGTTGACTGCTGCGCCTGCTGGAAAGCAAGACCCGTCGGAGTGGCTAGGAAAAACGCTCGGCAAGTATCGCATCACCGGTTTTCTCGGTGAGGGCGGGATGGGGATTGTGCTCAAAGGCGTCGACGGATCGATCGACCGACCAGTCGCAATCAAGCTTTTGCCTCCTGACCTTGGTGATAGTGTCAGCTCTTTGAAGCGATTTCAGGTCGAGGCCCGAAGCGCGGCGAAAAGCAATCACCCGAACATTGTCACAATCTATGAGATTGGCGAGTACAAATCGACGCATTATCTGGCAATGGAACTCTTGCTCGGCGGCAGCGTCTCTGATGCCCTTAAGAAGCAAGGGCGTTACGACGTCACAGAAGCAACGCGAATCATCATGGAGGCTTGCCTTGGGCTTTCATCGGCTCATCGCCGTGGCCTTGTCCACCGAGACATCAAACCAGGTAATCTCTTGCTGACGGACGAGGGAGCGGTCAAAGTCTCGGACTTCGGGCTTGCCAAGCCAACTGGCGACGATGCTCTCTCGATGACCAGAACTGGTCAGATCATCGGGACCCCAGCGTACATGAGTCCTGAGCAGTGCCAATCTGAAACAGTCGAGGGGACCAGTGACATCTACTCGCTGGGAGCAACCTACTACACCCTGCTGACGGGTAAAGCTCCGTATCACCAACGGGAAAGCATCATGCAGGTGATGTTTGCTCACTGCAATGACCAATCACCTGACCCGACGGAGTTGCGTGACGATTTACCTGAAGCCTGCGTACAAATCATCTCCAAGGCGATGGCCAAAGCCCCCGTGGACCGCTACTCGACCATGGAGGAAATGAAGGCGGATCTCTTGGTACTGTACCGGGAGCAGACGAAAGATGCTCCTGACCCACGAACCGCCACCGCGATTCAACACCAACACGACCCAGGCAACGAGGTGTCGGTCGCAAGGATGGACGCTGCGCGTTCCAAGCAAACGATCCCAACTACACTCATCGCCGGTGGCGGCCTCGTCATCCTTGCCTTTCTGGCTGCCCTACTTTGGTGGAACAGCGGTAACGATCGCAACAGCAGCCAAAACAATCCTGAAATTGGAAAAACGTCATCAACCGGGCCACCAGTCATACCCACCATCGATCCCCCGGTCTTCACCGGTGACCCCATTCGAGTCGGAATCCTGCACTCGATGACAGGGACAATGGCCCAAAGCGAATCACCTGTGGTTGATGCATTGCGACTGGCGATCAATCAAACCAATCAAGCCGGTGGCCTGCTGGGCAGGCGAGTGGAATACATCATCCTGGACGGCAAATCCGACTGGCCAACGTTTGCGGCCCAAGCGGAAACGCTGCTGCTGGACTACAAAGTCTGCACTGTCTTTGGATGCTGGACATCAGCCAGTCGCAAAACAGTTGCCCCTCTTTTCGAAGAACAAAACAATCTGTTGATCTACCCAGTGCAATACGAGGGGATCGAAGAATCACCCAACATCGTTTACTTGGGCGCAGCACCCAATCAACAGATTCTGCCAGCTGTTAAATGGGCCTTTGAAACCCAGAAAGCCAGAAAGTTCTTTCTGGTAGGCTCAGACTACGTCTTTCCCAGAATCGCAAATGAAATCATCACTGACCAGGTCAAGGAACTGGGAGGTGAAATCGTGGGGGAGGTGTTTGCTCCGCTTGGAACAGCTGATTTCAAATCGGCGATTTCTCAAATCGAAAAAACCAAACCGGACGTGATCCTCAACTGCATCAACGGAGCCAGCAACACCACATTCTTCAACCAATTGCGAAGCAACAAAGCCCTTGATGGAATTGAAACAATCTCTTTCAGCATTGGTGAAGAAGAACTGCGGTTCATGAACAGCAGGGGAATGACCAATGATTTTGCAGCATGGTCGTACTTTCAAAGTATCGACTCACCCATGAATAAAAGGTTGCTGGCTGATTTCCATGAGGAATTTGGGCCTCACCGCGTGTTCACCGATCCCATGGCGGCAGCCTACTTTGGTTTCAAACTGTGGGCCCAAGCCGTTGAACAGGCACAAAGCGATGATCCCATCGCAATTCGTCGTGCGATACTGAACCAGCGCATCGACGCAGCCGCAGGCCGTCTTCGTATCGATCCCACCACACAACACACTTATCAAACACCAAGAATCGGAAAAGTGCAGCCCGATGGACAATTTGAGGTTGTCTGGGTGGCTGACAAAGCAGTTCCGCCACAACCGTATCCCCAATCTCGCACCACTGCACATTGGCGAGCCATGCTGCACGACCTATTTTCAGAATGGGGCAATCAATGGTCGGCTCCCACGGATTGATCCATTTCAATTGAAATGGATCAATTCATCTGCACACGCCGCACGCAGAATCAGTCTTCCATGAAATCGATTTTGATCTCAGTCTGCTGTTCCTGCATCTTCATCAACGTGACAGAGAACTTGCGTTTTTCTTTTTGGAACACCACCGTCATCATCGGTGGTTCCTCCAACAGGTTGTCTTCTTCGTACTTGGATTTGTCATACGTGTATCCAAGTTTTTCCATCGCCTCAATATAAAAAGGCATGATCAGTCGCATCGAATCATTGGAGACAGCTGTAATTTTCAATCCGTCTTTCAACGAAGCAGTTTGCCCGCCAACATTGGTCAAGATTGCCCCCGTGTACTCTGGAAGATCGTTATCCAGATAGACTTGGGGGTACACCATTGGCCTCCCATCGGGAATATCACTTACGATCGGCGTGCTCGTATCGATGTCCTCGAAGGCCCCATCTCGACCACAACCAACACCGAGAATCAATAAAGCAAGCAACAAATAGGTACGCATGTGTCCTTCTCATGAACAAGTGATGCCCGGACAGGCTCATTCGATGTCAAGCAACCTATCGCCAACCGGGAAGCGATAAATTCAACAGCCCCCCAAGTTACCCTGATGCACGCAAAGCAGTAAGATCACAGACCAGCCTGCAAGGCAGATGGTTGATATTTTTTCCGTTGGGTGGGGCAGATTTCATCCCTGCCCGGAAAAATGCAAGTAAAACCCGTCACAACAACGATCACACGACTGCGATCAACGGACTCTCAAGGTGACAGACAAGGCCAGACGCTGCTTTCAATGCTTTCGTCCAACGCAATTATGCTACTGCTCGACGATTCCGACGATCCCAAATCGCACCCCTGTTCTGATACTGCAGCATCGTCGTGAGCGGTTTCATCCATTCAACACCGCTCGCATTGTCAACCAAGCGTTGCAGCAAAGCCGGTTGATGGTAGGACATAACAGGGATCTCAACGAACGTTTTGAGCAGTTGCCACTGAGTCCACAAGCAGGACTGCTGTTCCCCGGTGAAGACGCGAAAATACTGACGGAGTTGCCAGCTTCCGAATTGCCAAATGAATTGATTGTTCCTGACGGAACATGGCACCATGTCAAGACGTTGATGCGCGACATCCCGCGTCTGCAAACATTGCCCCGATTCTGTCTTGCCCCAACCAATCCCAGCCGATACCGCATTCGTCGCGAACCCCACGCGCATGGCCTCTCCACTCTCGAGGCCGTGGTCGCGGCCCTCCAGCCCATTGAACCTGAAACCAAAACGCTCGACCAACTTCTCAACACATTCGAAGGCATGATCGACAGCCAAATCAAACAGGGAACGACCAACTGGCGGGCGAACCAACGACGACGCAGAGGCGTTCCCAACGTACCCCGTGCGTTAACCGGTGACCTGAAAAATGTTGTCGTTGGTTATGGCGAACAGGAACCGGGAAATCCCCCGGGTTCTGAGCCTGATCACTCAACCCAACCGCGTCTGATGTACTGGACGGCCATCCGACCGGTGACTGGCGAACGCTTTCAATGCGCCATCGACTCAGCCGCCTTTCAAAACGAAGCTTTCATGCAGCGTTTGCGACTATCGCCGCAGGAGGTGAGTGAGCGACAATCGACAGAAGACTTTGCAAAAAGCTGGAACGCATTCCTGCGACCAGATGACCGACTCGTGGTCCTACACCCCAGCACTGCAACGCTCCTCCACAAAATCCAACCCGATGGTCAGTTCCCCTTGATCCTCAAGGCCATCAACATTCCATCGGATTCAGTGACTGACAAAGCCGCAGTGACTGACAAAGCC
>PKCN01000374.1 GCA_002862205.1 Planctomycetaceae bacterium | reverse complement strand
TCAGCAAAATCTCTTATCAGCGAACTCGCAATCCAACACGGTCGCCGCGGGACTGGCAACATTGCCTCGGTGAACGGAAAGACTGTTTGCGACCTTTTAACCCGCCGCCCTCGTATCGCTTGTGGATGCTGTGCCTGCGTCGGTGGCGTGGTGTCCGAGGCGAGATTTTGGTTGATGTTGATCCTGCGATCAGGCTGAGGCTGAACCTTTTTGAGGGGAGGCGTTACTATAGGGGCGTGCAGGACAAACTTTTTACATAGGAGCGGTATCTCGTGGGTCAACCTTCGGAGTCATCTGGTTCATCACATCCAACCTTGGCTGCTGCCGATTTGCGAGCAGATTCACGAATCGCCGAGGCGCGCCGTTTGATCGCTGAGGCCGTGGCTGACCACAGTCGAGGAATTCAGGATGTGCAAGCCGCCAACCCCCAGTTAACAGGTGCTTATGAGCAGTTGTTGTCGCGGTTATCGGATACTCGCGGTGGGCCGCCATTCTGGCCCTACCTCTCCGCTGGACTCGGGCAGGGACCGTATGTTGAGTTGGCTGATGGCAGCGTCAAGCTTGATTTCATTGGTGGGATTGGTGTTCATGGGGCTGGCCATAGCCATCAAGCAATGATTGATGCGGCACTTGACGCCGCGCTCGAGGACACGGTGATGCAGGGAAATCTCCAACAGCATCCTCCCAGTATCAAAATGTCCGAGCGTTTGATCCAGTTGGCGCGTGTAGATGGAGCAGCCATTGACCATTGTCTGTTGTCCACCAGTGGGGCGATGGCGAATGAGAACGCACTGAAGATAGCGTTGCATCACAAGTTTCCTGCTGATCGAATCATTGCTTTTGACAATGCCTTTGCCGGACGATCCTTGGCAATGGCTGCATTGACTGATCGCCCGAATTATCGAATGGGTTTGCCGTTATCATTGAATGTCGATTATCTGCCGTTCAGGGATCCTGGAAATCCTGAACGTAGTTTGCGGTGGGCAGTGGACGAGTTGCACCGACTGCTGAACCGTCATCCCGACAGGTACGCTGCGTTTTGGGCAGAGCCCATTGCCGGTGAGGGTGGATACTATCCAGGCAGTCACGAGTTTTTCCGGGCTTTGTGTGAACCCTTACGCGAGGCGGGTGTGCCGATCATCTTTGATGAGGTCCAGTCATTTTCACGCACTTCCAGACCCTATGCTTTTCAGCATTACGGTTTAGATGAGTTTGCGGATGTAGTGACAGTGGGAAAGGTCACACAGGTTTGCGCCACGTTGTATGGCGAGGCGTTCAAGCCGAAGGGGCCGATCCTGAGTCAGACCTTTACCGGGTCTTCATCATCAATCGCTACCGGGCTGAAAATGTTGGATTTGTTGGAGTCTGGCCAGTGCTTCGGCAGCCAAGGTCAGAATGTGGCGCGTCATGACTACTTTGCCAGCCAACTCATGTCGCTAGCCGAAAAATATCCAGCACTGATCCGCGGTCCCTTCGGTGAGGGCATGATGATTGCTTTTACTCCCGGTGATGGCAGTTTTGATCAAGCCAAACGATTGATGATGACCATGTATGACGTGGGTTTGTTGGGCTTTGTCTGTGGTTCTGATCCGACCCGTATTCGTTTCCTGCCTCCGCCGGCAACGACAACATTCGAGCATATTGATGCGGCCATTGCTCTTTTGGAAACCTCGTTGCTGCAGTTTTCAAAGCAAGTCGATTAAGGACCCAGGCCATGTGGATTGTTCGTTCGGTACGTATCGATGACATTGATGCCCTCTTTCGGCTTGCCCAGTCGGCAACCAAGGGGCTGACATCATTGCAGTTGGACCGGGCAAGACTACTGGACCGGGTGGAACAGTCAACGTTTGCTTTCAGTCGTACAGGAATCTCACCGCGAGGCGAACCCTATGTGTTGGTCCTCGTGAACACTGAATCCGGTGAACTCGTTGGCACGTCAACCATTTATGCCAAGACAGGTGGCTATCAACCGCTTTACGCGTATCGCCGTATTGAGTCCGATCACCAAAGTGAATTGTTGGGGGTCAGCCAACATCGGGTACGTCTGGATTTGAAACGTATTCATGATGGACCAACTGAAATTGGAAGCCTGTTTTTGCGGGGAATTTATCGGGGTGAAGGACGGGGACGCTGGTTGTCTCTGGCTCGCTTTGCGTTGATTTCCATGCTGCCCCATCGTTTTGCGGATCGGGTGATTGCTCAGATGCGAGGCAGAGCAGAAACCGATGGAAGCGTTCCCTTCTGGGATGCTGTTGCCGGCAGGTTCATCCCTGTCGATTTCGCGACCGCTGATGCCATGTCCACCATCTCCAAGCAATTCATCGAAGAGATGATGCCCCAGCACCCAATTTATCTTGAGCTTCTTGGGAAGAATATTCGCGACGGAATCGGGCAGGTGCACATCGAAACAGAGCCAGCAGTTGCCATGCTGAAAGCAGAGGGTTTTACCGCTACAGATCTGTTCGATATCTTTGATGCTGGCCCGGTGATTAGCGCTGAAACCCAATCAATTCGTGCTGTACAGCGAACGCGTTCGTTCACTATCGGTCGCGTTATCAATCAAATCAGTGGGCCTTCGATCCAAGCAATGGTTGCCAGTACTAAGGAAGGCTTCACCAGTGTACTGACTGAAGTCCAGATCAATGGCGATGCTGTTGATCTGCTTGCAAGTGACGCAAAGCAATTGCATGTTGAAAGTGGTTCCTCGTGCGTGATGATGACCCTCAGGCCAGATCACTGAAGCGGCGATGAGCTGTGTTCGAATTTGAATTGACGTGGATGGATTTGTTTTCCGCCCCAAGGGATCAATGGTGCACCCGGGTAGACGAACCCACGCATTCGGGCCGACCTGCGAGGCGACGGAGGGGCGATGGAGGGCCGACGGAGGGGCGATGGAGGGCCGACTCGCGGGCGACGGCGACATAACCCGCACAATCGTTAAAGACTTGCTCTGCTGTTTGATCCGGTGGTCGGAATTCAATCCAGACGTTGCACAACACAGCAACGTTAAACACAGTTCTAGAAGCCTCACTTCTGTTGACGAAACTGCACTGAATCGGATTTCTACTGTGCTCACGAACCGTGTTGCCTCTGCGCGCTCCATGAGCACCTTTCTGATGCTGCTGTTTGCGCTCCTGACACTGGTGATATGGATCGGCTTGCGGCAAGTCCCCCAATCTGAAATCTTGAAAGCAACACGTACGGATTTGAACGGGCAAGTTATCCACGGATTCCAGGCTTGGTTGGCAAAAAAGAGGACTGGCAGTGAAACAGAGCAGTTGGTGGATTTGCTGCAGCAGACCGTGCGTACGGAACCGGGTTTGAAGGCAATCCGGGTCGAGTGCTTTGGCTCCCTGGAAGTACCGGATGCTGGCAATACGCCAGATCGTCATGCTGCCACCCTCGTCGTGCCGGACATCGCAACGCTCGATGAAATAGGAAGTGTTGACCATCAAATCGATTCGAGAGTTGTCACAGGAACGTCGGGACTCGCAGGGCGAGTGGACTTTTATTATCGTGCTCGAACCTTTTTCCGACCTGCGGAGGTTGTCAATGCAGTCTCCGATTACGACCTGAATGTCTGGCCTCTGTTGCTGGTGCTGACCATCAGTGTGTTGTTGTGTATCTCTCAGTGGGGACGCAGTGTTACCAAAATGCACGCTGCGCAGGGGATTCCCAAGCGTGTGCGGCATTCCATTGACATGTTGTCCGAGGGCCTGCTGGTGATGGACAAGCACGAAAAAATCATCCTCACAAATCTGGCATTTCAAAAAATGACTGGTCTGCATACCGACCAGTTGATTGGCAAGAGTGTTAGTTCACTGTCCTGGGATTGCAGTGAAGCAACGCGAAAATCCGATTTCCCCTGGATTCGCGCTCGTGATGAATCGCAATCGCAGATAGAGCAACTGATGCGTTTTCAAAAGCCGGATGGAGTCTATCGATTCTTCTCAATCAATTCGTCTCCAGTTGAATCGCCGGATGAAGAATTGCGGGATGTGTTGCTTACGTTTCGGGATGTGACTGATAGTGAACAGCACCGTGCGCAAACCGAGCACATGCTTGCAATGTTGAAAAGCAGTCGTGATGAGGTTCGTCTTCAGAATCGTGAGTTGCAGATTTTGGCCACTCAGGATGCCATGACGGGATGCCTGAATCGTCGGGCTTTCTTTGAGCAACTTGAGGTGCTCTGGGAAGATGTTTCCGCAAATGATGGTGAGTTGGCATGTCTGATGTTGGACTGCGATCACTTCAAAAATGTCAACGATCAATATGGTCACCAAACCGGTGATGATGTACTGGTGCGAGTTTCCGGTATCCTGGTGGATGTGTTTACAGAATCGGCCCTGGTTTGTCGGTATGGTGGTGAAGAATTCTGTATCGTCATCAAAGATCATTGGATGGGGTCTGTCATGGAACAGGCGAATTTGGTGCGAGACAAAGTCAGAGCCCTCCGACTTGATGAGTACCCTGATTTGTCTGTCAGCGTCAGTATCGGGATCTCAGATCTGCAGTCTGGTGCCAGTAGTCCTGAGGAATTGATCAATCAGGCAGATCGATGTCTGTATGGGGCCAAGCGTAGCGGACGAGATGCGGTGGTGGCATTTTCAGAATCGTTCGAGCAGTGGGATGATTATGCGACAGGTCAGAGATTGTGCCCTGTCCAGAACGAACACGAAGAAAATGATATTTCTTTTCGCGCAGTAAAAGCATTGGTCAGCGCGCTGGCTTACCGTGATTATGAGACAGCAGAACATTCCAGAAGAGTTGCCGATTTGTGTCTCAAGTTGGCTGACGGATTACTCAGTGCAAGGGATATCTACCTGTTGGAAATTGCTGCCTTGTTGCACGACATTGGAAAGATTGGAATCGCCGATGACATACTTTTGAAGCCGGACCAACTGTCGAACGATGAATGGACGTCGATGCGGCAGTATGAGCGGATTGGTTTGGAAATTATCTCATGTACATTCAGCTCGGACGAACTATTTGAAATACTTCGTACCTATCGAGCTGATTACCGGAACAATGACTCTGATTCTCCCTTGCCGATGGGCAATGACATCCCGCTGACGGCCAGACTGCTGAAATTGTCTGACGCCTACGATGCAATGATTACAGAACAGAGGCACCGTCCAGCCAAGTCACAGCTTGAGGCCATCGAGGAGTTGCAGGAATGTGCCGGTCAGCAGTTCGATCCTGCGCTGGTTGAGCATCTTGTTCACTTTTTGCAGCAGGATGGGACACAAGGCAAGCGTGATCTGGAGCCGCAAGTCGATCTGTCTGTGACAGCTATCGGTGCACAGGCGGAGAAAATTGCGGATGCGGTTGACGCCCGGGATGTTGTGGAACTTCAGGAGCTCGCTGCAAGTTTGGCAAATACCGCCCGAAAACATCAAAGCGAAGAGATTGCGTCTGCCGCTGATAGAATTCGGGAAGAAGCAAATCAGGGACAACTCGAGTGGATCGACTTACTGAAAAATGCCGAGTCCCTTTTGAATCTCTGTCGCGCGAACCAAATCGAAACGCTGTCACAGCCCAAGAAATATTTGGGCAAAGATGATTCCCATGCCTAGGTTGAATGCAGAACTAACATTCTCCGAGCATGCATCAACACCTGAAACGTCAATCTCCAAGACATTGGTACGGCGACCTGCGTCGTTGTTGATACTTTCGACGGATGAGCGGAATGACCATCACACAGCATAAAATTGCAAATCCGCGTGGTGCTGTGGGCGTGAAGTTCATCGGTTTGCTGTTGGGATCCACGGGGAGGGACGCCAACTCATCACGCATGCCAGGTGGGCCAGTCAAAATGGGTTCGTGTGAAGTCGCTTCGTGAACAAGGGTCGACGTGATTGCACGGTGTCGCCCCAACGGGATACCCCATTGGCTACTGTGCTGCAGCTGTGTGGGATGCAACTTGGCTGTTGCAGCTGATTCAGAATGGGAAGGGTCTGTTGGCATCAACAGGATCATGGGATTCAACCTCGACGCCCGCTGATTGGTGTGGGATGCGTCTTGCTCCACACCCCTAACCTTATCTCCTGTTGCTGCGTCGGCGTTGCCAGCTCGGTGTCCGGTTGCACGAGATATGGCGAGGCTCTGCAGTAAATCCTCCAGACTGGTGAGTTGCAGATGAATGCTATTTGTAGGCAACTGGGCCCTTTCGTGGTGGGGCCCTCGCACCTGTATTTGTAATTCATGCTGAACGAAGTCTGAAGCAAATAGCGAGTCTGCAGCTTCTTCAGCCGTGTGAGTTGGTGGTGATGCCAGCTGTTGTGCCGTTGGTAGCTCGCTGTGGCTCGTTCGTTCAGCTGCGCTCACTCTGGCCTGAGATAAGTTGCTGGCTGATACATTGCGTGGGTCACTGTTGGATAGGGTGTTTTTCGTTGTGGAATTAGTACTGGACGCTTCGGGATTGAGAGCGTTTGCTGGGCTGGCTGGAAAGTCATCATTCGTATTGTCAAACAACGTGGATTCGTCTGTTGATCCCGTCAGCACAAGAGAATCACTTCGGGAATTAGGCGAGCTGGAAGGAGTCAAGCTGGAAGGAGTCAAGCTGGAAGGAGTGTTGGGGCGTTGCGTGATCACAACTGCAAGTGATTCCAGAGTGGCTGACGGTGGATTGAATAACGGCTCATTGGCGTTAAAGACTGGAGCTGGAGACTGTTCTGTCAATTCCTGCGAGATCGCTGGGGACGCTGCCGCAACAGTCAAGCTATCGTTCTGGCCACTGCGTTCGAAAGCTGAGTGATGAGGTTGGGGGTGTCGAGTGTGCGAGAGATACTGATGATGTGTCGGATGTGGGTCTGTGTGAGGACCACGTTGGGGTGGGTGGATTTCCGATGGGTGCGAAGTCTGGTCATTGTGTGTACGTTTATGTTCAGGTGATAGCTCAGAGGAGTGTTCGCTGGGTTGAGCCGATTCCCGGGCTTGCTGATGTGAATGACCGTTCAGTTCCGGGGTGTGGGAGCCAAGGCCATTTGCGCCGATCAATCCCATGCCGCTAAGAGTCATTCGTTGTTCGAGCAATTCAACGCGACAGGTTCGCTTGCTTTGCTGGTGTTTGTTTCGATGTTGAATCATTTCCGCACCGCCCTGCGAATCTGATTGTCTTCGCTGAAATTGGCAAAGACCTCTGTCTCCAGAATGGCCGGATTGATGTTGATACCACGCTGCTTCGCAGTGGCGAAGAGAGCGGCGATGTTGGCGGTGAATAGTTCCTGATGTCGATGACCGTCAAATGACTTTGAAATTTCTGCAATGCTTGTTGCCGCTGGGATTATATGTTCAGGCCGGTCTTCGGCGGCAAGTCGGTACGCGGTCAATGTCCGGTTGGCTTCGTTCCAGTGTTGTTGTTGAATCTGGTATCGCAGCAACGCACTGTACAGTTGCATCAGGCTGATTTGACTTGCCGTATCCGTGGGGTCGACTTCCAGTACTTGAGTTTGAAAGTCGATTGCATGCTGGTACGCTTGGATGGCAGTTGCGGTCAATTCCATGGCAGCCAGAGCTGCCGCCAAATTGCCATGCATGATTGCAAGTCGCTTGAGTGAATCAGCATTCGCCGGATTGCGTTTCAGGCTGGTCAATTGCAAGTTGATGGCTTCGCGTGCGGCCTGGGTGGCTGACGCGTATTGTTGCTGTTGATAGTAGGCATTGGCAATGTTGTTGAGGCTCGTTGCCAGGTCATCTCGGTAGTTGCTGACCGAGGGGGCAATCGCATGCATTTTACGATTGATTTCGATTGCGAGCGCAAAGGCATCGATAGCCTCAGATGGATTTTCCGCAGAAAGCTCTGCTGCACCCAATGCGTTGTATGTGTTCGCAATTTCGCTGGATGACTTGAGCTGACTGGGGGCAGATTTGCGAATTCGAAGTTGGCAGTCGATTGCTGCTTCAAGAAGCACAATGGCTTGATCAGGTGCAGTGTCCAGGGTGAGGGAACTGAGGTTGGTCAGTGCTGCGGCGAGTCCCCGATTGGCGAGGACATGATTGGGATGCGTTTGGGTCAGTTTGGACAGGCTGTTCACTGATTGGTGTAAGATTATTTCTGCTTCACTCGCGTTGTCGGCGGCGACCATCAGCAAACCGAGGTTGCTTTGACTCAATGCAAGGTCGATTTGATGCTCGACAGCAGACGTATGTTCGGTCAGGTTCTGCTGAATTCTTATAGCATGGTCGTAGCATCGTCGCGCACCTTGGTGATCACCGCTTGCTGTCTGGGCAAGTCCCATCTGGTTCAGATTGCGAGCACGTCCCTGTAACGCTTCTACGGATCCTGGATTCTCAGTTAAAAGTGCCCGATAGGAATTTTCAGATGCAGCAAAATGCGGGATCGCCGCCTCAGGAGATTCCAATTCGAGAATCAGAGAACCAATGCGACTGTGTGTCAGGGCAAGTTCAGACAGTAATGTTCTTTTGCCTTCGGACTCCTGAACAAAATCCTTGTAATGTTTGAGAGTGTTTTCAAGTACTGATTGTCTGATATGCTCAGTTCCTGGAATGGATGCAAGATCAGCAGAGACCGCGAGCCCAAGCGTGCCGACTGCTTCCTGTGCTTTCTGGAAATTTCGATCAGCTGCTTGCTTGCTCGCCTGCAGTTCCCCATTTTTGTTCGCAATGACCACGAGCGCTGTCAGCATCGCAGCGATTCCAAATAGCAGCATGACCGATGTGCTCAGAACGAGTCTGCGGTGTCGACTGGTCCATTGTTTTAACAGCCATGTTCTGGAGGGAGGTCTTGCCAGAGTTGGCTTTTGGTCAAGCACAGCTTCGAGGTCATTGGCAAATTCCAACGCCGTGCAATAGCGATCATCCTTGTTCTTTGCCATGGCTTTTTGGACAACAAAGTCGATGGCTGGCGGCAAATCAGGTTTCAATCGTCGCGGTTTGGGCACTGGGCAATTGGCAATCTCACTCAAGACTGCTGGGCTGTCTTCTCCTGTGATCGCTGGAAGCCCGGTCAGCATTTCGTACAGTGTGGCCCCCAGAGAATAGATGTCGGCTCGGTGGTCAACACGCTCCATCTGGCCCGCTGCCTGCTCAGGGCTCATGTATCGCATCGTGCCGACCACATCACCACTCAAGGTCAGTGAGTTTTGATTTTGGCAGCGGGCGAGTCCAAAGTCAGTGACCCAGATTTTTCCCGACTTGTCCAGAATCAGGTTTGACGGTTTGATGTCCCGGTGAATGATGCCGCATTGGTGGGCACAGTGAAGTGCATCTGCTACCTCAGCAACTCTGGAAAGAACTTGTCGATAATGGTCCTGTTGCCCCGATTCGTTGGCAGTTGCGATGGCTGATTCAATGTTTTCTCCTTCAATGAATTGCATCGCGTAGTAATGGATGCCCCTTTCCATACCAACGCTGTAAATCGGCACGATGTGTGGGTGCTGTAGTTGTGCGGCTGCGTTTGATTCATTTTTGAATCGGGCGATTTGCCGAGAGTCGAGCATCGAAGCAATGGGAAGGATTTTTAATGCCACGCGCCGGTTCAGCGCATCGTGTTGGGCCTCATAGACAATACCCATCCCACCACGGCCCACTTCACCAATGATGGTGTACTCACCCAGTTGCAGCGAATGAACGGAGTCACCGGAATCACCTGACACCAGTGGCTCGAGGTCACCATGGGATTGAAATCCAGGTGCAATGCCTCGCAAACTGTTAAGGGTTGCGAGGTAGTCCCGCAGTGTGTCGGCAATGTCAGCGTTTTGCCGTAGGACTTTTTGAACATCGACCGGTTCACCTTCTTCAAGTCCTTTCAGGTAGTCGTCAAGGACGTCTGTCAGGCGTTGTTGCTGATCATGATTCAGGTCCGCGATCTGGCAAGAGGATGAAGAGATGTTTTGAGGATTTCGCCTAGCAATCATTGGAGTCCCCGTATGACAATTTGAATTGGTCAAGAGCTCGCAGCCACAGCATTCGTACGGCACCACATGAGCGATCCATCCGTTCCGCAATTTCTTCAAACGCCAGACCCTGCAATACGCGATAGACGATCACATCTCGGTATTGGGTAGGCAGTTGGTTGAGTTGATTTGCGAAATCTACAGCTTGTTCCCTCGCCCTCATTGGTTCACTTGGCGAATTCGCGCGTCCGGGCAGGATCGCAGCCAGATTGCAGGCAGATTCATCCATCCGCTGTGATGTACGCTCAATGGACACTTCACGCCGGATGTCGCGTTTGTCGGCCCGTACATGAGTCGAGAATGCGCGGTGCAGCGTGTTGATCAGAATCTTGCGAAGCCAGCCAAGCATTTCTGGCTGACTGGTTCCGCGGAATGCATTGAAGTCACGATGTGCAGCGAGCATCGTTTCTTGAACTACGTCGGATGGATTGATTCTTTGACGTAGTTGGCGATCCAGTGACGTCGAGGCCAAAATGTTTAAATAATTTGCGTACCACTGAAGCAACTTGCCCAGAGATTCGATGTCACCGTTTCTGGCACGATCCAGTAGATCCCGGAAATCTACGTGCGCACACGGCGATCCTGATGTTGAAATGTTGACCATGACACGGTCTCAGATAAGAAAAGATGAGGCTTGTAGTTTACTCCTCTGGGTAAACAACGGCAAATAATTCGCATTATCCACTGCCATCTGACCAGTGAGACGGTTTTTCAGGGCTGCACCACTCCTCTGAGTGGACATGATGCATCCTCTGAGTGGACATGACGCTCCTTCTGACTGGACATCACGCATCCTCTGAGTGGACATCACGCAAGTTGCAAAATAATCTCCAAATGATTCCGTCTGACCCGGAAATGGGAGGCTTTCTGGATCCATGCTCGACGGCAAATCGTCGGGATTGTCGGACTTTTACCCCGCTTTGTAAGGGCGTTTTCCCCTACTGAATGTCACGCGGCCTTGAAACTTTTTCTGCTGACCAGCGTTTCTTGCAACTTCTGGGAAGACACTTGAAGCGGAAATTCCCCAATTGATGCTCAGTTGTGCTGCTCAAAGCGATCCAAACTTTGCCTGAATAGCAGATGATTCAATCCCTGGGTGACATGAACGCAGCAGACACCAAGTGAACTCACCTCAGTGATGTTGCGTCTTTCGTCGTCAAAGAACAGCATTTGCTGGTACTCGATATTGGTCGCTTCTCTGAGTGCAGCAAAATGTTCCAGTTTGCTCGAAGGATAAATTTCTGAGTAGCTGAAATGCTCAGCAATCCCCAGTAACTCAATCAGTTGTTGCGCCCAGGCGGGTTGTTCTGTCCGCGAGGCTAAAGCCATTTTCCATTTTTGGAACTTGCACTCATCCAATATTTTTTGAATATCCGAATAGAGTGTGATGTGTCTTTTCCTCGAGTCCAAAACCATTCCAGATCGGATCTCAAAGGGAGGGGAAAGGCAGTCACACCAAGTGCCGTCGCAGTCCCAAAGTGTGAAGTCGAGATCGAAAACGATCAGTTGTGGCGGCATCACGTATCCAGGTGTCCCGGTTCAGCGGGGGAGGCGGGCATTCGTCTGACGCGGTAGTATACAAGAGCACGTACGGGGTACCCCTCGGGGTACGTAAGGGTGACTTTTTGTGGTCAACCATGAAAACTGTTTACCTGAATGATTGATGATCACGAGCATTCGGTTTCGCATGCTCGTGCGTTTTGGCTCACAAGTACTAACTCGATCAAACGTAAACTGGTGATGAAAAAGACTGTTCTGGCAGCATGCATGGCATGTATGGTTTCTGTGGCACTGGCTGAAGCATCCGATTATTCGGTGGTTATATCTCGCCAAACAAATAAACAGGCAGGATGGCAGGCTGTCGTTGACGCTTTATTGGCGCGACATGCAAACGCTGATGTGCTGATATGGGAAAATGATGTTTCAGAAGTCTTGCCTTTGTTGCGTGAACAGCATCCGCGGCATACCTGTTTTGTCGCTCGTCCGGAGGAAGCCGGCAGGGAGTTTGTGGCGGCAGTTCATCAGTTGACCCGACAATACGACACGGATCCCTACACAGATACTCTATGGGGAATATTGACCGGTTATGACGCCAGCAATGCGCTTGCGATCGCAAAAACAGATGAACCCCTGTCAGTGAAGAAAGTTGCATCAGGGACAGAGTTGGCGCTCGAGCTGTGTGAGCAGGGTGTTTGGTATGACGAGTTGGTAAAAAACAAGAAGGTGAGCAAAGACACCGACGGTATGCCAACAGAGCAACGGGGGCCATCAGATACAACTCGTGCTTTGGCCGACACATTGACAACTGGATCAGCGGATCTGTTTGTTACTTCTGGTCACGCAACGGAACGTGACTGGCAGATCGGATTCCGATACAAAAACGGCACGTTTCAATCGAAGCAAGGACAGATGTTTGGTGTCCCCCTGCAAGGGGAACCGTTTGAGATCGTTTCGTCGGATCCCAGAGTCTATATGGCGATTGGTAATTGTCTGATGGGGCACATCGATGGGCCTGATGCCATGGCGTTGGCATGGATGAACGGTCTTGGTGTGCGGCAAATGGTGGGTTACACGGTTGTGACCTGGTATGGCTATGGTGGTTGGGGTGTGTTGGATTATTTTACAGAGCAGCCGGGGCGTTATACGCTTGCTGAGGCGTTTCACGCCAATCATCACGCCCTGATTCATCGACTCGATCGTCACTTTGATGGAATCACCGGGGTCGCGCTCGAACCAGGATCACAACGCTTGCCAGCGGTGGACCCGAATCCAGCAGGTAAGCAGTTGGGGTTGTCAGCATTGGATTGCAGAGGCTTGTTGTGGGATCGTGATACCGTTGCGTTTTATGGTGATCCCGCCTGGGAAGCACGCCTGCCCTCGCGCCCCAAGGCGTACGGACAGAAACTGGAAGTGCAGGGAGATACTTATACGCTTACCATCACGCCCCAAAAGGGGTCCATGTCTTTCGAGCCGGTCAATACCAATGGGGCCCAGCGAGGCTGGCGACCCATCGTTCAGTTACTTGACCGTCGAATCCAGAATGTCGCCATGATCTCCGGTGATGATCTCGAAGTTGTCGTAGCAGACGACTTTATTCTGGTGCCGAATCCACGTGTTGTTGATCAGAATCGTGAGTACGTCATCAAGTTCACTGCACAACCAGTCGACTGATGTCTGGCTGTTCAACGCCATGTGGAATATCCAGAACAAGTCGGGGAAGATTCAGTGCCAGCGAGGCAACGCAGAGTGTGGTTCATGCTTCCCAAGTTGAGAGACTCTTTGCGTAAGCCTGCAATTGAGGTTTGAATTTTTCCAACATCATCAAACCGGCTAGAAGGACTAGCCCCATGCTGATGCCGAATACCCACCATGGCCAAGTCGAGTCAAAGGCCCGATTGGCATGCCAAACCATGCTGGTTACTCCCAGAAATACAAAGGTTGCGCCGAGATAAAGGAATGGACGGATTCTCAGTACCACTCCCAGTAACATTCCCGTCAAGGCAAGCAGAATCAAAACAATGGGACCAGCAAGCGTCGTCCCAATTTGTTGAAGCAGCATATCGGCTGAGCTGCTGATGTAGATCAGTAGGGTTGAACCATATCGAATGCCAGATGCCAGTTTGGGGTCGAGGCGTTCCCGATAAAAATGAGTCATGACAAGAACACAGGCTGCTGGCGGAATCAGCCACAGTTGTGGGTGCATCATGAATCCCCATCCCGGCAACTGAATCAGCACAAACCACCATGCTGCATTGCCGAGAATCACACCCGTCACGCGCGGCATGGTTGCTTTCCACAGCGTACCCACTGCCAGGTAATACACCGCTGCCATCACCAGCAGGATTTCGTAATTCGACTTGATCATGTTCGAAAAGAAAAGGCCGCCTTGATTGGATGCACTGAGCCATAGACCCAGGACAGGAATCAGGGGCAGGTAGAGCGAGGTTTTGCGAATTGTCGTGGACATCACCGTATCACCTCGGCGGCGAGCAAATTCAGTGATCCCGACAGTTGCAAATGCGAGTCCCATGACCACGTAGGGCCAGTGTTCTTTGAGACCCATGAAGGCCCACGCAGGCTTGCACAGGAAAAGATGCAACCAAGTCAGGAATCCAAGCAATTGTGTTGCCAGCAGAAGGTACGTGCGTTGTTGATCTGTGAGCGAAAGCGTCAAACGCAAGTATCCTTTGGGACCCGTTGCCAGTGCAGTCGCTCCGCACATCAGGCTCAATACACCCAAAGTGATCGCTGCTCCTATGACTGCTACCAGAGGTAAGGTTTCCAGGCCGTTGCTGTCACGACTCAGGAATTCCAAAGTGATCATGGCGAATGTTGAGCCGATGCCAGCCATCCCGGCGGTGATCGCACCTTTCTGGAACGCATCCATCCAGCGGGTCCGGATGCCGGAACCCAGAATTTTGGGGAGTACAAATAGAAGTGTGGGAATGATCAGGGCAGATGCCACCAACCAACGCATGCAGGTTGTCAGTAGCAAATATTCATTGTCCAACGAGCTTGCGCTCGCCCAAAGTGCGATGGCGACCAATGCCAGAGAAACCGCTACATATCTCAGTTTGGCAAGGGAGGCTTGCTCTGAGACTTCCGCGAAAGCCCAAGCAATCATGGCGACACTCACGATGGCAAGCTGAATTTCGGGCAATGGTAGTTGCACGATCATCATGATGATCGGACTGCCAACACTCACCACAGCAAATATGGTGAGAATTGACGTGGTCGTTGAGACAAGGCGTTTGAAATGCACTCCAGCTGGACTGGAAGTTGTCCAGCCAGCTAATTTTGCGAGATTGCCCAGCGAGGTAGTACTTGCGGCAAAGAAGAACGCATAGCTGATGATTGCAGCTGTGTATTGGTCAGCAGGAGCTCCGCCCAACATCTTGGTGGCCGCAATCACAAGAAGTGAAAACGCAGTGCTCAGCATCATCAGCGAAACGAACCAGTCGCCACTTGTACGCGGTCGAAATACCACTGAAATTGCAGTCAATGCATAACAGCTGGACCGTAGCCAAAGCATCGGATTATCAAGAGAATGGAAATCGGCAAAGAAACCCAAACTGAAAGCAATATCTGCAAACGCGATAGCAAGCAGCAGGATTGAGAACTCCAGTGAAGGAAGGTCGTACATCTGTTTCGATTCACGATCAGTCGCCATCCGGTCCCGGCCAACATATCGCCATATCAGGACCCAAGCCGCGATCCAAAGCGTCACATAACTGGTATGGAATTCCATGAATTGCCATATCAGCACAATCCCAGCAGCGCCCACAAGCCAGCCCAGCATGCGAGCCGCCACCACCGGAACATTCAGGGGTTTCATGCCAGCCGACATCAGTGTGATTTGGGCACCACTGGTTGCTGTTGCAAGCAGGCTCAACCATGGCAGGATATCAGATTTACCTTGATAATAGATTGCTGCAATCATCGTCACCAAGGTCACTGCGGCCATGTGGTAGAAGTCAACTGCTTGCTGTCGACGTCCGGGCATCAGAATCGAAGCGACTGCGGCCGCGATCCATACTGCAGCAATGATCTCGACTGACTGTGGGCCACCCAGGGAACCAGTGGTGATATTCAGTTCATGCAGAATCCACGCGATTTGGCCGGCTAGCAGTGACAACGAAAATGGAAGTGAAATGGACCATTTCGGGTCGGAGGTGCCGCTGAGAAAAGATTCAACACGACTTGACGCCATGCTTGCCGCAGCCAGTGCTGAGACCATGATGCTGGCCGGACTCAGTAGACCGTCCAAGACGCTGTGATTCAGGAAGACACATACCGTGCAAGACACGGATGTGATGATTCCCGCAAATACCATCAAGCGCAGGATTTCGTGGAGATAAAAGACTTGATCCGTTTCTTCGCTAACGTCCTTGTCTAAACGCACGACACGGCTTGCCAAAGGCAACCAGGCAAACGTCAGCAGACATGCTATTTGTATTTGAGTGATCGGCGTAAAGATCACAAATGGTGTTGCCAGAACACAACCAGATGCCGCAAAGAACAAGGCTGATACGACAAGGCTCCATGCTTTGCCATGCTGCTTTGTTTCCCACAAAGCGAGCATCGATACGATCAACCACCAGGTGGCTATGCTCAAAGCCGACGCAACATCCGCAAGTTGCCCTGCCTCAACTGGAAGATAGACACCTGAATACAAGAGTGAGATTGATGCTGTTAATAGTACGAAGCATTGTGTCGCATTGCAGCCGTTCACAAAGTGAGGAGTCAGGAGTGTCGAGTTTGTGTAACGAAGAGCCGTTTTTGCAGCAAATCCTAAAGTCGTGGCAAGACTTACAGAAATGATCAATGTCATTTTTACGTCCGACAGAATCGACGTCGTCAGTTGGCATGAAAACCAGAGAGTAAAAATTATTCCAAGCAGTCCGATCAGTGTGCAAGTGATCTCCCTCTGAACTTTCTGCTTGGCAAGTAGACCTGCAAACACTCCGACTGACAGCCAGCCCAACACCGGCATCACCCATGACGTGTTGTAATCAAGTGGTAACTGGGAAATCGTAAATCGATTGAGGCAGAAAAACAGGTAGGTTGTTGCTGCTGTAGCAAGGCTGGACGATGCGAGACCGAACCAGGTATCAGGCATTTCCAGCGGACGTATTGGTTGACCCAGCAGAAGAGAGGCTCGGTCCCGAAACGATGTGTTGTGACCGACCTCCGTTGAAAGCCCGGATATAGGGGCATTGGCAGCGGATCGGCTCAGATAGAAATTTGTCGCTGCGCGTAACAGGTACCAGAATACAGCCAGTGCTCCCAGAACTACTGACCAACCCCAGATCGCCTGGCCATTGACCCAGCCTGCTTGTGTCCACAACTCAGCTTCAAAGAAGTGACGGGTCAGTGAGACCGTTAACAGAAGGGTTGGCAGTTGCGCGATCTTGAAAATGTTCAAGTTGCCCAATAACAAAGAAATCCACACCAGGATGGCCGCTGAGATCACATGGGTTGCACAGCTCAGTTCGAAGTGACTTCGAGTACCGATGACTGCCAGCAGGATGCCGATACCGACAGTGGCGAGGCTGATGTGCGCAAGCTGCTTTCGAACCAAGCTGGCATTTTCTACACAACCATCATTGAATCGCAGTGCAAGCCTGCAGGAGAGTTCACTCAGAATAGTAAGAATGACGGCAACACTGAGGGTCAGGTAGAGCCAGTTAGGTAGATTGTCGAGACTGAGAGATGGCGTGACTCGGTAGATTGAGTTGAAAGCAAGAGCAGTTATAACGACTGTCAGATAATCAGCTCGATAATCTCGAATTGAAAACAGGAAAGTTGCCAAGGCTGCTGCGAAGAGTGTTGCCGTGATGACCCAAGTGGGCATCACTCCCATTTGTGATTCGGGGGCAAGCGAAAGAGCAGCAGCGATCAGCAGCGTGGCACCACACCAGCCCATGTTTGCATAGAGCAGCCACTTCTTTGCCGGGCTTTTGGATGACACCCAACACAGAGAGCCACTGGTCAGGCACATCAGTAATGAGGCAGCCATTGCCTCTCCGTTCAGGAATTTCGCGAACAGTGCACTTGTCTGCCATGTCTGACCACCAAGCCAGACCTGAGCGGTGCAGATGGCAACCAAGCCGATGGGGATAGTTGAAATCGCGAACCATGATGGCTGCTGCAACAGATATCTGCCGGCAACCAGACTGATGGACATCGTCAGCGCCCATGTCCAAAGCCAAGTGGGTGATGACATTGCAGGTGCAACGATGACCAGCGTGATGGCGGACAATAAGACGCAACAGACTGCACCAATCATCGATATCGTGCTGTTTCGGGATCGTTCCCTTAACGAACTGGCAACGCCCGCCAAAGCAATGCATGCAGGAATCAAAGCCATTGCCAAAGGCAGTAGAGCTGATGGCGCGAAACCACGTAGGTGGTAACCCATGGAAATGGTTGCGATCGCTAATGAGTACACACTCAAGCCCATGACCAATAGACGCAGCCTCGCACCTGCTGGGCCGAGGCTTGTGAATCTTCGGCGGTTCAGATTGCCAAGCATCACACAGGCGAATATTACCGAAGAACTGCCAATCGCGATCAGCCAGCCAGCTTGATTTTCAAAGGCGCGGATGGCAGCTGGTGATAAAACCAGAGCCAGCACCGAACCAGCAACCGCTGTGAAAATGGTCCAGACATGGGTGCGGCTGGTGAGTGCTTTTCCACCCAAATAAAGGAACACTGAATACACTAGCCCTGCAAGTCCAATGGTTCCCAGGGTGATGGGATCACTCAAGTCGATCGCCTGCGTGGCATCAATTCCAGAGGCGGCCATGCCCGCAAGCACGCTCAAAGGAATCAGCAAGGTTGCAATGATGAGCACTGCACGACTGGTGTGACGCAGGCGCCATCGCGAAAGTGTATAAAGACCTACGCTGTAGATCGCTGCATTGGCAGCAAGGAAAATCAGGGTCGGTATCGCGCGGTGAGTTTGGACTAACGGACCCCATAAACTGATGACGAGGCCAATGGAACAGACGACGATCAAGGTTCCCGCAATCAATTCACCCCAGCGAATATTATGTGCCGATAAAAATGACTGAATGATCTCACCCATCGAGATCGTCGTGTTGGGTTTTTGATCAGCCGCATTTGAACTTGTGTTTGCCGCTTCAGATGACTGGGATGCCGGATCAACTTGCAACGCTTGCTGATGTTCTTTCGTGTTCGTTTGGCTGCTGGCAGGTGTGATTGGATCGAGCAAGCTCGAAATGCGTTCTTGTTTCTGATTGTCAGAGCCTGGAATATTTGCAGCGGGATTCGTTGGTGATTCGATTGGCGTCGGAGGTTTGCTTTCGTCGATCACCCGTGCCATGATGATTTCGGGCTCTGAACCTTCAGTGGTACGAGCGCTTTTCAACGGATCGTCGATTTGGAAACCATCACCAGAGGAAACCACGGCATCAGTGTCCTGATCCGCGGCAGTTTTGTTCCGACCCACGGAACTGGTAGCGAGAGCTGGTTGATCAAGCGGATTCAGCGGAATCCCTGATTCGCTCTGATCGATGGCGGAAACCACCTTTGTCACGGTGCCACTGTCAATCCGGCCTTCTTGATGCAAGCCCTGAATGACGGACTTTGCGATGGAACTGCGATCCCGAACGTTGGTCCCAGCCTGATCTTTGGGACTGGTGAACAGCCTGATGAATTTTTCAACGATCAGCCAACTGGCATGCCCTACAAGGGTTACGGCAATCCAACCGATTCCCAGGGCGATGAAAAAATCACTCATTTTGGAGACTTGTCTGATTGCCAAAGAAACGAAAGTACGGCATTACCGAAATTCGGCATCCTCATCTGTGAGCCTGATGTTCGCTGATTGGTGCGCCAGTCTACTCGGAAGAGCCCATTTTCGTAGTGAACAAAAGTGGAGAACACGGTGGACGAACCTAATCAAGTCGTGCAATGGTATTTGGGGCACCATCTCCTGCACCCGAACAGACAGGATGTTATCAAGCTGAAAGTGATGTGATCAGCTACCAAACTCGCCATCTGAAATCGGCTTGAGACTCGTTGAGCCGCTGCTGGAAAGAGTGGCCATCAGGATCGGTTGGGGATGTTTTCCCGGACGGTTCAACAACGTGACAATCCTTCGCAGCGTATCGAGTTCATGTCGTCGCAGGAGGGTTGCGATGTCGTGTGTGGCAAGTGGTAGCATTTGATTCATTGGTAATCAGTGAATGCTTCATCACCGCTGCAGCAGCTATGTTTTTCTACCACTTGTTGCGGTTACTCGTGACGCAAAGCGTCAATTGGATTCATGTGCGCGGCACGGCGAGCAGGGTAGACGCCAAAGATCAGCCCAACCCCCAAGGAGATAAAGAGTGACAGGCCAACCGACCACAATGCGATTCTTGGTTCAAGTGTCAATACGGTTGGTGGTAGCAGGCTGGGATCGATCAAGAGCACAAGGTATCGCAAAGTCTGAAAAATCGGTTTGCACAGTAAACCGAATAGAACACCCAACAATCCACCACTTCCCGTCAACACCAGAGTCTCGGTGAGAAACTGGGCGATGATGTCGCTGCGTTTTGCACCCAAGGCACGTCGAATGCCAATTTCGCGTGTTCGCTCAGTAACGGTGGCAAGCATGATATTCATGATGCCGATACCGCCGACCAGTAGCGAAATACCGGCGATGACGACCAGCAGGACGTTGAACATGGCTCTTGTGCGTGCTGCCTGCGCGAGCAACTCCTTGGGTACGACCACCGCATAGTCTTCCTGCTCGTGGTTTTCCTTCATCAGAAGTTCGACAATGGCAGCGGTTGCATCGACAGTTTCGATGTCGTCGACGGTTAAAGTGATTTGCGTCAGTTCCACGATTTCACCGCGGAAATTAAAACCCTCGCCTTGACGCGTCATGATTTGATCACCAACACGCTGCTCGAATGTCTTCAATGGAATGTAAGCGTCGAACGCGTAGTCTCTTGCCTCCAGACTGCCTCCAATTGCGGCTGCCGCAGATCGTGGCTTGGTCTGTCCGATGACGGTGTACACATCACTTTCGACTCCCACTTTCTTACCGATCGGGTTACTTATGGGAAAGAGTCGCTTGGCTGTCTGGTCGGCGAGGACGATGACGTTGACTCCATCATCCTGAGGAGACATCCATCTGCCGCGGGCGATCTTCAGGTGATTCAGGTCCAGATACTCTTGCGTACAACCAACAAGATTCACGTCGGCTGTTCGGCCATCAACTAGAAATTGACGCTTGAGTTCCCGCATGGGAACAGCACTGTTGATGGTGGGGACATTCGCAAGGATCCGTTTGTAATCTTTGCGCAGCAACCCGTAGGTTTTGACACGTTCCGAAGCACTGTCAGCGGACTGTGGCTCAACACTTCGGATGATGATGTTTTTGGCACCAAGTTCCATGATCTGCTGCTGGGCGTCGTAGCTGACACCCTCACCCATGGCCACCAACCAGATGACCGTGGTTGTACCAATGAAGATGCCCAGTGCGGCGAGGGCTGACCGCATCTTCTGTAGCAGTAGGCTTTTCAGTCCCAGAAGCAGTGTTTGCCCAAATATACTGCTCATTTTCCCTTTGCCGCATTGAGGGCATCGGAGAGTTCAGAAACGCTTATTTTACCATCCTTGTTCGCATCGATTTTCGGAAAGTTAGCCTGGTCTTTTGCAGGGAGTTCCTCCTTTTGCAAAAAGCCATCTCCGTTTTTATCGCCTGACTTCAACAAGTTCTGGGCATTTTTGTCCGTTGTCTTTCCTGTCGCTTTGTCAGCAGGTTTCGCGCTCTTCTTTTTCTGTTGCGTTTTCTCTTTCTTTTCCGGTGCGGGTGTTTTTTCACTCGGAGCACTCGCCCCGTTTGAGTTACCTGGTTTTAGTGCTTCCTTTTCTGCTTGTTCGAGCTGCGCCAGAGGATTGAGTACGACCTCTTCTCCCTCGGATAATCCTGATTCGACAACGGTGTATTCGTCGTTGGTGTCACCCAGTTGGACGTTTCTTTTTTTGATCTGGCCGTCTTCGCGAATCCAGCAAAGGTAGCCCTCTGAGGATTCAACGATCGCTGCAACTGGGACCTTGAGAACATCAGTGTAATCTGCGAGCACAATGTCAACGACGGCGCTCATGCCTGGTTTGAGACCAGGTTGTGGATCCAACCGGATCATGGTGTCATACTTGACCATGTTGCCTGTCCACCAACCTGCGGGTCGCGTGACTTCAGCTATTTCGTCAACCTTGCCCGTCAATTCCAGATCCTGAAGTGCAACTTTGGCTGTCATTCCAATGCGAAGACGACCCACCTTCGATTCATGAACGCCAACCTTCACCTGCATCTTGCTTGTGTCTGGAATCATCAACAGTGTCTGCTGCTCTCGTACACGTGCGCCTTCTTCGATGTCGGGTGTCTCTTTCCACTCGGCGGCCGATGGAAAAATGACCATGCCCTCAGCCGGCGCTGTGATGATACAGTTCTTCAATTGCTCCTTGTCGCGATCCAATCGGTCCTTGGCAAGTTTCAGTGATGCCTGTTCGGCCGCGAGGCGTGCTTCTGCAGCGTCCAATGCACTCTGCAGTTGTTGCAACGTTTTCTTTCTTTTGTAGCGGTCCAGCGTTTCAAGTTTCTTTTTTTGTAATTCCAGATCTTTGCGAGCCGAGTCGACAGCGAACTGCTCGCTTTCCATTTGCAGCGATCCATAAACGCCCTTGGATGCAAGCCTCAACGAGGACTCAAATGCCAATTGTTTCTTCTTGACCATCTCCTCTGAGTCGAAAATGGACTTCTCGATGGTACTTCGTTCTTCGACGTAAGTACCGTTGACGTACTCTTCGATATTTGTCCTCGCTACATCGACTTCACTTTTTGCGATAATCTCATTGGCGACCGCACGCTCGTAGGTTATCTGTTGCTGTGTAATGTTGTCTTCGATCAAGGAAGTATCCATTCGGACCAGTTCTTCTCCCGGCTTGACGATCGTGCCTGTTTCGATCACCCACAGAACGGTGCTGCCACCTTTCACCATGCATTTTATTTCTTCGTTGTTGGAACTCTCCAACATCCCGTTTTCCGTAACGGTGACGTTGAGGTCACCGCGACTGACGTTGTACGTCATGAGTGACTTGTCGGCAGTACTACGGTCACCTGTCTGAAGAAATGGAACCGTTCCTGCAGTGATCGCCGCAAGGGCTGTGACGCTGAACGCTATCTTGATCCACATGGTCGATTGCCTTCGTTTGAAGGTTGTATGAATGAAGCTTCCTGCCATCGGTGTAAGGAGCACGTGAGATCGGAATCATCACGTGAACTTCATTCGGTTAGGTTGGTCGATGAATCCAGACTCTTGGAACTCACGGTAGGTTGCGAATTCAGTCTTTCTGAAAAGCCTGTGAAAGCCTTCAAGTCAAACGCGAGAAAAACTCGCAGCGCTTCCGCAACGGGTCTTACTATCGCAGCGAAACGCTTGATGAAACATGGCTTTCCGGTATCTGTTTGTAACCGAATGTCGAATTCCCCGTTAAGAATTGCCTAATCGTTGGAAAGCGAACGCGGGTAAACGGAAATCGACACCCGCCTGGCAGTCCAAGGCCCGGTGCGTTAACTGATGTTCAGTAGAGTTGGGTGGCTTTTGAGCAGATAGAATTCATCGCCCCATTTCGGGGATCTCACTGGATTTTTGCTGTCATCTCAGGTACCGCAGTGCTGGTTGGGGTCGTGACCCCTACGAAAAGATCTGCGGTGATCGTGGCCGAACCAACGAGTGTCTGCTCTGGCAACCCTACTTCCGGCACCTCCAGGAATCTGTTGGTGGCATGTCGTGGGATCAAGCCTGATACAATGGAGTTGCCAGGAAGACTGAGTATCAGTGATGCATGGTGTTGCTCAATTCAGGTTCACCCCACCGATGGCAATATGGCTGTCGGTAGTGGAGAGCAGAAATTGAAACGCCTGACTGAAATACAGTTGGTGGAAGACTAGCAGTTTCCGAATGTTCCTCATGGCGGGGAAACCAAGAATAACTCACCAATATCAGAGAGGATTGATCGATGGTTCCCGTTGCCAACAAGCGTGTTAGGGCATTTCGAGTGGTCACTGTCACCACATCATGCATGAGAGTTATCGGCGCTGGAAAACGACTGAGATTCAGCCCGCTTGTGTTCATCGCGGTGGTGGTGGTTGCCCAGTGCTGCTGTTTGCCTTTGCATGCGGAAAATGATGGGGTGGGTGCCAACCTGTTCATTTTGTCTGGTCAGTCGAACATGGCCGGGATGAAACCGGAGGAATCTTTCACACCGGCAGTTGAGAAAGCATTTGGTAAAGAAAATGTGATCGTCGTCAAAGATGCTCACGGCGGGCAACCCATTCGCAGGTGGTACAAAGACTGGAAAGCGGCTGACGGAAGTCGCCCGGATAAAACCGGAGATCTCTATGGTCGGCTGATGGAAAAGGTAAATGCGGAAACGAAGAATGGTGACAGGAAAATCGGGACCGTTACCTTTGTCTGGATGCAGGGTGAGCGTGATGCAAACGAAAAGCATGGACAGATCTATGGAGCGAGCTTGCACGGTCTCTTTGAACAACTTGCTTCCGACCTTGGACGCAATGATTTAAATTTTGTCATTGGACGCTTGAGTGATTTTGACCTGCCAAACCAGAAATATCCGCACTGGACACTCGTTCGAGAACAACAGGTTGCGGTGGCGGAAAAGAACGAAAACTGCGTCTGGGTGGATACGGATGACTTGAATGATGGCAAGAATCGACGTGGAAAGACGATCAAGAATGATCTGCATTATTCTGCTGATGGATATGTGATTCTTGGACAGCGTTTTGCTGATCAGGCCATCCGAATGGTCAAGTCACGCCAAGCCGGTACAGCGGGCAAGCCGATCAAGCCCTGATTGCGTATCCAACACTTTTTCCCGGCTTCTGTTGATTGATAACGGGTTGATTGATAATGGGTTGATTGATAACGGGTTGATTGATAACGGAAGGTTCCGATGGAAAAGCAGATGGCAAATGACGCCAGACCATGGTTGCTGGCCGAGTGCAACTATGAGTATGTGAAAAATGCAGACATTCGTGTTGCTGTGATTCCGCTGGGTGCGACGGAGCCTCACAACCTGCATCTGCCATATGGGACAGATGTTTATGAGGCGACGATCATCGGTGAGCGTATTTGCGCCGAAGCATTTCAGCGGGGTGCTGCTGTCAGTTTGTTGCCAACAATCCCCTTTGGTGTGCAGACAAATATGCGCAACTTGCCATTGGCAATGAATGTCAACCCGGCGACTCTTGATTTGTTTCTCATCGACTTGGTGGACTCTCTGGTCAACTCCGGCATCGAAAAAATTGTTCTATTGAATAGTCATGGTGGAAATGACTTCAAGCCACTTTTGAGGACGCTGGCAGGCCGGGACCAGACCGTCTTTTTGTGCGACTGGTTCAAAATGGTTCAAGATGTTTATGACTCGATATTCGATCATCCAGAGGACCATGCGGGTGAAATGGAAACGTCACTTGCGCTCGCCTATTTTCCACATCTGGTGGCAACCCAACCCGATGGTTCACTCATGGCAGATGAGGGTGCCACTCGGGACAACCGTTTTCATGCGGTGAATCAGGGATGGGTTCAGATCACCAGAAAGTGGGATCGGTTGACCACCAACAGCGGTTCAGGGTATCCCCATGCGGCCACGGCCGAAAAAGGTGAGCAAGTGATGGCGTTGATCTGTAATCGACTGTCGCAATTTCTTCTGGAATTATCCGAGTCTCGGCTGGACGATGATTTCCCCTTTGTGGAATCAACGAGTTGAACCTGGAGTACCCCATCAGAGGACTGCTGCGGGACAATTCGGCAGACGTCGGAATCTTCGCGGTTTGACGTTCATATCAAATTTTCCGGCCATAGGAATTGCCGGGTTCTTCATGCTCGATGTCGCGGTGGCGCTACACAGGTTTCGGTGCCTTTTTCATCTGCTCGCCCTCACTTTTTTGTACCCATGCGGTCATTTGAGTCTAGGCTTGAAGTGAGTTTGGTCGTAAACGGGACGACTTTCTGCTCGTTCCAATACAGTTTGGTCTGTGAGAACTGATTGATGAATCGCTACGGACTCGCATTATCTGGCGGTGGATTCCGCGCGTCGCTCTACCATCTCGGTGTGATCCGGTATTTGCGTGATGCCGGAATTATCCAGAATGTGAATCAAATTACCTCGGTTTCCGGAGGAAGCGTTGTCGCTGCGCATATGGTCCTGAATTGGGATCGGTACTGCGGAAGCGATGAAGAATTTGATCAGGTTTCTGGCGAATTGATTCGCTTTTTGCAAATGGATGTGCGGAATCGGATTGTCCGGCGTTTTCCCTTGGCTTCGATGGTGAATTGGGGTCGACGTACCGTCCGAATGCAGGCATGGCGACAATACACTCGCGCTGGCCTTCTGGAACAGCATTACCAGAACTATCTCTACGGTGATGTTGGATTGTTCAGTCTTCCGGATACACCACGGCTTTACATCCTTTCGACTGATCTGAGTGAAGGATCGCTTTGTGCTTTCCATCGTGATGGCCTGCTGTTGCACCGCCGCACTGCCAGCGGGCACGATGAGTTCGAAAAATTGCAAATTGGTTTGGCAACCGTCGCCATGGCGGTTGCTGCCTCGTCTGCCTTTCCGGGTTTCTTTCCACCACTCGAGTTGCAAGGTAGTGATGTAGGAGCTTTGGAGGGTGAGTTTTCGCGTCATGCATTTACGGATGGAGGAATTTACGACAACCTCGGCCTGAGGATGTTTCGGCATCTGCAAAGTTCATCGTTGCGAGAGACTGCTGAATTCGGTGAACGCGATATCTTGAATCGAAACGCGATCCTTGGTGTGCTGAGAAATGCAGCCGGACACTCCGAAGAAACCCCTTTGGGCAAGTTATGGCAACTCCTCAACAGCAATCAGGGCACTTCTGCGAGCAGCAGTCCATCAGAAGAAAGTGTGACCGCAGCATTCAACAATATCGGCTCTGTGCTACAAACAGAACAACTGCACAGAGATCCGGTTTTTCAAACGGTATCGCTGTCTGATGAAGGTGCCCAGTCGTTGTTACATGAGTACAGCCAGTCCCCTGATCCAATGCAGGGAACGGATGCGATCTGGCTCAATCGCCAGTTGGTCAGTCATGTGCTGGAACAGGAAGCAGGGCAGCCATGTTTGCGGAGCAGCACGGACAGGATCGATGGAATTCTGGTCAGTAACGCGGGTGCCTCATTCAAGGTTCGTGCGGATGGCCGAGCCGGTGGGTTGATGTCCACTGCCATGAGGGCCACCGACATCCTCATGGATCGAGTCTACCAGTTGGAAATGGACTCGTTTGAGAGAAGCTCAGGTTCGCTCTTTATTCCGATCACCCAAGTGGTTTCGCAGGAACAGGATGCATACGCACCCCATCCCGAAATTCAGAGACAAGCGGCACTGATTCGAACGGACATGGATCGTTTTACCGATCTCGAAGTCTCGACGTTGGTGCAGCATGGATACTGTGTTGCACGACAGCGGTGTTGTCGTGTCAAAGGTCTGGTTCCGACACCGCAATCCAAGGTTGCACCATGGAACCCGCTGGAGGTGTCGGCCAAGGGTGTCGGTGGTGAATCCGGGGCAGTGGTTTCTTTGAACGATGAGACCACGGCATTGGCAACAGCAAAATGGCTCAAAAAGTCGGCGTCACGACATGTCTTCAGTACTTTGTTGGCAATCAAGGATTGGCCCACGTACATCTGGGCACCTTTGTTCCTGGTGTTGGTGTTCACACTGCCCTACATGCTCTACCGGTCCAACAGGATTGCCGCTCAGCAAAGTTATGTATTGGAGGCGGTATCCAGAACCAGTCCGCTGTACCGGAGGATTCTTGACTTGCTGGATGCGAAGCCTGTCCACGAAATTCCCGATGTTGAGTATGAAGAAGTCGAGGCGTTACCCGAAACCTCGATCCTTGGCATCGAAGTGATCTCCGATGACCGTATTTTTGACTTAAGAGACTGGGCTGCTACAGCAACGACCCAGGAGTGGCAACCTTATTCGTACAGTCGAATCAGGATGCGACGGATTGCGGATTCCGAGGAGAACGAAGAACTTGGAATCCATTTGGTGACTGTTGACGAGAATCTGAAGTATCGGTGTCGTACGCCATCGCTGGTCCCCGAGTACACCCGATGCCTCAATGATAGTGGCAAGTTTCACTGGGATGTCCGCTTTGATATGACGGCCATTCCAATCAACGATGAAATCGTTGGCGTTTTTGAAACCATGCTCCCTCGAGACATGGCGGAAGTGATTGGCAATCAAGGTCGGTTCCGATTTACCATCGTCAATAATACAGGACTTGCTCAAATATGGATTCTGATGCCGTCCGGCCGGCAATACGAACAATTTCAGATTTGGTCTCATCCGATTGACCATCCCGAATTGAGCGAACTGGTTGTTCCCGCAACTACGGTTGATTTGCCGATTGGATCCATCGCGACATTTCAATTGATCAATCCCAAGAGCAATCGGCAATATGAGTGTCGTTGGACTTGGACTGATGTGCAGACTGTTCAATAGGACAAGTGCACACGTGGCGTGAAGTTGGCCCGCAGTGGCTATTGCTCTGTCACGACAGGTGTGACACCGAAGGTTTCGGAGAGTTCCAGCAGCAATCGTTCTGCTGGATTCAAAGTCGCTCTTTCCGCTAGCACCCGGCGGGCCAGATCGGGCTTGTCCGTGATGAGTCCATCCACCCCCATCCCGATCATTCGTGACATGGTTACGGCATCATTGATCGTCCACACGTACACCTGTTTACCGCTGGCATGCGCACGTTGGATGAATGAGCGGCTGACGAACATCGCATTGACCGCCAGAAAATCTACTCGCGTGTCCTCGATTTTGCCGCTCAATACCGACATCAGTAAACCGGTCCGGCAATCAGGATCCAGCTCTTTTATCTTTGTTACGGCATCCAGATTCAATGACATGTACATCACATCGGATGTCATGCCGCGTGCTTTGACGATACCAAGCACTCGCTGTTCCAGGTCTTTGTCATGACCATAATATTTCAGTTCAATGACTACTTTTGTTTTTCCTTTGCAGATAGCAAGTAACTCAGACAGGGTTGGTACCCGTTCGTTGCTGAATACTGGATCTTTGTGACTGCCAATATCAATCGATTCAAGATCAGCCATGGTCGCATCCCAGATTTTGAGATCGATATTCGCCAGCTTCATGAAATCGCTGTCATGGAAAACAACAACTTGGTCATCACTTGTTTCCTGAACGTCGATCTCGACCCAGTCAGTGGCATCGTCGATGGCCTGACGCATCGCGGCCAAGGTGTTTTCAGGAGCGTCAGCAGATGCACCACGGTGGGCGATGATTTCGACATTGTCCTCCAGACGAATGCTTTCAAAAGTCCAGATTCCGATGAATGTTGCCGCGACCAGACCAAGCATGCTGCCAGCGATCAAGCGTTTACCTGTGATTTGAATCCTGCCACGAGCATCAGGTGAATTTGCAGAATCAATGTTTGGGAAAACGAATGATTCGTCGTTGCACCCGATGTCCCGATATAGATTCAACCAGAGAGCGGCAAACAGACTGCTGCTGGTCATCTGGATCAATAAATTGACGATCGTCCAAATCAGTAAAAAGATGCCCAGTGTGATGACCAGCAGACTGAGTGAACTGGCGGTGTCTGGAATGATCAAACGCCCTAACCCAATCACCAATGTTGTTGCGGATGCCGATGCGACAAATCCCGCCACTATCCAGATGCAGAACAGGAAGACAATTCGGGGCCGTGATCCGATTGTCCGACGGGAACTCTCAAGAAGTGCTTTGGATGCCGGGACCTTCTCAAATAACACCAGCGGAAGGGCGAGAATCCAGCTGGCGAGAAACCGCAGCAGCAGAAGCGTCAGAGCGATGCCCAGAACTGCCCCGATCGAAACAGCAACAATGAATTCAGTTGGTTTTTCCTGAAGATAAAAATTAATGTCAAACTTGGTCAGCAGAATTGCGTAGGTGGCTCCTGCGATACCAAGGAACGGTGTTGCCAATAGCCCAACACGGATGATGACTCGTGCTGTGACTTGACTGATTAGCCAAGTGTGGGCCATCGCAAATCGAATTGCATTAAGCGTGCTGATCTGGAGCGATGCACCTGTCTTGTCGTTGAGCGATGCACCGGGCGCAGCGAGAATAGCCATCAGCGCCGCTTGTCCGAGAATGATGATGCCCAGCCATAATGCACCCAACGTGACCACGCAGATCCAGCCCGTTGGCTGGAGCACGAAAAAGAGAATGTCCTGATCCGCAAGTACCGGCTTTCCGGCAAGGGCAAGGAGCACCTGTGTCAAGACTGCCAACAGTGGTGTCAACAGAACGACCGCAATGACTGTGTAGAGTCCATTGGTCAGGAAGAGTTGAGGCCAATGTCGGCCAAAATCATCGATTGTTTTTCGAAGCGTATTATTCCGCAGCATCTCAGACCTGATCAGTCCACTAGCGGTTTGTCGGGGTTCTGTGTCTCAGTAACCTGCTCTGATGCGTCCCCGACAACGGCCATCAGTTGACGCACGGTAATGGCAACAGCCAGCATGGATATGCCTGTCAGCAAAAAATCAATGCCAGCCAGATATCCGATGATCTCAAGAGCTTGTTCGGGCGTTCGCGTGTACATCCAGTATCCCAGTCCACAGGCAATCACACCACTGATGAACAGAAAAAGCCAGCCCTTGGCAGGCCGGTAACTGAAAGCGTTGACTATCTTCCAGACACCGCTGGCCACGAAAAATATGGACATGACCAAAATGACCATCGTTGAACCAATCCAAGGCTCGGTAAGAAGGCCAACCCCGGAGACGGTGGATACCACTCCAATGATCATCGGCGAGATCTTTTGTGACCAACGTTCAGCCCACCAGCCTGTGATCAATTGCATGATCCCAGCGATTAACAGAACCACCCCCAGCACTCCTACCACCCACGTTCCCGCGACGAGGGGTGTCGCGAATGCGAGGCCACCCAGCAGCGTAAGAACAGCACCGATGACATACAGGGGGGCTGTTCGGGGGAATTCACGGTCTTTCATGATCGATCGCTGGTCGCAAGGAAAGGTTGGGCACAAGTAACATCGGCTGATCGTTCATACGCTTTCATGCCTGTTTGCAGAGGAAAGCGGATTTTCTAGAGCATGATTGCCCAAAGAAATGGTGTCGTGAGGCAGGCTGTTGTCCAGCAGGCTGTTGTCCGGCAGGCTATCTGGCGAAACTGTGTCTGGCGAAACTGCCGGCCTCCATCCTAACCGATCCATTTAACCTTTTGTGAACTCCAACGGTGGCGTTCCCTCGGTATCACCAATCATGTAAAAGTCGAGTTTTCCGTCTTTGAATAGAACCTGTGCCAGCATCACGCCGTCGTCGTTCATTTCCATCGCCAGAATTCCCTGATCATCCACATCCCAGACACCCGTGACTTGCTGCGATTGATCGCCTTGGGAATAAGTCCACGAGAACGTTCCGTCTTCCCTGAGGTCCATCTCAAATTCACGTCCGTCCCTGCCTGCTGACCATGAACCATTGAGTTCGTCTTTGGTGATCTTGGCCGTTGGTTGAGGTGGGAGGACTTCCTGGGGCGGATCAGGAATTTTGGCGTCTGGGTCAACACTCAGCAGCAACTGGATGGCTACCGGGTCAGTCGGGGTCAAGGCAACCAGACGTTCCAGTTCTGTGGCTGCTGCCTGATCGTGTCCGGCAGTGATGTATTGATACGAAAGTACCAGTAAGCCGGCATTGTCGTCAGGCTTGTCTGTGACAAATTGCTCAAGCTTGCGAAGTTGTTCTGTGTAAATATCGACTTGCGGATAGAGACCGATCATGGTCGTCCAATCCCAGCCGGGACCAACACTCAAGACTGCATACAAAGTTGCCGCTGATTCCTGGTATTGCCCCAACGCGAACAAGGTCAATGCCCGAAACTCATGCATCACGGCATCGTTGGGGCTCTCTTTGAGTGCTTCATCAGTCGCCTTCAACGCTGCCGTGTAATCGCCGGCGTAGAAATCATTGCGTGCTTGATCAAAGGTCGTAAGTGATGCCTCGGGTACCTCAGCCATCGGTGCGTTGGATGGGTTGCTTGAGAGTGTCGTCTCGCCGGGGGCCATGATGATCGGCTGCGAATAGTCGTAGACGCTGTTATCGACAACGACGGTGCTGGGGGTCACATATGGATTGTAATAATTGTTGTACCCGAAAGCCCAACCGACGCGATTGAGTCCCCAAGTTGTCAAACCAAATGTTGTGAGAGCTGGGTAACGATTCCACCAGTAGTTCCAGTAGGTGGGGGGACGCCACGGATGGTGCCACGAACCGTGATGCCAATGGTGATGATGGCTGTAGTGCTTATCGTACCAGTTGTCCCAGCCGTATCCTGGTCGGTCATGATTGGAGTGAAGATTGCCTGGTCGTTGTTCCAAACGATCATTCAACGACGCGCGGCGGTCATCGATACTGGGCCGATCCGGACGGTTGGGGCGGGTAGGCCGATCCCCATCAAGCCCTGGCAGGCTGGGCCTCACCGAGGGGCGGTCATTGCCGGGTCGGGTTCCATTACCAGGTCGGGTTCCATTACCAGGTCGGGTTCCATTGCCGGGTCGGGTTCCATCACCAGGTCGGTTCGCAGGCAGAGTCGAAGGGCGATCCGGCAACGAAGGTCTTGTGGACGGTCGGCCTCCTGGCAGCGAGGGCCGTGTGGATGGGATCGCAGGCCGTGTGGATGGGATCGCAGGCCGTGTGGATGGGATCGAGGGCCGTGTGGACGGAAATGATGGTCGAGTTGACGGCATCGATGGTCGTGTGGATGGGAAGGAGGGTCGATTCGACGGCATGGAAGGACGTGAGACTGAAGGCATCCCAGTGCTAGGCCGGGTGGGACGACTGAAGCTTGGGCTGGGCCTGCTGGCACTGGGGCGGCTCATGTTGCCGCGGCTCATGTTGGCGCGACCGCCACCGCCGCCACCGCCGCCGCCGCCGCCCCGACCGCGAGCGTGCAGCTCGCTGATTGGCGTTAAGAGCAAGGTTCCAGCCAGCAGAAAGTAGGATGCTGTCTTCATCATCGGTCGTATCTCAAAAGTGTGGATTTCTGCGTGTGGGAATTGGGTTTGATCACTTGTTGGATCGGGTCGGCGGTGGCGGACGTTTTACCATCGTGATGGGTTCCATGTCCTCTCGAACATCACCGGCGACAATCAGGCTTCGATATTGCCATGTCACCATTTCTGCGTCGTGAAGGGTGTAGGCACTGGTCGCGGTTACGGTTTCACCATCCGCCGTCACACCAGCGGAATTCAGCAGCCATTGTTTATCGTGTTTCGTCCATAGTCCGCTGAAGAATCCTCCGTGGGAATCGAAGGTCCATGAACGGATTTTTTTGCGGGCCGGATCCCAGCCAATGCGTTGGACTCCGCTCATTTCATTGCCCTCCCGTGTTTTTACCGTGAAACGTCGTAGCAGGTAGTTGCCGTCATCCGACCAGTGGCAAGTTGTATGAACCACGGAATTGTCATCCTCATTGACCCAGTTTCCGGTCAGCCAGGCAAGTTGTTCGAGTTGTTCCTTTCGACTGACATCGCTGGCCGGCAAGTTCTTCAGCGAGTTGATTCGCCATTTGCCGTCGTCCCCCAACGTATGTAACGCGACATAACGACTCTGAGTCCGCACGTGATCAGACGATTCAGCTGCAAAGATCACACCTTCTTCCAGCACAACCCGATCGGTGATTTTTCTGATTCGTTCGATCGCAATTTCATCAATGGTCGCGGTCTGGGTGTTGCGAAATACACTCTCGAATACTGTGATAATCGCTTCCCGCCCCTGAGTCAGTTCCCCAAACTCATCCAAAAACTCTGCATCTGTCGTAAACATTTCTCCGATCGCTGCGGAATCACGTTTTGCATAGGCATCAACGAAGGCTTGGGCGCTGGCAAGAAACGGTTTGTGTTCTTCCGCAACTTCAATCGGGGGCCCAGCGGTTACTGCAGAGTCGTTACTCACAGTCCGGGGACTTTGACCCGATGCAGAGGGTGGTAGGGCAAGGTAAGCACCCAGCAATAGCAACGACGTGGTATATGTTCTGTATTTCATGGTTTTTGTTGTATCAAGAATTCTGGGTGACAAGTACTCGTAGGTCGTTGAGAAATGAGAAGACAAAATGAGAAGACAAAATGAGAAGACAAGGATTGGCGGTCACTGCGTGTTCAGCCTGAATTGTGCGTGTTCGGCCTGAATTGTGCATTTTCGGCTTGGATTGTGTTTCCTGCTTCCAAGCACTCCCCCTCTCTCTTCCAGGTGATCGCCTTACCCCCAGTGGATAGCGTGATCGGGCCCCCAGTGGATAGCGTGATCGGTCTACGCCTGATGCAAGGCTAACATCGCTGGCTTGATTGTAGCACTAGCGTAGTGGGGAAGGCCAAGAGGGGGCTGGATGCTTCCACGGGGAAATCCACCTTGTATTCCTGCCAAATCACTTCTGCTTGGTAGCCAAGTGATGCTCGAATTGGGCGGGTGCTCAATTTTATTGATGGGAAGAAACTCCTTGTTTTGGCGGACATTTTTTACTTCACCTGAATACTTTCAGCCAATCAATGGACTGGAACTCGACACAGAAAAATGCCCCGCTCAAGGAACACAGCATGAGGGAATGATCTTACAGCCACACTCTCGTATTGAGGTTCTTTGCATGCCGCTGACAGATTCCTGCACAATGATCACAGGTGATGGCGATCACAGGTGATGGCGATCAGGGGTGATGGTGTTACCCCTCCGGAGAAGCTTTTTGCGTGAGCAGCAGAGTCACCAATGAGACCGTATCTTTGCTGGGAAATCTGACCTCAATGAGACACTTGCTCGGGGGCGCCTGTTTGACCGGGTTGGACATCGTTTCGTGAGGATGGTTGCAAGCAGTGTCACAGTCGCTGTTGCCAGTGCAGCATGGCTACATCAGAACACCATTCACGGGAATTGACTTATCGGGCAAATTAGTCTCACCCAGCATTTCACGAACATTGATTTCTATGGTGCGTGAAAGGCTTTGAGTCGGCGTGTCTGAGGGCCGATTGCTGAAGGGGTCCTGCAGAAAAATGGATACCCGGTCCACCATCAGAAACGCAAATGCAAAACTGATGGATGTCGAGATCAAACCAAACCAAGGGAGGTCAACCAGGCCAAAGGGAAGGCAAATGACAAACAGGTAAATCAGCAGATTGATCATCCGTGTGTAGGAGCGGGGGAACGCTGTATTTCGAATCCGCTCACATCCGCCCATCGCATTGGTAAGCCTGGTTAACGTTCTTTCAAGTTCAATGAACTCAAAAGTCTCAAGATGCCCCCGTTGTTTCAAGGTTCGAAGTTCCTCACCCTGTCGTAACAGCAGCAGGTTCGGTACATGTTTTTGCTTCACTTCCCGAATCTCTTCTTCTGTCAATAGATTATCGATGTCCTGCGTTGCCTCTTGGCCCCGAAGATTTCGGCTCAGCGAATAGCACCAAGCGATCTGACGATGGCTCATGCGTTTTACCGCCATTTGAGTTTCTGTGTCAGTGGATGGTGTGAATTCAAGAAGTTGCCGTGTCCAGGTGCGGGAATCATTGACGATCGCACCCCATAGAATTCGAGCTTCCCACCAGCGGCCGTAGCATGAGTTGGTGCGAAAACCCAAGAGTAAACCAATCACCGTACCCATGATGGCGATCACTGGAAGCGGGAACGCCGTGTCTTTCCATCCGTAGCGAATGTCAAGACCTTCAATCACGCTAACGTAGAGGATAACTGCCAGGAAATGACGCCACAATTCGCGAGCAACTGACCACAGGGTTGCGATCGGCGTGGCTGAAGATGTGTACATGTTTGATGAAATTTGATGAGGCGGTGATAAGCAACTTCATTGAATCGTAATCCGCAGCCAAAGCCAATGTTGCCCGTAGCTGAGGATGACGCCTGAAAGCCGGCAGAGCAGTTTTCTTGCACAGATTAACGGATGGCCAGACAGGTCATGCAGGATTCCCCCCCCTTTTTTTCTGTGAGAAATCGCTGCCTGCCATTATCGAGTTGGTGGAGGTGGGAGGTTCAAAGTTGCTGATGCACTGGTGATCGTTTGCTGGTAATGCCGCAGCACTCCGTACACTGACTGAAATGCAGGGTAAGAAGCCAGCTCTTTGTAAGCCGGATTTCTGGCGACCGCTTCGAAATGTTGCAGAACGGTTGCGATCTCAGTGGCTGAGGGGTGACCACCGGTCAAGAAAATCGATGATGGTAGGGCAAGATAATTCTTCCAATTGTCGTCCAGTTTTTCGTACAGTTCAGGAGCCAGTTTTGTGAGTTGGGTTCTCAGAACATCAGCTTCGGATCCCACGTGTTGCCAGACGATCGGTGGGTTTTGGGTGCTCACCGGCCTCGCTGGAACTCCCGATGTTGCAGGGCGATTGTCGACAGTTGGGGTTCCAAAAGGAACGGCTGGATTGCCTCCCAAGGGCGGTGTGGAGGTTGCTGTTGGTGATGTCGGCTGCGGGATCACACCAGCGTAACGAGCAATGGTTTGTGTCAATTGCAGAGCGGCTGGAGGAATCACCAACGGTGTTTCGGGACCTGCACTGTGGTAATAGGAACTGGTGGCCAATGGATCGGTCCGAACCACGGAACCATCAATCGATACACCCGCAAATAATCCTCGGCTCCGAGAATAGGTATAGATCTCCGCTTTGAGCTGTCCGTCCGTGGCTGCTGCTGTTTGCCGCCCAATCGGGCCAGCTGATGCAGCCGCATCAGCTCCGATGGTCAGTTTGCCTTGAAGAATCCCTTGCACACTGTTCAACGTCTTGAAAACCAAAATGATGTCGGAGGCTTGGACTCCCACCTGCCAACCAATGTTGCCACCGGTCAGCGTGATGAAAACCGGCGCATGCCAAATGCCATTGGCATCACGAATGAATAATAGGCCGCGGCCGAATCTCGCTCCAATAACAAAACCACCCTTGATCACGTTAGGAATGATCGCTACGCCATAAGAGTCCGAGAGCATTGCCTCGGGAATCTTGTTTCCAGGCGTTGTCATCGCCTCACTCAAGACGGAGGTGGCGGCTTGAACTGTGGCCGCTTCCATTTGTTGGCCATGGGCAACTTGCGGAGCGGAGACGGTGAGCAAGCCAATGGCTATCAGAAGTGGGGGAAAAGCGTGACGAAACATCTTCCTGGAATCCTTCCCGGTGCGAGCAATTCATAAACTGAGCAGAACGCACAGTGTAGAGGGTTTGCCAGATTCCCAAAACACGAACCTTGCCAACCCCGGGCAAACTATGGAAATGGCAATGCAAGCATTTTGCTCAACCCCGCGATGCCTTCCCAGCCCCAGCAACACTCTGTTACTGATGGGGACGAAGCTGTCGAGGCCCAGGCGTGAAGCTGTCGAGGCTGAGGCGTGAAGCTGTCGAGGCTGAGGCGTGAAGCTGTCGAGGCTGAGGCGTGAAGCTGTCGAGGCCCAGGCTCGTTGCGTCTGATCACCTGCTCGGCGACATTTTGGCCATTTGCCAATACGGTGCTTTCCAGATCCCCGGCAGTGCTTCATTCAGGCGTCAGTCGACGCTGAGCCGCTGGTGGTTTCAGGGTTGCTGGCGGGCTTGGATGATTTGGCCACTCTCCCGGCCATCGCAATCGCGCCTCGTCCCACTTGTTCGCAGGTGGCTGCTGCGTGTCCAAAATCGGCATCCAAGCGTGTGACACGATCAAGTTTCAGGATGACCGCTTTGCCTGACCATGGATCAGGTGAACCGGGCAGGTAGATGGTGGCCAAGCCCTGTTTTTCATCACGTTCCGTTTCAAAAGCGATGCGTTGGTACTCTTGAAAGACCACGAGTACCGGTTTCATTTGTGGTCTTGTTTCATCCCCTCCAATCGTATCTGCCATCTGATCTTTGAGGATCGAGTAGCGTGGGAAAAAGAGAGACAGCTTTTTCTCGAAAGCGGTTGTGATTTTTTTTCCAAACGACCAACGAGCAAACATACCAGCAGCGAAACAGAGCAGCAGGATGATGGCGATGGACAGTCCGATCAGGACAGCAATTCCAGTTGGTGTTTTAACCGGTATGTACTCATTGAGTGCCGATGCAACCGTGACGACGATGGGTGCGATTTGCCCCACCAATGCACCCACAACGATCAGTGGCAACAGAAACAACAACCCGCCGATGGCGGTCGTCTTCAGAAAGTTGATGAAACGCTTTGACTTTTTAACAATCATGCAGCATGGGTGGGTTCGGTTGGCGTGGTGATGGGGGAATCACAGTCAGCAGTCTAATGCCCGGTGGATTACGCGGTGGATTACGCGGTGGATTTTGGGGCATCTTTTTGTCTTCTTGTGTCCTACAGCGGGAGGTACTCCATGAAGCCGATCATCATTTCATTTTCACTCTGCCGACCCCAACGCACCTCTGCTGAGGGGTCGGGGTTGGACAGATTGTTCACCGAGTTGTCGAAGACAGCGGTGCATCGAATGAACTGTCCGGGGCGAATCACTTTGGGTTGTTTGAGGATGTATTTCAGTTGCCAGTTGAAGTCATATGCTGGCACATCAAGCAGTGTTTCAATGACAGTGTCGGTTTTGGCATCGACCAGTTCATAGCGAAACGCTTTGCCTCTCAGATGCATATGGGGGGTCATGCTGATCAAGGCCACATTTCGCTTGGACTGTCTCGAATCACATTCGAATCTTTGCCCAGCCTCATTCGCTTTAATGACTAGACTGCGTGAAGGAACCGCGGCCGCTGATCCCTTCAGCTCACGTTTGATCCT
>PKCN01000376.1 GCA_002862205.1 Planctomycetaceae bacterium | reverse complement strand
GAAATCAGTGGTCTGTTTTCCCATCACGATTGATCCAGGAGTGGCTGGTCGCACGATAGACGCTGTTGCTGCCGATCTGATCTGTCAACTGATCCACGACTTCATCCACCGCCTTTTGTGGGTCGCCGCCTTCCTCGGAATCAAACAAATCCAATTGTCGTGTTTCCTGCTCGGTAAGGTTTCCAACGCTGACGCCGAGCAGACGGACCGGTTGCGGATGTTTTGCAACAAGTTCTTTTAGCAGTACCATTGCTAATCTGTAAACCGAGTCTGTCGACTGCGTTGGGTCTGCAAAGGAGCGACTCTGCGCATAAGTCCGGAAATCTCCACAGCGGTATTTGACGGTCACAGATCGGGAAAACCGGTCGTTTCGTCTCAGCCGACGCGTCACCTGTTCACAAAGGTGACTAATTACTGACCGCATCGCGTCACGATCAACCATGTCTTCCTGAAATGTCCGTTCGTGACTGATCTGCTTTGCGTTGCGATCTGGAATCACCTTCCTGGGATCGATTCCGTTGGCAAGTTTCCATAGATGTTCGCCCCAATTTCCAAACTTCTCATTCATCACCGTTCGGTCATACCGGCGAATGTCACCAATGGTTTTCAGTTGCAACGCCGCGAGTTTTTGGTTGCCAACACGGCCAACGCCCCATAGTCGTGATACGGGCAGGGGATCAAGAAAGCTGATAATTTCTTTTTGCCCCACCTCGGTAAAGCCGTCAGGCTTATCAAGATCGCTCGCGATCTTTGCTACAAATTTCAAGGGCGCTATACCAACGCTCGCAGTCAATTCCAATTCCGTCCTGATCAATGCTTTGATCTCCCGACCGATGGCACTCGCCGAGCCAAAGAGTCTTAGAGTGCCTGAGACATCGAGAAAGGCCTCGTCCAGTGATAGAGGTTGCACCATTGGAGTGAAACGCAGAAAGATTTCCCGGACTTGACGCCCTACTGTTGCGTAATGATCCAACCGGCTTTTTACAAACACCGCGTCGGGGCAAAGTTCCGCCGCACGCTTGCCGGACATAGCACTATGGATGCCGAATCGTCGGGCCTCGTAGCTTGCTGCTGCGACCACACCTCGTTTGGCGCTGCCTCCTACCACCACCGGTCTGCCACGCAGACTTGGTTGATCGCGCTGTTCGATGGACGCATAAAAAGCGTCCATATCAATGTGCAACAACATGGGACGGGACTCGCGTATTACCAATGCGGGTTTGCTTGCCAGACTCCCTACGACTTCAGTGCTGGGTGAGCCACTCAAACACGGTATCGACATCGGCCAGGTTCGAATGAACGACATGCGCCCCCGCGGCTTCCAGTGTGCAATGGTCAAACTGGCCAGTGCACACCGCAAGTACCGAAGCGCCAATCTCAAGACCACAAAGAATATCAGCAGGGGTGTCTCCGATGACAATCGTACCATCGGAGGACTCATGACCGTGCGCACCCCGAAGAAAGAGGGCAGTTCGCCGCGCAAGATGCCGCCGATCTTCGTCAAAGTCTCCCCCAAAGATATCAACGAAATAGTCGGTCAGCCCAAAGTGGTCCAGTTTTTGTGTTGCCGTGACCCTTAAATTTCCGGTCATCACAGAGCAACGAATGTCATCACGTTGTTTTAAACGCGACAACAATGGGATCACTCCAGGCAACACCTCACCGTCACACTCATGCAGGGCCAGCGGCAACTGCCTACGGTACGCTTGTGAGAAGGCTCGGAAATTTGCTTGGTTGGGTTGAATATCGTTCAAACTCAACACCTCTCGCAAAAGCGAGAAGTCTGTGCGGCCTCCGAAAGCGACGTCCAGATTGGGACATTCAACGCCAAAACTCGATTTCAGCACTGATTCAAAGGCGCGGGTACCGGTGTGGCTTGTCACGATCAGGGTACCGTCGATATCGAATAACAGTGTTTTCATGCGTGGTTCGGGGCGTGAGTTGTGTGGTCGGCGATCACTCGCCGCAATGTTAGACTGGTGCCGTAGTCCTACGAAAACCAAAGAGAATCTGATGAACAATACCGCTGTTGACCCTGAATCGGCAACCGCCCCGACGTTGGCTGCCGGTGTTGACAAGAGTAATGCCCGCGTTCAGGAAATGTTTCGACAGATCGCTCCGCGATACGATGCGATGAACCATATCTTATCGCTAAACTTCGACCGCCTCTGGCGCCGCAAAGCTGTCCGCAAGCTGAATCTGAGAGCTGGCATTCCAGCGTTGGATACCTGCACTGGAACCGGCGATCTGGCGATCGCCATCGCGAAACACGCCCCCGAGGGGGTAGACGTGGTAGGCAGCGATTTTTGCAATGCGATGCTTGAGATTGCACGCCAAAAGCGACGTCAACCAGAAGAAGGGGAAAGCCTCGTTGATTTTGTCGAAGCAGATTCGCAAGCACTACCCTTTGATAGTGATAAGTTTCAGTGCGTGACGGTCGCATTCGGGCTCCGCAATGTTGCGGACACGGATCTTGGGCTCCGCGAGATGTGTCGGGTCTGCCGTCCGGGAGGTCAGGTGCTGATTCTCGAGTTTTCGCGTCCCACCATGATTGGGTTGAAACAATCTTACAACTTTTACTTCAAACACATTTTGCCACGGGTCGGGCAGCTTTTTGCCCGTAATGACAAATCCGCCTACAACTATCTCCCGGAGTCAGTGGGCCAATTCCCCGACGGTCAAGCTTTGGCCGATCGGATGACCGCCGCAGGACTCGAAGAGGTTGAGTTCACCCCGCTAACGTGTGGAGTGGCAACCATCTATGTCGGTGTCAAACCGCAAGAACCAACCGGTACCGCGGCGAAATGAGCGATTCGGCCTAAAGCGTTTTGGGAATCACGACACCGTGCGGAACAATTTACGGGATCCCATCTGTCCAGCGGCTCACCAAGACGGGCGACCTAACTCACTTCTTCACCTGCCCGAGTGGCGCGCAGGTGAACGAACCACAGCGAGGCCTGAGCTTTTACTGCGCGGGACCCCGGCAGTGAATTTCTGGCTTGATCTACTTCAGATGAGTCAGGGCGTCTTCGGTTTAGTCGATTTTGACGACCGAGAGAAACGCTTGGTAACAACTGTGTGTTCACCGGTACGACGACTGCCGCCCCCCCATGGCCAGCGGTTCGTTACGCACGAAGCCCATGGTTGTGTATTCTTGCGGCGGGAGCAGCCTGAGCGGTGTTTCCCGCGTTGCTTCGGTGAATCCCGTGCGACGTGCAGATGATATTCGAATGAAAAAACACTGAAAGCTGATTCTCGTAACCCGAGAAAATCCGCAGACTGTCATTCAAAAGAAAAACGTGCACCACTTGTCAGCATCAGGGGTCGTTGTCTTGCCCGCCATGCGTGGTGGGTACCATGGAGTGTAATCGTTGGCCTGCCCCGGCGACTTCATCGTCAGCCGAATTCTTGATTGGCTCGAACTCAACCATGCATTGATGGACCGTTAACGCGGGTCCTCCAACCGCGCGCGTTCGCACCCACGCTCGACTGATACACCAGGGTTCCTGATGTTTGTTTACCTGAGTGGTGTGCAGCGGATCCCCTGATGGAACAGTTTTGTATTGGTGTGCGACCAGGACAAATCCATTCAGCCGCAAGGCTTATGTTTTCGCGTCTGTCGTTTTGCAAGTTGTACGTCACACTCGTGCAACGACAGCCCGATAAGCCAGTAGGTACGGCAAAAGCTGAAAACGGCAAGATGAGCCATCGTCGACTCCTACACTTCAGCGGTGATGCCCCCAAAACGCACTGGTGTCGGGTGTTTCCGCTGGAGACGCAATGGAAAAGAGGTTGATAGCATTTGAAAGTGCTATTTTTCAGAGATTTGCGAATGCGCACAGCTTCACGGGTAGCGGACTTGTATGTTCTGCTGGTTTAAGCTTTCTGTTAGTTTCTTTGGCGTCCGGCAAGCTAAACCACTTTCCCTTCACGTTTCTTGAATGATTGTGCCATCATGAACATCGTTTTACTGCGTCGCGCTCAAATCACAGCGGCGTTTCACGCTGCATGCTTTGCGTTTTTGGCATGTGGAGTTTGCTTGGCCGACTGGCCCCGCTTTCGCGGCCCCAACGGCTCTGGAATAGCGACAGATTCGACAGCTTTGCCCATTCAATGGAGCCCTGGTACGAACCTCCGATGGAAGCTTGAACTGCCAGGTCCCGGTGCGTCGAGCCCCATCATTGTGGGCGATCGTATTTTCGTAACGTGTTACAGCGGTTACGGAACCAGCCGGGATCAGGTCGGGGAAATTGAAAATCTGAAGCGGCATCTGATTTGTGTCGACCGCCGCACCGGAAAACAGTTATGGATTGGCACAGACACAGCCACACTGCCAGAGGACCCGTACAGCGGCATGGGGATCCCGGCACACGGCTATGCTTCACACACACCAGTGGCTGACGGTGACTGTGTTTACGCATTCTTCGGCAAGTCCGGAGTAGTCTGCTACAGCCTTGATGGAAAGGAACTCTGGAAGACCAGTGTTGGAACCGGCAGCGACCCGAAACGCTGGGGTTCTTCATCAAGCCCGATTCTCCATGACGATCTTGTCATCATTACGGCAAGCGCTGAGAGCGGATCGATGATCGGCCTGGACAAAAAAACCGGGGAAGAAAAGTGGCGTCAAACGGCGGACGGTTTGATTGATGTTTGGGGCACTCCCGTCATCGCCAAAATTGATGACACTCGCTCTGATCTTGTCGTGGGTGTTCCTTACGAGTTCTGGGGTTTGAATCCCGCCACTGGAAAACTCCGTTGGTATAGTGAGGCGATGCAGTCGGATTCCTACAATTCGAGCGTCGTTGAGGCGGACGGCGTGATCTATGGAATCGAAGGTCGTGGTGGCGGTTCAGCTGCTGTCAAAGCAGGCGGCAAGGGTGACACCAGTGCAGCAAACACCGTGTGGACAGGTCGAGACACGGCACGCTTTGCGTCTCCTCTGGTATACCAGAATAAGATCTACTATTTCGCCAACGGTGTTGCAAATTGCATCGATGCTACAGATGGATCAGCCATTTTCAAAGGACGCTTACCGGCAAAGAGCCGCAGCTCAGTCGAACCAGCCGGGTCAAGTGAAAATGAAAAAGCCGATCCGCAGCGAGGCAACGCTGGTAGCAGTCAAGCACGCCCAAATAACGGAGGCTTCGGATCTCGTGGAGGCTTCGGAGGTGGATTCGGTGGTCGTAGTGGCCGCGGTGGATTTGGCGGTGCAGATTACAGCTCTCCCGTCGCAGGCGATGGGAAAATCTACTACTTCAAGAGTGATGGTACCGCATACGTGATCAATGCATCCGACGAATTTGAGCTATTGGCAACCAACCAAACCGCAGAAGGTGCAGAAACCTTTCGTGGAACTCCCGCAATCAGTAATGGACAAATCGTGGTACGTAGTAATCGCTACCTGTACTGCATCGAAGCTGCCAAATAGGCCATCTGCTGCGGTGATGGGAAAGGATTCCAGAGGCTCAACGCGGGGATGATTGTCGGTATCCAGACAGCCAGAATGTGCTTCATGACCCTTGAACTGCTGCGCTAACGCATTTCGACTGCTGCAGCAGTCAGGTGGGGATCCCCCCCTTGGCAACCGCCGTGTGGGCGGCGCTTTGCGTGTGGCGGCGGTTTGCGTGTGGCGGCGCTTTGCATCTGGGCGGCGCTTTGCATCTGGGCGGCGTTTTGCGTGTCGGCTGGGACTAATTCTCTGGCCACGGGCAACACCGAACTTGGAAAACGAACGCCAAACCTCACAATCGCTACAGCCTGCGTTCGCGTGGAATAACCAGTACTTACAGAACCTCCCATCCAGCACGTCAACGTAATCGGCTTCTTTTGCCTTGGCGTTTCTCTTTGCGTGTCCAACCTTTCATCCGTAGTCGATGTAGTCAGAGCATCGTGATCCGATTCGTTGGTATGCACAAGCTCCGTAACACGCAAATCCTGTCAAGACACAACGTCACACAGGAATGCTGTTTGTGAGTAGCGACCCAGGAACAAGCACGGGGATCGATGACGCGAGATGAGTGCCGAAGCACCGTTTTCGCTGAAGCTGCGTCTTGCAACAGATGTGTTGTTTCCTGTGGAGAAATCAAGATGAATAGGCTGTGGATCATACCCGCCATCATGATCAGCGCGATCGTGGCCGGTAACAACTCCGCGAGCGCTGCGTATTGTGGTGCGATCAGCTATGAGGGCTGTTGTGGATGCGGAGAAACCGCTGAGGGCAATGAAGTAACCGCCACCCCTGTGGCTGGTGGTACTTACACTTGCATGCGTACGGTACGCGAGACGGTTTATGACAAGGTGGAAGAGACTCGCTACCGAACTCGCAAGGAGGTCTATTACGAAGACCGCGAGGTTCAATGCAGCCGACTTGTCCCAGAAACGACCACGCGTAACATCAATTACACCGTGATGGTGCCGAAATACGAAACACGCACCCGGACGATCAATTACACCGTCTGCAAACCCGTGTACGAAAAGCACCAGAAGACGATCAATTACACCGTCCGCCGACCAGTGTACGAGACTAGGAAGAAAACAATCAAATACACGGTCTGCAAACCCGTGTACGAAACGCATCAGCGTACGATCAACTACACCGTCAAGAAGCCGGTTTACGAAACGTGTACAAAGACCGTCAAGTACACAGTCTGCAAGCCAGTCTATGAGACGAAATCCAGGACGGTCAAATACACCGTCTGCAAGCCCGTTTACGAAACAAAAACACGGAAAGTAAATTACACCGTATACAACACGGTTCGCGAACAGAAAATGCGAACGGAACAGTACAGTGTGTGCATTCCTGAACAGTACAAACGCACGGTGACCGTCAAAGGCGGTCATTGGGAAACGAAAACCGAGACGATCCCTGGTCCTGTCATGCGGAAGACCGTCCGCGAACCCGGAACATGGAACTTTGACCCATGCACATGCAAATGTGTTTACATGCCCGGCAAGTGCCGGACTGAATGCGTCCAATGTCCGCCCAAAACCGTGTGTAAAAAAGTTTGGGTTCCCACCTGTGAGCAAAAAGAGATCTGCTGCACTCGATACCGACGCGAATGCCGTACTCGTCAGGTGCCCTACACCGTTTGTAGAGTTGTACCTGAGTGCCGTACCAAGACTTGCACTTATCGTGTCTGCAAAATGGTTCCTGAATGCCGCACGAAGACCTGCAACTACACCGTTTGCAGAATGGTCCCTGAGTGCCGCACCAAAGAGGTCGCTTACAAGGTCTGCCGCATGGTTTGCGAGAACCGCAAGAAGGTGTGCAACTACACCACCTGCAAAATGGTTCCCGAATGCCGCACCAAGGAAGTTTGCTACAAGGTCTGTAAAATGGTTTGCGAGAACCGCAGCAAGGTGTGCCACTACACCACCTGCAAAATGGTTCCTGAATGCAAGACTAAAACCTGCACCTACCGTGTATGTAAAATGATTCCTGAGTGCCGCACACGAACCGTCTGCGAAACCAAATGCCGTCGCGAGTGCTATACCAAGACGATCCAGGTTCAAAAGTGTCGTCAGGTATGTGAGCCCTACACGGTTACCCGTTGCGTGCCACGAGTGGTTTGCAAACAGGTTCCTGTCGAGGTTTGCTGTCCTGCACCCTGTTGCCCCGCACCATGCGGATCATCGCACGAAGGCCCAGTCAAAAGCCTTCTGAACCACATCTTCCATGGACACAGGAACAATGGTTGCGACGATGGATGCGAGCAACCGTCCTGTGGTTGTGAAGCACCAGGCTGCGACTGCTAAATCCAGCGACATGGATTGAGCGTGTTCCATTCTGGAAACTGGAATATCAAACATGAGAGAGGCGGAGCTGAAAGGCTCCGCCTTTCTTTTTAGGTTGCCAGCGGATTTCCAAACCACTCGCCCTGCCTTGTGCGTCACACTCTCTACACGCAGGGACACTTTGCGAACCATCGTCTGGCACCTTTCCAAATCTTCCAGATGGGAAGATTAAACCGCCACGAGGGGGTGCTGACTGCACCAAACCGATCGGATTTCGCACTGAAATGGTTGCGATCACGGGTCCGCCCGCTAAGGTGGAGTGCTGGGAACATTCGTACACAGGGCAGAGTCCGGTGACGGGTTCCCGGCGAGATTCATGAAGTGAGATTGTCAATCTGCTCTAAAGGCATGTCATCATGGTGCGCACAGCCCTTGTTACCTTGTTCATTTCCATCGCTGCAACTTGCCACGCGCAAAGCATCAACTGGAAAGAAGTTTTTCCTGTGCGGAAGCACGATTTCGGTACCGTGGCAGTAGCCGCGAAGACCGAATTCAGTTTCCCCATCCAAAACGAATCCAACCGCCCGATTCATATCAGAACCGTGCGGGCCAGCTGTGGATGCACCACGCCCATCATTGAGTCAAAAACGATTCAGCCCAACCAGACAAGTTACATTCGTGCCAGATTCAACACTGACACGTTCAAGGGGAAACGAGGCGCGAACCTGACTGTCGTCATCGACCGACCTGTTTACACAGAAGTAAGGCTTCGTGTGGATGGTTACATTCGAAGCGATATGGTGTTTCACCCGGGATCAGTAGAGTTCGAGAACGTAAGCACTTCGGAACCTACGACTCAGACGGTCAAAGTACTTTACGCAGGACGTAAAAACTGGCAAATCGTTAAAATTGAGAGTCCACAATCCTGGCTTGGTGCCAGTTTCAAAGAACTAAGCCGTGGCCGAGGTCGGATCAACTACGAAGTGTCAGTCACCCTGAATAATGATGCTCCCATTGGATTCTTTCAGGATGAATTGGTTGTCCATACCAACGACTCAGAGATGCCCCGCGTTCCGCTACGAGTCAGTGGGGAGGTATCCGCACCCCTGAAAATATCGCCAGGTGTGATTGCACTGGGCAGTATCAAGCAAGGTTCTTCGGCCACCAAGAAGCTCGTGGTTCTGGGGCAAACACCATTCGTCATCGAATCGCTAACGGCCGAGGGATGGAAAGTACAAGTGTCCTTGGGCTCGGAAGCAAAAAAGACACATATCTTGCAACCTTCATTCACTCCCGATGATAACGAAACGGGTTCACGCAAGAGTGAATTGGTCATTCAAGTGGCGGGGGACAACGCCATGTCAGCAACCGCTCTGATTACAGCGGAAATTTCCGACAAGTGAGGACGACTGTGGCAGACCTACAGTGGCAGACCTACAGTGGCAGACCCACAGTGACAGACCCACAGTAGCGAGGCGGACCTGCGAGCACACGCAAGCCATCACCTCTAGTTGGGTTTCGTTAAGCAATCGGCGATGCTCAGCGCACCCTGCCGCTCAAACCAAAGGAACGAACCTATTGTGTTGAGCAAAGTTCCGGCTGTTGAGAAAGTTACCCACATGGTGCTGCTCAGCCTGATTTGCGCACTCGTTACCACTGCCGTAACGGCAATCCTGTCTGCGTGGGATGGGATATCCCAGGCGCAAGCCTTGCCAGCTGGTGAGGGAGTGGTGACGCAATGGTTGTCGATAACAGCGCAGTGCCTTTGCCTGTTCACTCCACTGCTCTTGTTCTCAGCCGGTGTTGTCTTTTTCATCGGCAACAGCAAAGTGACTCGATTGATCATGATCGGGACTTTCGCGTGTCTGCTCTCGCTCCCCTTGATTGTCATCTATGACCATCTTGCATTCGGCTGGACCGGCAGACGTCTTTTCTCGCTATTGAACACAAGCATGGCGAGCCAGTTACCGAAACTGATCCCGTTTGTCGCTGGCGGGGCTGTTTCCATGTTTATCGCAATCGTGACAGCGACGATTGTGATCCCCATCACATCGCTATTTTGCAGCAGCTGGTGCTTGAAACGCGTCAAGCCATGGCGAAACGTGATGAAGCTGGGAGCATTTGCTCCCCTATTTGTCATGAGTTGGTGCTTTGCTCCCCTGTACTATTGGCAGCAATCACCTCAAGGGGCCGCAGCCATTGAGCGACAATCCTCGGCTCACCCATTTTACGTTTTCGGACTGCTAGAAGCACCGACAGCGGGACCAGTTATCGAGTTGGGACGAGGCGATACGCCGCCGATTGTTGACGGAACCAACCCGGCAACCCGGGCAAGGCAACGGCGTGTACGAATCGCACAGGCCATGCCCTCTGATCCAGCTGGCAGATTGCCCGATGTGGTGGTGATTGTGATTGAATCACTGCGTCCGGAAGTAATCGCCACGGATGTCATGCCCAACCTGACGGAGTTGGCGGAACAGGGTATCCATTGCAAATATCACTTCTCCGGTGGAAACGCCACCAATCACGGTGTTTTCACGCTTTTGACCGGCCTTGAGCCAATCTGGTTTGACACCGCACAACGATTCGACCCCGGCCTGATTCGCTGGTTCAAAAGCATTGGCTATGAGACAGGTTTTTTTGCTGGAGCCAATGACTGGAAGACATTCCGTATGGACGGTTTCATACGCGAGGAACATTTCGATGAATATCGGGTGAACAACAGAAATGGCATTGCCAGCGATCGCCGTGCTGTTGAATTGGCTTCAGCTTTTCTGTCTGATCGCTCCCTCACGCACGATAACGCCACCTCTGACTGCCCGCGGTTGGCCATCGTTTACCTTTATGGAACTCACGCCACTTATCAGAGTTACCCAACAGATCAACTGGACCAGCCTGCTGCCGATGACAGGTACCCTTTTCCCTATCCATCCCGTCTGCGCGACCAGGTCTGGAACAGGTACCGCAATAGCGCACGAACCGTCGACCGACTGATCAAACCACTCATGCAACGTGATCGCGTGATCGTTGCAGTGGGTGATCACGGCGAAGCTTTTCTAGAAGATGGAAGCATCGGGCATGGCATCCGATTGTCACGCGTCCAAAACATGACCGGTGCGGTCATCTATTGCCCTGGAACCACACCCAGAATGATCACACGTCCCACATCCCATGCTGACGTTCTGCCAAGTATCCTCTCTTCGCTGGATATTAAGTTGTCCGATCCCGATGCAATCGACGGCATGTCTTTGTTGGATGCAACAGACATTCAACTTTCGCAGCGTTATTTTTCAACTCGTAACTACCTCGAGCCTGACTATGGGCTGATTGGCCCGTGGACCCAGCAGGCCAACAAGCCGTTTGCTTATCGTTTTCAAGTATCCATCAACACAGGAATCGCAACTGCAATCAATGCAATTGACGAGCGTGGCTTGAAAACTGACTCCGAGAATCTGGAAACTCAGGCGGTAGCCATCAAAAAGTGGCAGGCGATGCTGAACCGCTCCTCAAACGCCTCGATACAAAAATGAATCAGTGGCTAGTGAACCCAACCACGTTCACTGCAGCGTCGACTTCATCATCCGGATATTGATCGAGCCAATTCGCCATCGGCCTGGTTGCTCGACACCAAGATGCGGTGAACTATCGAGCACCAATTCCTCACCCTTGCGCAACACACCAATATCACTGAGGATTCCGCTCTGATCGTTCGCATCAATGTCTGCGTCGACACAATAGATTGCCATTGGGGACTGTGTTCCTTTTCGGTAAGCACCCCCGCACGCGCCCAAGCCCGCGACCACGGAAACCGATTCAACTAGCACGTCGCGGTTAAAGCTCAGGATCAGTTTTTCACCCTCATCCACCTGCTTGACTGCACCACCGGTTACCCCAAGTCCGCGTTCGTTCAAGTGAAATCCGTTTGCGGGTTCTCCACTGCCAAGTTCAGCTCGAATCGTGAACTGAAGTCCTTGAAAGCCTGGGCTGTTGATGTTTGACGTGCACGCTGCGTCGGTCGTGCCCTGAATCGAACTCCGCAGGTCATGATGAGCAGTCGGGTTCCCATGGCTCAAATCATTGACTGAGGATCGAGCGTTTTCGACCCAGGTCAAACGCAAACGCTCTGGCTCGCATTTCCCAACGAGCTGATGACCGCCCACACAACGATGGTCGACTGCTCTCCGCAGAAGTTCAGTGATCAAAGACTGCAATTCCGCCCGTTCAAGCAGATTTGTGGTCTCTCGTGGGTCTGTTTGCAGATTGAACAGTTCAACGGGAACTGCAGTCCCTTCCCGCAACAATTTCTCATTCAAAAACAACTTCCATGCACCTGGGACCACACTTCCTGCCACAACCGGATCATCGGAGCGGAACGCCAAGACAGCATGGTCAGGCGATTCTTTGTGATCATTGAAAAACATCTCACGCTGTCCAATTTCCTTGCCCTTCCAAGCATCCAAAACACTGACGCTATCCTCGCCGCCCTTTTCACCTGCCGTGAAATCCACGGGTTTTGAATCAAGCACCTCAGCAAAGGTTGCAAACATATCCTGAAGTCCCAGAGGCGTGGCATTGCTCATTCCGGGTGTATCAACACTGCCGTTTCCAACGTTCCCACTTGGCCATGACACAACAAAAGGAACGCGATGACCACCCTCGTAAACGGATCCCTTGTTGCTTCGAAAGGGCCCGGTAGCTGACTTGGCCACAATTTCGGAGCCGTTGTCACTGGTGAAAATCACAATTGTGTTTTCAATGAGCTTCTTGCCTGGGTTTCGCGGGTCATCCTGGGACTGCAGATGATTGAGCAAACTGCCTAGCACGACATCATTCTCGTACACATAGTCGGAACGTATTCCCAAGGGTTCCCCTGCAACACTCTGGCCCGCTCCAGCAACTCGCACCCCCTCAATCTCCTGTTCCGGAGTGTGGGGCCCATGATTCGAGTTGCATGCGTAATACAGAAAAAAGGGCTTCGCCTGATGCTCGGCCACATGATCCGCAAGAAAAGTTTTAGCATTCGCAAGGTGCCGGCTTCCCAGTTCTTCAAGCACATAGGCTTTGTCGCCTCGATCAGAAATTCTCTTGCCGTCCTCCGTGGCTCCGATCACGGTGCGACCATGCAGATGGCCGGGACCGATCGATTGGGTGGCGTTATTCCGTCTCTTTTTCCCGCCCTTGGCAGGTCCGGATGTTCCGTGTGAGCGTGAAGTGTATCGGCAGTAATCAAACCCATGATCCAACGGAGTGTCGTGCATCGGTTGCTGCAGATCAGCGTCAAGCCATCCGTCCGCCGGTCGTCCATCACTCTGACGATAGCGTAGCCCAACATGCCACTTACCAACGAGGCCGGTTCGATAACCATGAGCCTGGAACAAGGTGCCCAGGGTCGGTCGATCAGCCTCAATCATCGGGTCACCCTGTGATCCAAACAGAACCCAGTGCTTTAGGCGGTTGCGCCAGGAGTAACGCCCTGTCAATAATGCATATCGAGTGAGAGTGCAGCGTGAGGCAGGTGTATGAGCGTCAGTGAATCGTACGCCCATTCGAGCCAACCGATTCATATTTGGAGTGAGAAGTTGCTCATGATCCTGATTCCCAGTGAAATCCTGATACGCGCTCGTATCGCCCATTCCCATGTCGTCCGCCATCATCAGGATGACATTAGGTTTCGGCGCATCTGCATAACAGGGCAACACAAAACCCCCGAACAAAGCAGGGAAAACAACCACAATCAAAATCCAGACACACGGAACACTTCGTTGGTACATTTCAGCTCGCTGGGCTGGAGGAAAAGATCAATGATAACAGGCGTGACTGCCAGTTCGTAGCCACTTCTGGGCCAATCGTGCTCGAGGCAGCGCTGTCTGTTGCACCCTCAAAGCTTCACAAGCCTGGTAAACGGTGGATCTGTGTTCCGCGGCATCAGGCAAAGTTCCACGGCATCAGGCAAAGTTCCACAGCATCAGGTAAAAGTTCAGGACTTCGAGTTGGTTCGGCAGATAGCGTCTTGCCGAACCCGAACTTCTTGAGACGTTTCGTGAGCCAGAGGGGATCCACGCCACCAGCAAGCAATCACGGGCACCGAATGTTTCAGCAGCATGGTGTTCAGTCTTCCTGGCATACGCCATTGATCGTTGTTTCGGGTATGATTTTAAACAAGGGTGATGCCCTATCTCCCTTCCGCGGTGTGGTGCATCAGGATGCACCAGCTCATTCCATTATCGAGGCAGCCTTCATGCGATTGAACCGTGTCACTCTGCTTTGCGTTTTCAGCGCACTGTGCTGTTTGGGAGTATTGCAAGCGGAAACAAAGCCCCATGTCGTGTTGATCATGGCGGATGACCTTGGCTACGGGGACGTTCAACCTTTGAATCCTGATTCAAAGATCCCCACCCCCGCCTTCAATCGGCTTGCCGCGGAGGGCATCACCTTCACTGATGCCCATACACCTTCGGCGGTTTGCACACCAACCAGGTATGGCTTGTTGACAGGTCGATACTGTTGGCGGACCGAGTTGAAGCGGGGCGTGCTGAACGGGTATGGTTCACCACTGATCGAAACCACTCGCGAAACACTGGGTACATTGATGAAGCGGGCTGGATATCGGACCGCAATTGTTGGGAAATGGCATTTGGGGCTGGGATTGCCCGGAAACCAAAAAGATGGTTTCGACTTTTCAAAACCTCTTACCCATCATCCCGGTGTGCTCGGGTTCGACACCTCTTTGGTCATCCCTGCATCACTGGATTTTCCGCCCTACGTCTACTTCAGAAACGGACTGGCAACCAGCACAGAAATCGTAGAACAGAAGCCAGTGGGCTTTCCGGCCTTCACCCGCAGCGGTCCCCGCGCGAAAGACTTTGACTTACGAGGCTGCTTGGACCGACTGACAGACGAAGCTGTTTCGATCGTTCGATCGATCCCCCAGAGCACTTCACCTACCTTTCTGTATTTTCCTCTTACTGCACCACACAAGCCTGTGTTACCAAGCCAAGCTTTCGCGGGCAGTACAACCACAGGACCTTATACGGATTTTCTACGGCAGGTTGATGCCACAGTGGGCCGAGTGCTCAGTGCCCTGGATCAGGCAGGGGTCATGGATGACACGCTGGTTATCGTGACCAGTGACAATGGGTCGTTCATGCGTCGTATCGCTCCCAACATGCCTGACCATATGGAAGACGAATCTGTTCAGGGGTATCACCCTGCCACTCACAAGGCAAATGGGCCATGGCGGGGAACCAAGGCAGATATCTGGGAAGCCGGCCATCGTGTTCCATTCTTTGTGCGGCTGCCACAACACGCACTTGCGGGCTCGCGACAAAACAGTGTTGTCGGTCTTGTCGACATCATGGCCACATTGGCTGAATTCACCAACACGCCGAAACATGCCGCAGCGGGACCTGATTCTGTGAGCTTTTTACCACTACTGCACGGCAAGGCATTGGAACGAGCCCCCCTGATTTGTCACTCGTCCGGAGGAATGTTTGCCATCCGGCAGGGTGCGTGGAAGCTGATTGCGGGAAATGGCAGCGGCGGTCGCGAACAACCCAAAGGAAAAGCTTTTGGTGAACCGTGGAAGCTTGTGAATCTGGATCGCGATCCGCAAGAGCAGAAAGATGTTTCAAATTCGCATCCGCAAGTATTCACCAGATTGAAGAAGCAGTTGTTGACGATCAAAGGGCAAGATTGAAACAGCTCTTGTCAAAACTCTGCTTTTTTCAGGCGAACGGGAAACCGTGTGGTCCCCTCTGGGGTGATTCCTGTAAAAATAGCCACATCCTCCCGTGGAGTTTGCCGCCGGTTTAGCGTTAAGCTTCACAGCGCTAGACTCACAGATCTCCACTCGTTACCAATCCTCCCCAGGTGCCACTCACTGATGTTCAGGAATCAACAGCCCCGATCGCTCAGATGTCTCGTTCTTTTTGCCGTAGTTTTTGCTTTGGGAAATTCGTGTTGGGCTGAAAACTGGGGCCATTGGCGGGGGGACGATGGGAACAGCGTTTCCAAAGATGCCACGCCACCCACCCACTGGGGGCCAACAAAGAATGTCAAATGGAAGGTCGCGATCCCAGGCAGCGGCTCGGGATCGCCCATCATTTGGGGAGATCGGGTGTTCGTTGTCAGTGCTGTACCCAATGCCGATTCCGCTTACGAGTTCGTGATCATCTGCCTGGATCGCGAAACCGGGCGACAGAAATGGAAACAGGTAGCCACCGTCGCCAAGCCCCATGAAGGCACGCATAGCACCAATGGGTTCGCATCGGCCTCTCCATGCACCGATGGTGAACATGTCTATGCCCACTTCGGCTCACGCGGTTTGTTCTGCTACAGCATTGATGGAAAACTCGTCTGGAGCCGTACAGACTTTCCACGCATGACCATGCGAGGAACCTTCGGTGAGGGTTCTTCCCCTACCCTCGCGGGCGACCTGCTGATTGTACCTTGTGACCATGAGGGTGACTCATCCCTGTATGCACTCAATAAATTCACAGGCAAGACCGTTTGGCAGGCACAGCGGGACGAGCCCAGTTGTTGGGCGACACCTTTTGTTCTCAAAGTGGGAGACAAAACTCAGGTGATCATGAACGGACAGAACTATGCTCGCGCGTACGACTTGGCTAGCGGCAAGGAGTTGTGGAAATGTGGTGGCCAAACACAACGTCCTGTAGCGTGCGCTGTCGGGGCTGACGAAATGGTATTTGTGGGAAGTGGATTCCGAGGATCGTTCCTGGGCGCGTTTCGAACCACAGGCTCCGGTGATATTGAATCGGGCGAGTCGGTGGTCTGGACCGTGTCACGCGATACGCCGGACATCGCTTCACCTTTGCTGTCCGATGGACGGCTGTATTTCCATAAAGGAAAAACCGGCCTGTTAACCTGCTTGGATGCGGCGACCGGAAAACCACATTACACCACCAGCAGGATACCCGGAATCAGATCAACCTATGCCTCTCCGATAGCCGCAGGTGGACGTGTTTACGTGACCGGTCGGGCCGGAACCACGGTCGTTCTAAAAGATTCACCCAAGCTCGAAATTCTCGCCACCAACACGGTTGGCGAACCGGTTGACGCCACCCCTGCACCCGTGGGTGACGAACTTTTCATTCGGGGTCAGAACCATCTGTTCTGTATCTCCGAGTAACACTTATTCTGAATTTAAATCACTCTCTCAAGAGCAATCAAATCTGATGAAACACCGGTATCGTGCAATCATGGTCGTTTTCCTGGCCGTTTCCCTGGCTGCGTTGGTCGCGGAAGCCCAGAGACGCGGCCCGCGCCGCGGTGGCAGAGGCGGTGGTCAGGAAGCGCTCAAGCAACCGTTTCGCGGGATGACCGCAAACAACAAAATCGAAACCGATTTATTTGAAATAAAATCCACCGGTGTCTCCACCAAACCCGTGGTAGCCGCAGCAAAGGCGTTGCTTGAGGGTATATCACCAGAACAGCGTGCTCGAACGCTCTATAAGGTTGACGATATTGAATGGAGAAGCTGGGACAATCGCCATTTCTACAAGCGGAGAGGCGTTGGTTTCGATGAAATGAATCCGTCACAGCGAGACCTCGCCTTCGGCTTACTCAAAGCCAGCCTGAGCGCTGATGGGCTGAAGCTTTCCAAAGATATCATGAAACTCAATGGCACCCTTGCCGAACTTGCCAACAATTTTGACGAATACGGCGAATGGCTTTACTGGATCACCATCATGGGCAACCCCTCGGACACAGAACCTTGGGGATGGCAAATCGATGGCCACCATCTCATCATCAATTATTTCGTGCTCGGTGATCAGGTTGTGATGTCCCCCGTGTTCATTGGGAGCGAACCGGTGCACGCGACTTCCGGCAAATTCAAGGGCACCATTGTCATGCAGACGCAGCAAAATGCCGGTGCCGAATTCATGCGTTCATTGCCCGCAACGCAACAGGCAACAGCTACGCTTACAAAAATCAAAGACCAAAACAACGCGGTCGCGCAGGCTTACAAGGACAATATCAATCTGGACTATGCTGGCCTGAATGCTGCCGAACTTTCCAAGAAGCACCAGCAGGCACTGCTAGGTGTCGTGAAAACTTTTGTCGGAAACATGTCCGAAGGACACGCCAAGGTGAAAATGAACGAAGTCGAAAAACACCTTGACCAAACCTGGTTCGCCTGGGTCGGCGATACCTCAGACGAGAGTGTCTTCTACTACCGCATTCATAGCCCCGTGATTCTCGTCGAATTCGATCACGAACGACGTGTCGCGCCCTTCAGGTCCGAAAAACCTACAAGGGATCATATCCACGCTGTTCTACGTACCCCTAACGGAAACGACTACGGTAAGGATTTGTTGCGCCAGCATATCGAACACCACCATGCCGATCATGATCACAGTCACGAGGCATCAGTGGAGTAAAATCGAATGCGGAGAGACTGCTACGTCAGACCGCCGAACACTTCCTACCGACCACTTCCTACCGACCACTCCCTGCGGGTCAGTAGCCGGCTAACGTGATTCACTTTACCTGAGTGCTGGTGGGTGCCATCTCGTTCAGAAACGCCGGCAAGACGCCAATGTAGCAGTTGCAGTGACTACACACCGATGTGTTCTCTGGTACCGCAGCACCGCACCGAGTGCACGGTCGGTCCGTGTTCACGCGACGCTTGGGAGCAGGAGGAACAGCATCCATCGACCCCAGGATCCTCATCACGCCTGTGTCCGTCACTTCCTTGCCGTCGGTTTGTGTCGATCGCTTGAACGTTAAAGCGAATACAAATTCAACTCCACATCGGGGACATTTGACCGTTTTGCCGACAAGGCTCGAGTTGCCGCGAAGCTTATGACCGGCCGGGCATGCTGCTGTGACTTTGTTGTTGACTGGCTGTAACATTGTTTTTCCCTTACGTGCTGTGCGAACCATTGCACCTGTCTTGTTGCGTTCCGTCGCTTTGTTTTCAAAACTCGCGAGTCGCGTGTCTGTTCTTTTAACCGTGGCCATCAACTCGGGTTCCGGTCGTTTCCGGTTGAGTCTGCCGGTTCTCTTTCTTCCAAACCCCAGAAATACTGTTGATCACAGTTGCAGACCGCTCGGTTTCAAATTTGGAGGATTGTATTTGCATGGCAAGGGTGGGAACAGGCTGAGCGTTAGAGCTGGACGCTAGACAAACGCAACGCGAGGGTTCACCACGACAACAAACGCAATTTGTGAAACACGACGTTACAAAGCGATACGCACATGATTCATGCCTGAACGTTCAATGGTGACGTCCTGATGACCACGATTTCGCCGCATGCTGGCGCGAAAGCGTAGCGAGGTGCGTGCTCAGGTCCCCGGATTCCTGGGTTGATCTCGACTGGCGCAGTGCAATGCCCCGAGCCCCCATGCCAAGTCACGGCAATCAACCTGCTCGGCACGCACGCCACTGATTTCTGAGATCAGCGCGGCAGCGAACTCGTCCTCGGGTGCACCAAAACTTGGAACCAGAAGTCGATCAGGACCAAGACGCAAAAAGTTGCAATAACTTTGCGGCACGGCTTGCCCCTGAATCAATCGAATCGCCGGAGCGGGTAGCTCATGCACTTGCATGATTGGCGAAGTCGTATCGGCCCAAGCCTGCAACTGAAGGAAATTATCACGAAGCCCCCGCGTGTGCGAATCCTGTTCATGATTGGAAGTGCACACCACAACATTTTCCTGATCAACGAATCTCGCCAATTGGTCAATGTGCCCATCCGTATCATCGCCTTCCAAACCACCCCCCTGAACCCAGACGATTTCCGTAGCACCGGTCAGCCGGTGCAGTTCTTCACTGACTTCAGTTTCTGTAATTCCAGGGTTTCGATTTTCGGCAAGCAGACAGGGTGTGGTCAGCAGCCGCCCCGTACCATCGAACTCAATCGCACCGCCTTCGAGACAAAGGTTGCTTGCCACAATCGGAACATCAAGCCGTTGAGCCATTTGTGAACACACAGCCGCATCGAGATCCCATGGCGGATACTTACCGCCCCACGCGTTGTAATGCCAGTCGACCAAGCTCAGGCTCTGATCCTGCTGATTCAGGACAAAGGTGGGTCCGTAATCTCGAACCCAGCAATCGTTTGTCGGGATATCGAGCACGTCAATGTTCTTAGTCGAGCCAAGCTGTTTGATGCAATCATCGGCCATGTCCGAAGCCGCAAGCACCCGCACGGGCAATGATTCGGCAATCACCCGCACCCAGTTCGCAAAAAATCCGGGGATGTTTTTGAAATGCCCCGGCCAAGTATCGTGGTTATGGGGCCAGGCAATCCACATGCAATCCTGCGGCTCCCATTCCGCAGCCACGCGGCGATCTGCACGAACCTGGGGGGACATCAACGCTTCCGCTGAGAAAAAAGCCACTCAAACACATCGTCGCGTTTGAACGTTTGGGTCCAACTGTTGTGCCCGACGCCGGGGTACTCGGTGTACCTGATTTCAGGCGCATGTCCTGCTTGGGTCAGCGCCACGACCATTTCCCGTGCTCGTGAAATGGGAACAACGCCATCATCCTGACCGTGAAGTGCCCAAATCGGAATACCCGCGTATTGGGTGGCCCAAGTCGGGTCCCCGCCGCCGCAAACTTCAAGCATCGCAGCAAAACGCTGGGGCTGCCGGGCTGCGGCGAACCAACTACCCTGCCCGCCCATCGACAAGCCAGTCACGTAGAGGCGTTTGGGATCCACCGGCAGTTGCTGAACCAGCGAATCAACGAGTTGCAAGACAGCCGCCATGGGTTGGGAGGGTTCGAGGTCAAATTCACCCCGTCCTGAGGGCAGGCCCCAATCAGATTCAACCCATCTCTGCCCATCGGGGCACTGTGGGAACACCACAAACGCTGGAAACTGTTCCCTGCGGGCTTTGCTTGCAAAGTCAACTGCAGCATGCACCAGTTGTTTTTCGTTGTCATTTCCCCGCTCTCCCGCGCCATGCAGGAACAGCACCAGGGGATAATTCTGGTGGGGCTCGATTTTGCTGGGAGCGAGGATTCGGTAGGGAAGACGCATACCTGAGGGCGCGGCGAAATTTTCGCTGCGGTATTGCCCCAGCAGTCTGGAATTCACTTGTGCGCTCGCCTCGTACCCGCGTGACATCATCACGACCGCCAGAATTGCCAGAATCAGGAAAATCAACCCCGGCTTAAAAGAACGCTCGCTCATAGAAATGTCTTATTCGGGTTTGATTTCTTCCTTAACCTTTTGAACAAAGTGGGGAGATTTCCCGCCTTTGCTGAGCTCAGTCGCTCTTTTTTCGGCCTCTTTCTTTTGATCAAATTCAAAGACGGCAACCCGCTTCAAATTTTGACTGAAGACGCCCCAGTACAGTCGTAGCCGAACCTCGGCTGCGACCTTTTTTTTCCGCTTCGTAGCCTTTTTAGCGGCTTTTTTCTTCTTTGCGGTAGCCTGTTTTTCTGCGGCTTCGGCCTCGGCAGCTTTTGCCTTCCGATTGACGACCTTTCGGGCCATGGAGCAAGCGGGGGTTAAAGGGGTGGAAAGATCGTTCAAAATTGCGATCGCAAGAGTAACATGCCGGCGGGCTGTCTGTCAGGGGGAGTCTGGATTGCAATCCCTCGATCAGAAGTAAAAAAGCATCGCTATTCGCAGAGGGCGAAGTTGCGTATGCTGTCAGTGACAGAAGGTTCCGTCAGCAGCGTCAGGAAATCGCGTCGACGCGTGGAACCTTACTAATCAGGAGTCCTCGTCCAGCGAGAACGTCCTAATCTATGGAGGAGATTCAGAGCATGCAGGTCAATGTTTCAGCACGGCACGGTAGTTTGCAGCCAGGTGATCAGGAGTTACTGGTAGAAAAAGCCGAGAAACTCCGCCGCCTCTACGACCGCATCAATGCGATTGAGGTCACTGTCGATCTGAAACAGTTGGACAAGCCGTCGGTTGAGATTCAGGTGTCGGCCGAGCATGCCGATGACTGTTTAGCCACAGCAGAGGCGAGTACCGTCATTTCGGCGCTTGACACCGCCATTCCCAAGGTCGAGCAGCAACTGCGACGATTGAAGGAAAAGAAAACAGGCCACCGGGCTACCCCACACAAACACATCGATCCATCGGACGCCGCAGACGAGTAGGAATTGTTTGGCACACGGGTGCCGACATTCGCTTTTCTGTTGCGACCATAACCATTTTCATTCCCGCCAGCTCTCACTATCAGGTGCAGGAGTTCGCAGTCAGCACGTTTCCGCCTCTTCGCGGGTGGTTCCAACGACACTGACCGAGCCCTTCCGAAGCGGATGAGGCAGGCGGTTAGCTAACATCGAGATTTCCAAACAAGGAATCGCATCCAAATGAAGTTCGCAGATTTTATTACAACCAAAGCAATTCGCACCGAATTGAAGGCGCAATCCAAGGAAGCCGTCATCGAGGAGTTGGTTCAAGCGCTTCTTGACTCGGGTGACATTGACGCCGACCAGCGCGAAGACATCGTCGCATCGATCATGAAGCGGGAAGAACTTGGCAGCACCGGCATCGGTCGGGGTGTCGCTGTTCCTCACACCAAACACCCCAGCGTTCAAAAACTGGTTGGGACCGTTGGCGTCAGTGACGAAGGCGTCGACTTTGAATCACTCGACGGTGAACGGGTCCAACTTTTCTTTCTTCTGATCAGCCCACCCGAGCGACCAGGTGACCACCTCCGCGCTCTCGAAAACATCTCCCGACAGCTGAGAGATGAGACATTCTGCCGGTTCCTCAAGCAAAGCAAGACTCCCGCAGATATCAATCAATTATTGCAAGAAGCAGATGATAACCAGTTTGTATCTGGCTAATGAATAAGAACCTCCCAACCCGAACTGTCACTGTTCGAAACCCTCAGGGTTTGCACGCACGTCCAGCGGATTTACTGGTCCGCATGGCGTCGAGCTACCAATCCAGCATCTCGATTGGCAGAGATGGTGAGTTGGTCGATTGCAAAAGCATCCTTTCGTTACTGACGTTGGGGGCGGCACAGGGAACTGTGCTGACCGTTTCAGCCGACGGTAGCGATGCCGATGATGCGCTCAAGGCGATCACGGAACTGTTTGAAGCGGGTTTTGACGACACAAATGAAGTGCCGGGAAAACAGCCAGCCGTCGACGGTTGACTGTTTCGACTCGGCCAGATTGCCAACGATGTGAATCGGTTCACAGGAATTGGCGCTTCGGATTCGTGCGTACGAATCCGGCTCAGAATCTACAAATAAATAAAGAATGATGACGGACCGCACCCACGAAGTCACGACCGCTCACGCGGTCCCGGAGTGACACCATGCGATTGATGAACGAATCAAATTCGTTCTCGATCCCCATGGGTAGCTCCCGTGAGAACCGTTCCGTCGCACGACGATGGTCGAACTGCAAGGTATTCCTGTATCGCCGGGAGTCGCTATCGGCCCAGCTTTAGTGCTGGACGCCGATGGATACCGTATTTCCCGCACTCTTATCGCCGCTGAAAAGGCGGACGAGGAATATGCGCGTCTGCGGTCGGCAGTGAATGCAGTCGCAGAGAAAATTGAGTCCAATCGACTCGAAACCGCCGCCGTTGCTGGTGATGAAACGGGCGATATCTTTGCCGCTCAACTGCAAATGCTCAACGACCCACGACTGCATGGTGAGTTGCGGCGGCGAATCAAGACAGAACTGCATGCTGCAGACTATGCCGTTAACCGGGTGTTGCGAAATTACGCCATCGCACTGCGACGTCTCGAAAACGCTATGTTGGCCGAGCGTGCCGAAGACGTAACCGACATCGAAAAGCAGCTCCTCCAGCAGCTCGGTGCCTTCGACGAGCAGCCATTATCCGATTTGACAGAACCTGTGGTGCTGCTCTCGCACAATCTGTCGCCAAGTGAGACCGCTAATCTCGACCGCCGGTACGTTCAGGGTTTTTGCACAGAGGTCGGAGGGTCGGGCGGGCACACCGCCATCGTTGCAAAAGGTCTCGAGCTGCCAGCCGTGGTGGGCGTCGGAACGTTTCTCGATTCCGTCCCCAGCGGAACCCGTGTTATCGTGGATGGGGATCGCGGAAAACTCATCGTCGACCCCGACGAGAGCACACTTGCCAGTTACCAGCAGCGAATCGAACAAAGCCAGACGCTTACAGCTCAGTTGGCGGAGCTTCGGGATTTACCCGCCGAGACCGCCGATGGAACGCGGATCCGACTCAGCGCAAACATCGAGTTTCCCCACGAGACCGCGTCCTGCCTGGAGCGGGGAGCCGATGGCGTGGGGCTTTATCGTACCGAATTCCTCTACTTGGCAAGCACTGAGGAACCCAGCGAAGAAGATCACTACGAAGCCTACAGCCAGGTGGTCAGTGAAATGAATGGCCGGCCGGTCGTCATTCGCACACTCGACCTTGGTGCCGACAAGATGGGACATCGGCCTCTCGCCGAGCAAGAGTACAACCCTTTCCTCGGACTGCGGAGCATCAGGCTTTCGCTAAGAAACCTCGACCTCTTTCGTCCGCAATTGCGTGCGATTTTGCGGGCAGCCACGCATGGCGATATCCGCGTCATGTTCCCACTGATCACCACCATCGGTGAGCTCAGACAGGCCAAAATGCTGCTGAAAGTTGTGGCTCGTGACCTCAAAGACGAAGGAATTCCGCATCGTGCTGATATCCCCGTGGGGATGATGGTCGAAGTACCGGCTGCCGTCGTCATGTTGGAGCACTTTGTCAAAGAAGTCGACTTTCTGAGCATCGGCACCAACGACCTTGCCCAATACACCCTCGCGGTTGACCGCAGCAACGAGTACGTGGCCGACTTGTACCAATCCAGCGACCCTGCGGTGTTGCGGCTGATTCAACGCTGCGTTGAGGTGGCAGATGATTGGGCGCGGCCGCTTGCTGTCTGTGGTGAAATGAGCAGCATTCCCGGACGCGCTTTGTTGTTGGTGGGGCTTGGGGTCAGAAATCTCAGCGTTCCACCACTAGCACTTTCGCGAATCAAAAAAGCGATCCGAAGCGTTTCCATCGATGAGTGTCAGCAGATTGCCGAACGAGTCATGACACTCGATTCAGCACGTGATGTGGACGTCTATCTACTGGATCGTCTCAGTGTGCTTGTGCCTGAGTTGATCGTGACCTGATTTTAAAAACACATTGCTTCCCCCTCGTTCATGACCATTGTGACCAATCCAGAGCCTACCCAAATCGATTCCGGCACCATGCCTGATCAACACACAGCAAAGGAAGCTGAACAAGCTACTGCGTCTGTTGTGCGGATTCGGTACCGAATCCGATTTGGCAAAACAGATCTGCTGCGTTGGATCAGTCACCGTGACTTGGCACGTCTTTGGGAGCGTTTGCTAAGACGTGCCCAACTGGTGCTTTCGATGACCGAGGGCTTTCACCCCAAACCACGAGTTGGATTCCCTTCTGCTTTGGCGTTGGGAGTTGAGAGTCTGGATGAAGTCGTCGAAATCGACTTGGCCGAAGAAATCTCCGCCAAAGCCCTGCTTGAGCGACTGGAGGCCGACCGACAACCAGGTCTCCACATCAAAAGTGTCAGACAACTCCCCGAGGGAATGGGCAAAGCACAACTCAATGCGAGCGACTACACCATTTCTGTGGTGGAAGAAATGGAAGCCGAACCGATCAAAGCAGCAATCAATGAACTGCTGGGAAAGGACACAGTCTCTGTTGAGCGGAAGAAAAAAGCTCTCACAGTCAAAGTGTCTGAACAGATCACAAAACTGGAACTTGATGGCACTGTTGTCAGGCTCCGGCTGGCAGCCAGTCAGGCAGCATCGCTGCGTCCCGGAGACGTTCTCGATCTGTTGGGGTTTGGTGACTGGATTGATCGCGGGACTCTGATCCGTCGCATTTCGGTCGAACTCAAGCAGGATCTCGAAGAATGCGACCCCAACTTGATTGCAGTGTCTCCGAACTGGCAGACACAGATGAAATCGTACATCGGCCACGACGAGGAGGAAGTATGACAACTTTCCCAGAGCTGTTGATGGCCAATAACAGAACATTACCCCCGTCAGCGTCCATGCCGGAATCTTTTGGTTCCGCATTAAGCTGGCATAACACCTTTGAGGTGCTTGTCGATGAAGAAAGAAATGTTGATCAACGTATTGCAACCGGAAGAATGCCGGATTGCAGTGCTGGAAAACAATCGGCTGGAAGAGCTCTACATGGAGCGAAAGAGTGTTGAGGCGTTTGCCGGAAACATCTATCGAGGAAAAATCGTAAACCTTGAGCCCAGTATCCAAGCAGCTTTTGTCGACTTCGGTGTCGGGCGAAATGGTTTCTTACACATTAGCGATGTCGAACCGCAGTATTTTCGCCAAGGCGGTTATGACCCGGCAGAAATCATGCGCGAGTCGGATGAACTCGCCGAGGCCGCTGCGAAACGGGCACGGGAATCAGGCCGCGGCAGTAAACATGCCTACAAAGGCGGCCGACCGCGAGTCAAACCCCCCATCCAGGAAATCTTTCGCCGCGGCGATGAGGTTCTCGTCCAAGTCATCAAGGAGGGAATCGGCACCAAAGGGCCGACCCTGAGCACCTACATCTCCATCCCAGGAAGATACCTTGTCCTGATGCCCTCGCTTGCCCGTGTTGGGGTTAGCCGGAAAATCGAAGACGAGGATGATCGAAAGCGGCTCAAACGCTGCTTGCTTTCGTTGAATCCACCCAAAGGGCTTGGATTCATTGTTCGCACCGCCGGAGCCGGACGAAAAGAAAAAGAACTCTCGCGGGACCTTGAATACCTGCTGCGTCTCTGGAAAGCAATTGCTCGTCGCGTCAAAACCACCAAGGAACCGGGCGTCATATACGAAGAAAGTGACCTGATCATTCGCACGATCCGGGACATCTACAGCGATGACATCGACCAGATTCTTGTCGACGAACCTGAATCGTATGAGAAGGCACGCGATTTCCTCAAAATGGTCATGCCACGCGTGGTAGACCGTTTGAAACTTTACGAGGGCGAGTCTCCTCTGTTTCATAAGTACAAGCTGGAACAGGAAATCATCAAAATCAACACCAGACAGGTGCAATTGCGCGATGGTGGCTCGATTGTGATTGATCCCACTGAAGCGCTCGTGGCGATCGATGTCAACAGCGGAAGCTTCCGCGGAAATGACTCTGCTGAGGAGAACGCATTCCGCCTCAACGTGGCCGCGGCCAAAGAAATCGCAAGACAACTCAGATTGCGGGACCTCGGTGGTGTGATCGTCAACGACTTTATCGATATGAGAAAAGAAAGTCACCGCCGTAAAGTTGAACGAACACTTCGCGATGCGATGGCCAATGACAGAGCAAGAACCAAAATCTTGCGGACCAGCCCATTCGGGCTGATTGAAATGACTCGCCAACGCATACGCCCCAGTCTGAAAAGGAGCATCTACAACGATTGCCCGTGCTGCGAAGGACGTGCCTTGGTCAAGACCGCTGAAAGTATGTCAATTGAAGTGATCAGGACACTCGCACTTGCCGTCAACAATAAACATATTTGTCGCATCACGGTTCGCGTTAATGATGAGGTGGCTGCCCATCTCAACAACAAGAAACGCCGGGAGGTCATGGAGATGGAGGATGTCGGTAAAATGGCCGTGCAAATCCTCGGTAGCGAAGGACTGTATCCGGAACATCTTGAAATGGATTGCAGAGACACTCGCGGCGAACGTGTCGAAATTGACTCCCATAATTGATGCCGACCCTCATCATCGGCACCCCGAACGTGATCGTCCGGGGCGCCAATGTTTGAGCCACTCATGGAAACTTCTGCTCACGGGACATCCCCTTTGATTGAACTCGGTATCAACATTGATCACGTCGCGACGCTCAGGCAAGCCAGACGCACTTTTGAGCCCGACCCGGTGGTCGCTGCTGCATTGGCCGAACAAGGTGGGGCCGACGGCATCACTTTTCACCTCAGAGAAGACAGACGCCATATTCAGGAACGTGACGTCGAACTGTTGATGGCCACTGTCACGGTCAAAACCAACATGGAATTCGGCTGCGCGCAGGAAATTGTTGATATCGCATGCAAAGCGGCACCCACCTGGGGCCTTCTTGTGCCCGAGCACCGAGAAGAAGTGACCACCGAGGGCGGACTTGATGTCGCTGCGGATCAGGGACGCGTTGCCGCAGCCATCCAACAACTTAAAGAACACAATATTCTTGTCAGCCTGTTCATCGATGCTGACCCACATCAGGTTGAAGCCGCCGCCAAACTAGGGGCTGATGCCGTTGAGCTGCACACAGGCCCTTACGCCCTTGCAACTCGCGATGCAGTTAGCTTGGAACTCAAACGGCTCACTGAGGCGGGGCAGGTCACCACCGAACTCGGAATGCGCCTGCATGCTGGACATGGGTTGAACTACACCAATGTGCGGCCCGTGGCGAGAATCCCTGACATGATCGAACTGAATATCGGGCACTCGGTGATGAGCCGGGCGATGATGGTTGGCATGCGAGAGGCCGTGGCTGAAATGCGACGAATCATTGATGTTTGCTGTCCATGAAAACTTGGAAACGGGGCACAATTGCCGGCAATTCCACCAAGTTTTTGCAGCATCAACCAGCCGCCCCTTCCACGCATGACACCTGCTCTGGGACACCAAAACCTAGGGCCTCCCCTGCAGGCACACACTTGAGGGTACGTGCGAGTGAGCACGGCAACGTGGGAACAGGTTGCTCGATCCTGCAAGTACCACAAACTTGCCTGTAGTGGAAAATGTAACTCGTTTTACCCGCAGTTCGTCAGGTATACTCCAATTGGAAGCTTTTCTCGATTCTTGGAACTGACCGTATGAAGATCTCTCGGCGTTGGTTGATCATTGCCTTGGTTGGTATCGTTTCGATCATTCCGCATGTGCGGGCTGACGAACGACGCGCCCCAGTGCCTAAAGTGGACCCGGACAGGATGAAAGACATCTTTTTCGTGGATATCAATGACGCGTTTCGTGGGGACACCCCCACCCTTTCCAGTGTGCGAGCCAGCACCGCTGCCGCCGCGAAAGTGGCGACCAATGCGATGGACCCTTCTGGCTCCCAGCCAGCAGCAGCCGGCAATGACCTGTGGCGCAGTTTGGTGTCGCCTCAATCACTTGAAGACGAAGTCAAACGTGTGAAACTGCATTTTGATTCTGTCGTCACCACGCCGGGCGCGTTCAACAGCGGAGGGTACTTGGATGCGCGACTGGACCTCACCGTGCTTGCATCACTCTTCGCAGTCATCAACCAGTATCCAGACGATGTGCGTTGGAAGGACCAAGCTGCGGCGGCTCGTGACCTGATTAGCCGAACGGCATTCAATTGCAAAGCGGGGTCCACCCAGGTCTACAACGAAGCCAAATCGCGTAAGGGTGATTTGCAGGATCTAGTCGCGGGCAGCGGGCTCTCGAGCAAGGATGCCGAGGAAGAAACTGACTGGACCATGATCGCTGATCGCTCACCTTTGATGGAATATGCCGAATTGCTCATCGAGGCTCTTGAAGACGGTGCTCGCGATGAAGGCACCATCAAGAAAGAGACAGATCTGGTTAAACGTAATAGTGAACTGCTCGCATTACTCGGAGAGATTCTGGTGCAGGAAGGTATGGACGACTCGGACGACGAGGACTATGCCAAATTAAGTCGTGATATGGCAAGTGACTCCAAAAATGTAACAGCAGCCTTGGGTCGAGGTGATTTTGAAGCTGTGCGGATCGGCGTCAGCAAGATTCGTCAAAAATGCGACGCCTGCCACGAAGACTATCGCTAAAAATCAAGTCAGTCAGGTGATCAGATTTTCACAGGCGATCAGGTGGTACAGGCTAGCACAGTCGGCCTCTTTTCCACTGATACAAGTTGCTGGGTGGGACATCGCGCCCAACCACACGGCTGCAAGATACAGACACCTTGTTGCGGGCGCTGTGTGTGGCTGCCCAATCATTGGCATTTACCAATCTGCCAGCGGACCGCTAACGGACTCCACCGCGTATCGGTACTGACTGTCACAAAACGCATCGGTCATCCCGGCGATGTATTCCCCGACGACCGCTTGGGTGGCGTGGGATTCTGCACGTTGTCGGAACCTGAGTGGCATTCGCGATGGATCACGGACGAGAATATTGAACAAGGTCTCCAGACGATCCGAGGCTGCTTTCCGCACTGGTATCAGCCGCTCATGCCGATACACCGCGTCAAATAGAAACGTTTCCAGTTCAATGCGTTCTCGAGCAATCACTTCGCTGTGGCCGAGGCGGAGCCCCGCATCGCTGACACTTGAGGTACTTTGACCTTCGAAGGGTCGGACAGCTTCAAGGGCCTGTTCCAAAAGATCGCCCACTTGCAGGTCGATCAGTTCGTGAACAAGAAGCTGCCTCAATTGTGCTTTGGGCAATAATCCGTGCCGACCACGTGTCCTCTCCAACGCTCGCCTGATCACGGCCAACTCCGACAATTCCTCAATCGACAACAGTCCCATTTGAAGTGCATCGTCCACATCGTGCGCGTCATAGGCAATCGAATCCGCTGCATCGACCAACTGGACTTCCAACATCGGCGAACGCCCGACCGCGGCCTCTGCTTTGTGAGCTCGCACATCCTGACCGGCGAGCGTTTCTCTTGACAGGTTGAGGCCCGGAAATTTGGCGTAACGTTGCTCCAACTGTTCAACAATCACCAACGCGAAACCGTTGTGGGAAAAGCCACCCACCGAATTCATGCAGTGGCTCAAAATATCCTCCCCGCAATGGCCAAAAGGTGGATGACCAATGTCGTGCACCAATGCCAGGGCTTCCGTTAAATCCTCATTCAACCGAAGAACCCGAGCCATCGTTCGAGCGACCGAAGCTACTTCGAACGTGTGCGTCAAACGCGTGCGATGGTAAATCCCCATCTCGCCAGTAAATACCTGCATCTTGCCACTCAAACGCCGAAAAGCGCTGCTGTGCAGAATGCGATCGCGATCGCGTGCAAAGGGACCCCGATAAGCGTGCGCTTGCTCATCATGCAAGCGTCCACCCGTCTCGCGACTGTACATCGCATAAGACGCCAGCAGCAGATGCTCACGATCTGCGTAGCGGCGAAGATCGATCATTGGTTCAGAGTTCGGCTGATCCAAAGTGTTCCCATTTCAAAATACCGGGGTGTGACGCGCTGATTGCAAAATTCTGGACAGTGGCCGCGAACTTATAACAGACAGACGCTGCCAAGTTCGTTCAGCTAGCAAAATCTACTTCGAGATCACACACACAGCCCGGCGAGGCGTCATCTGCAAAATCCATGCCACCTTTTTACTTTACAAAACGACGCTTCCCACAACAACACCGAACCCGGCAATCGGACCCACCCAACCTGTACTATCTGGTTCATAGTGGGGCGGATACACTCCCAAAATCAACGCTCCACCGCCCTCTCTGAAAACATGCGACCGATGACGGAAACCAGAACGTGGGAACAAAATGGCTGGATTGAACAAAGCCAAACCATCCTCGACTCCTACGAACGCCTGATCGGAAAGACACTGATTACCCGCGACGGATCACCAGCTGATCAGGCTCAGCAACTGTTTCATGCGCCGTTGGTAGTCGTCTCACATGACACGCAGTCCGATCCCCTGCTCAATTATGCCAACCAAATGGCTCTCGATCTCTGGAAAATTTCAGTGCCCACCCTGCTGAAAACGCCATCAAGGATGACCGCCGAACCCGTCCATCGTGATGAACGTGCGAAACTGCTGCAACGCACAACACGAGACGGTTTCGTTGATGATTACCGGGGTATCAGGATCGCAACCGATGGTCAGCGGTTCCTCATCGACTGTGCCACTGTCTGGAACCTGAGTGATCACCAAGGCAACCACTCTGGTCAGGCTGCAACGTTCGATAAGTGGACCATGATCCAGCAGAGTTGATTCCGTGCAACCGAACTCCGCTTGTCGCCGCACGTGTAATCAATCGCTTATCGCGTTCCTGTTATCGCGCATCTGTTATCGAGGCCGACAAGGAACCACCCGGATAATGTTGCCCGAGTCAGATTCAGCAAGAAAGTAAAAGTCTTGACTCAAAACGGGGACGATGATTCTGTATTGCATGACAGATCTCCACTCGGCTGTTGAAACGATGGAAAAACAAAAACACGCGGCCTGTAACGCATCGTGCATCTACCGCACGACTCCCGGCAAATCGATCTGAGGTCAGGAAAAGCTCTCCTCTCCCGCACTGCGTTGGCACCATGTTCTCTACACGGTACTAATCCACGCGGAAAAAGGATCACGTCTCCGCAACCGCTCCCTTCGACTGATTGCTGAACACTACGGCCAAACCAGCCAAATGGGTCAGACAGGACCTTGAAGCAGGGTTCTTGGATGACTGCGACAGATCTCTACACAGATCTTCCTCAACAGATCTCCACAAATGGGCGTGGTCTACGCCACGCTCGCGCTTGCCGCTCCCCTAGAATCCGTGCGTAGATAGAGCTTTGATGCTCTGCACTTCTTTCTGCACACGCCCGGACATTTCAATGAAAACCCCTCATTTGCCCCAGACTGCCTGTCTTGCTGCGTTTGCAAGCTTATTCTACCTCAGCTCGCTGGCATTCTCTGCCGATGCGGGCGGCTCATGGGGGAGTTTTCGAGGTCCTGAGGGCAACGGAGTCTCAGCTGAAAAGCACCCTGAAGCGTGGAGCATGGACAGCAATTTGGCGTGGTCTGTGGAGGTGCCCGGAGGTGGCTGGTCTTCTCCTGTGATCGCTGGTGACAAAGTGTTCGTAACGACGGCAGTTGCTGCGGACGGTACTCGTCCAAAAGGTTTTGGTGCTGGTGTCGCATCAATGCGTTCCCACTTCATGGGCAAGGCACCAACTGAGCCTTTCAGCTTTGAAGTGCATTGCATGAGTTTGCAGGATGGCAGCCTGCTTTGGAAACAGCAGGTTGTCTCAAAAAAGCCACCCCACAAAATCCACCCTTCCAATTCCTACGCCACCGAGTCGCCGGTGACGGATGGCGAACGGGTTTACGCCTACTTCGCTGCAGTTGGGGCGATAGCATGTCTTGATGGTGATGGAACACAATTGTGGCAGAAGGACTTGGGTGCCTACCGCACTTCAAGTGACTTCGGAAGCGGCAGTTCTTTAGCGATACATGACGGAATGGTTTTCGTTCAGTGTGACAATGAAGAGAAGTCGTTTTTGATTGCCTTGGACGGAAAGACAGGGAAAGAGGTTTGGAAATCAAGTCGCCGAGGGCGAACCAGTTGGAGTTCACCAATCATCTGGAAGAACCGTCAAAGAACAGAGCTGGTCGTTTGCGGTGCTGGCAACGTATCGGCCTACGAGCCACGCACCGGCGGACAGCTTTGGACTTTGACGGGGACCGGTGGAGCGTTCAGTGCGTCACCTACATGCGATGAAGATCGGATCTATCTGGGAAACAGCGGGCGGAACAGTCGTGGACCCCTGATTGCCGTAGAGGCAGGTGCTTCTGGCGAATTGACGCTGGAGTCGATCGGTGAAAAACAGGTGGCTTGGATCGCTGACGCTGCCGCCCCCGGCATGTGCTCGCCTGTGGTGCTCGATGGTCGACTCTATGTACTCAGTCGTGGAATCCTCAGCTGCCACAATGCCGAGACAGGCGAACGGTTGTACCGCGAACGACTGAAAAACGCATCCAGTGTCACCTCATCACTCTGGGCGGCTGATGGAAATGTCTACGCATTGAACGAGTCCGGCGAAACCTCGGTGATCAAAAGTGGGGATGAATTCCAGCAACTGCCGTCCAACGAAACCCCCGGTTTGTTTTGGGCAACTCCTTCCGTGGCCGGTAATGCCTTGTTGATCCGCGGTGCAAAGATGCTCCACTGCATCCGTTAGAGTATCAGCCACTGGCCACAACGACTCACGTCGCTGACCATCAAGCGAAATCCAATCGCTAGTTACGGATGGTCGCGACGCACGCGAGGATGTCAACAAAGAAGTGAACTGCACAGGTCTTGCTCAGAGTAAAGACCGTCTGACCGGCAACATAGCCAGAGTGTGCAGCACCTTTTTTTCCTCGACAAGCTTTTCTTGATATGTTTCTCCTGTTCCTAAGCGGAGAACGCTATCAGTTTGCCTGAACCGGAAGTGACTGATATGCAGGTTGGGGGGCAGCGGTTGCGCGTCTAGTCCTGCCCATTGTGCGAAATACTACGTTGGTGACGATGGAACTGTCACCCACGTCGGGACAGGTAGCAGCCCACCCATTGCTTTGCGAATAATGTTCACTCGATCCACATCCAAGGCGCAAATTTCAACCTAAGCTCCCTACAGCGGGGTTTGACGCTAGTTCTCCATGGACTGAAACCTTCCCGTTAACGAATCCAAATCAACGTTGTGTACCGGTGCATGTAGTACTGGGCGATTGATTGGCACTGGGGATGGTCATTTGGAAAACGAAGAGTTCATTCGCGAATTCCTCGAGGAATCTGAGGAGAACCTGGATCAACTTGATCAGGATTTTGTTTCCTTGGAGCAAAACCCCGGGGATCTTGAGCGTTTGGATAGCATTTACCGAGCCATTCATACCATCAAAGGCACCAGCGGTTTTTTTGGCTTCGCGAAACTTGGCGCGGTTGCCCATTCAGCCGAGAATTTACTCAGTCGCCTGCGCGACGGGGAAATCAAACTCAACGAAGAAGTCACTTCAGCGTTACTCGATTCCGTTGACGCTATCCGTGATATTCTGGCAAACATAGGTCGCGACGCCGGCGAAGGCGATGGTGACTACCGGGAACTCAATCGCGTGTTGGATGAGTTTTCTTCGTCCGCGTTAGAGACTGCCGGCAACCCAGACCGCTCGGATGAGCCCGTGGCCGATGGCCCCACGGCAAGCGGAACTGTTCCCCACGACACGACCACGCTCCCAGAAAAGCAGCAGACAAAAACCGAACCCGCGGACTCGCTTGTCGCACCTGACCATCTGTCCTCAGTGGAAGACACCACTGGTGATGAAGTCGAGGGAAAAGGCATCATTGGGAGGCTCTCAGACAAAGACTCGGACATCGTGCTTCCAGAGTCTGACTCCCTCCACATCGCCGGTCCTGATGAAACTGGCACACCCGATCAATTCACGGGGCGTTCAGCAATCCGAGTCGGTCCGTTGTCCACAACTCGGGACCCAGTGCCAGATGCTGGAACCGTTGTGGCTGGTCCCGAACCGCCCCGTCCACAACCCAGCAGTTCCGAAGGCAGCATTCGCGTTGATGTGGGCTTGCTGAATCAGTTGATGGACCTTGTTGGCGAGCTTGTATTGGCTCGCAATCAGCTCGTGCAGACGGAGAGCAACGAGCACGACCACCGACTCAACAGCGTCACCCAGCAAGTCAATCGAATCACAACCGAACTTCAAGAACGTGTCATGCAGACACGAATGCAGCCGATCGGCAATATATGGGGGAAATTCCCTCGTCTGGTGCGTGACCTTGCAGTCATGTGCGGAAAGGAAGTGGACCTGTTGCTCGACGGCGAGGAGACCGAGGTTGACAAGTCGCTGTTAGAAGCAATCAAGGATCCCTTGACGCATTTAATTCGCAATTCCATCGACCACGGAATCGAGAGCACCAGCGAAAGGCTCTCATGCGGAAAAAACAAACGCGGACAACTGCATCTCCGCGCGTGGCACCAGGGGGGACAGGTCAACATCGAGATCAGCGACAATGGGCAAGGCATTGACCCTGACAGGATCCGCGAGAAGGCAATCTCCAAGGGCATCCTCAGCGTCACCGATGCGGCGACCATGACGGACCAACAGCTGATCGAGCTGATCTTTCGACCAGGATTTTCCACGGCTGCGCAAGTCACCGGAATCTCTGGTCGTGGCGTTGGCATGGATGTCGTCAAAACGAATATTGAGAAAATAGGCGGTAGCATCGATGTGCAGAGCAAAATCGGCATTGGCACGTCAATCAGGGTGAAGATTCCTCTGACCTTGGCAATCGTGCCCGCTCTCATCATCTCGAGCGACCAACAGCGGTTTGCGATTCCACAAAGTCATCTCGTCGAGATGCTTCACCTGAACCAGAGTGATCAACAGGATCGGATTGAGAGGCTCAGAGGTACGCCCGTCTACCGTCTGCGTGGTCGACTCTTACCTCTTGTCTGTCTGAGCGAGCTATTTGGTACAGGCCAAAGCCTCGCCGATGCCCAACGCGAACATATCAACGTTGTGGTGCTACAAGCCGACGCATGCCGATTCGGGCTCGTGGTGGACCACGTCGAGCGGACCGAAGAAATCGTGGTCAAAGCACTGCATCGATCGTTGGCTGTCATTCCACACTTGGCCGGGGCCACCGTCATGGGTGACGGTCGTGTCGCCCTCATTCTTGACGTCCTCGGCTTAGCCACCGCGATCGGTATGACGCTCGAAGAGTTGAGCCAAGCCTCGGAGGGGCCCGACCTGAAGACTACCGAGAAACCCGCTGACCACATGTTGATCTTCAAACTGCTGTCTGGAAGAAAACTGGCGATACCGTTGGCCGAGGTTGACCGACTTGAAGACATCCAACCATCAGACATTGAACAGATGGATCGAATGGATGCCGTGCAATATCGAGGCCAAATCATGCCTCTTTTACCGCTGGCGAAGCTATTGGACGCAACAGAGCAAACTGCGGATGGCGACGAAGGACCCAAGCACACTGCCTCGGATGCTCACAAGACCATTGTTATCAGGGTAAATGGAAGCCACGCCGGTATCACTGTGCGTGAAATTGTTGATGTTGCCCAACAGCAAGGTCCCATGCGATTGACAAATGAACCAGGACACCTGATTCGTGGCTCAGCGGTCATCGAAGGAAAAGTCACAGATATCCTCGATATTGACTCGGTCTTGAACAGTTTTGGCATCGCTAAAACCTCTTTCACAGGAGCAGACGCGTGACAAGCATTCTCTCCCATTCACAACGCCAAGTATGCGCTTTCACACTTGGCGAGCATTTGTTCGGAATCGATATCCAATTCATACAGGAGGTATTTCGATTCCAGGAGTGCACTCCCATCCCACTCACTCCTTCATTAGTCACTGGATTGCTGAACCTTCGCGGCAAGATTGTCATGGCAGTCGATTTGCGGCAGCGACTCGGGCTCGCAGCACGACCTGTCGACAAATTACCGACAAATATTGTGGTTCGTATGGAAGAGGGAATTCTCAGTTTCCTTGTTGATGAACTGTTCGACATCATGACACTTGGCAATGAACAGTTTGAAGAGGTTCCTGACACCCTGAGTGAGAGCGAAAGACGATTCGTCACCGGTTGTTACAAGCTTGAAAAACGATTGCTGATCATGCTGGACGCACCACAGATCGCTGACATTTCCTTGGCCCTCCGCGATGCGATAGCAGAAACAAATGCACACCCCACCGCGACGACTCTTCCAGTTGATTAACCAGTTATCGATCTCCTTGCTGCGTCAGATTACCAAAGTCCACGATTCAAATAGACACACTCGCTGCTCCGCGTGGGGCAACATCCCAACGAGAGAATCAACATGAACGACCAATCCACAAACACGAATCAACGAAGTCTGGGCCGTCTGGCGGAGATGCTCCGTGGGATTTTCAAAAACCGGCTCCTGCTCGCGTTGCTCGCCATCTCCCTTGTGCCATTGATCATCCTTGGCCTCTCCATGTACTACCTTGCCTCCAACTCCATCATGCAGCAGGCAACGGACCGTTTGGCGGCAGTCCGCACCATCAAGGCAAACCAGATCCAGAGTTACTTTCACTCGATCCAGGATCAAATACAAACTTTTTCGGAGGACCGGATGGTGGTCCAAGCGATGTCTGATTTTCATCGCGGCATGAATGCTTTCCAGGTCGATAACGAAATCACTGAAGAAAAACTCGCAGACATGCGAAAGAAGGTTGAAACTTACTACCGCTCTGACTTCGCAAGGAAGTACGTCACCGAAAACGAAACCATGGCTACGGATACCCAGGCATTGATTGACAAACTTGTGCTGTCGCTGGACGCAGACACCATTGCACTCCAGTACCAGTACATCCAAAACAATCCAAACGAACTGGGCAGCAAGGACTTGCTCGACCAAGCGAGCGACGGTTCGGAATACAGCAAATCACACAAGCTTTATCACCCTATCGTACACAACTATCTGCAGAAGTTCGGGTATTACGATATTTTTCTGGTCGATCTCAAAACGGGCAATATTGTTTACTCTGTTTTCAAGGAAGTTGATTATGCGACATCCCTAAGAGATGGGCCGTATGCGTCAACTAATCTTGGTCGCGCTTTTAGCGAAGCAGCAAAGGCCAACTGGAAAGACACAGTGATCTTTGTTGATTACGAAACTTACACCCCATCCTACGAAGCAGCGGCGAGCTTCATTGCGTCGCCGATCTTTGATGGCGACGAAAAGGTTGGTGTTGCAATCTTTCAGATGCCAATCGGCCGCATCAATGAGATTCTTTCAGAACGGACAGGCCTCGGTGAAAGTGGTGAAACCTATGTGGTTGGCTCAGATCACCTGTTCCGGAATGACTCGCGGTTTCTGGAGCAACTTGGTGTCGAAACCACAATCATCAATCCCAACGTGCGTGTGAACACCGAGTCGGTTGTCAGTGCACTGGATCGAAATGAATCCGGGAACGCGATTATCAAAAACTATCGTGGGCAGGAAGTGCTTTCTTCATGGCAACCGCTTACCGTGGACATCGATGCAGAAGGCAATGAAGACGGCCGTCACTGGGCGTTGATGTCTGAGATTGAATTGGCCGAGGTACGTCGACCTGTCCAACAAATCGCGTTCTACTCGATCCTGATCTGCGTTATCGCTGCATTCCTTGTGCTCTGGATTTCACACCGATTCTCCACGCAGTTTAACGATGAAGCGGTTCGGCAGGGTGCGTTGGTGCACGGCATCGCCGACAATACAACCTCATTGGCTGGCGCCTCTGAAGAACTCACCTCCGTGAGCCAGCAAATGAGCTCGAATGCTGAGCAAACCACAGCACAAGCGAACGTCGTGTCGAGCGCGGCCGAACAAGTCAGCCAAAATGCGCAAACGGT
>PKCN01000353.1 GCA_002862205.1 Planctomycetaceae bacterium | reverse complement strand
GGGGGATTGAGTTTGGGGGATTGAGTTTGGGTTGCCGATCAACAAAAAATGGCGGCTTTCCACTCAACGTTCCGCAGGTTGGTCTGGCATTGGATCTACTTTCCAATCGCGGTTCCTGCGTGTTCCGTAGTACGGGTAGTAGTCCCAGAGCACTGCACCACCGATTTGTCGTGGATCTTTTGTTTCGATCAGACGTTGTGTGAGACGTTCACGCAGACGATTCAATTCTGCTGAGTAATCTGGATCGTTCGCCACATTGTCAAGTTGCCATGGATCATTTTTCAAATCGTACAGTTCTTCTGCTGGTCGGAATCCAAACGCGAGTTGATTCAACTTTTGCATGCGTGCGTCATCGTTTTTCATCATCATCAGCGTCTTGGTCGGGGATGTATCAATCTCACCATACGGAATTGCACGGGCGCACACCGATGGATCAGGGTCTCCCGAAGGCCAGCGACTTGGCTCATGATTAAGGATGAACAGAAACCTCGAGGTGCGAATGGCTCGGCACGGATAGCCTTTGCCCCCTTTGCGACATCCATCGTGTCGCTCCATGGCGATCAAGGCGTGATCCCGGTTCCGTTGTGGATTGGATTGGTCGTCCTTGAGAATATTCAACAAGCTTTGTCCGGTCATTTCTGACGGTTGTGGGAGACCAGCGATTGCGAGGAACGTCGGAGCCAGGTCGCTCAGGTTCACAAAGTCATTCGAGACTCTTCCAGGATTTTGGATGCCGTTTTTCCAGCGGATTGCAAGTGGAACGCGAGTGCCTGTGTCGTAGAGGCTAGCTTTGGCTCGTGGGAATGGCATTCCGTGATCACTGGTGACCACCACGATCGTGTTATCGAGTTCGCCCCGCTGCTCAAGCAGGTTCAGAGCTCGCTCGACCATCTGATCAAAATGTTCAACCTCGGTGTAATAGTCGAGAATATCGCTGCGCACCACGGGGGTGTCAGGGAGAGACTGTGGCACAACAACCTTGGATGGGTCTTTGCCGGCAGCCAGGCCTGCGCCTGGTTGGTAGCCTCGATGTGGTTCATGGGTGCCAAGCCAAAAGCAGAACGGTGCATCGTCCGGACGCTGTTCAATGAAATCTGAAAAATTGGCTGCGTAATCCTTATTCGCAATTCCGGGTTTGGGGACTTGCAATCGGTGGCGTCCATAGTCTTTTCCTGCCGGATTTTCGGTTCGCCCACCCGGTTCCAGTCGCCCGGGACTCCACCCCTTGCCGGTAAAGCCTGTGACGTAGCCACGTTGTTGCAGCATTGCGGGATAGGTCGCAAAGCGAGCTGGGAGCGTGCTGTGGATGTTACCGGCTTCCTCAAGACGCCAAATGTGTTGTCCGGTCAGAATTGCACTTCGTGAGGGCCCACAGGTAGGTGCATCGCAATATGCCTGTGTGAATCGGATGCCTTCTCGGGCAACACGATCAAATGCGGGAGTCTCGACGACTTGGTCACCATTGGCTCCCGTGTGCCAATAGCTCTGGTCATCTGAAATGCAAAAAAGAATGTTGGGAAGCTCAGCGCTGGATACAGATGCCATGGCACTGAGCATGTAAGCAACGCACGCCAGTGATATTGTCAAATTTTTCATTCATTGTCTCGTGTTGAATTTATTTTTTCACCGGGATGGTAAGACTGACGTGCTGCTTTTGTGACGTCGTCTTCATAGAACCACGCCTGCTTGAACTTCTGGTTGGACAATAACTCTGCCTGATCACGGAAATGCGGAGATCTCGGGCTGCCGCTCGCTCCGAACGGCACCAATGATACCGCACGCACTCTGTCTTTACCAAAGGCGATGGCTGACATGTATGAGCAGCCGACCACCGCAAAGCGTTGAGGGCGTAGCAAGGGAACGCTGGGCGTTGAATAAATCGTGAAAACGACCCCCAATGGGCCTGGAGCCCCGGCGCACGCCTGGCTGTCAGCGAATGGCAAAAGTGAAACGGCTGCTTCCATCGTGTCGGCACTGTAGGCTGTCCGCTGCAGGCGATGGACCTTGCCCCACGGCACTCGCCAGTCCCCGTGCATCTCCTCCAACTGCCGGGCCACTCGGCCTAACGCAATCAACTGTTTTCTGGGATTTCCCCTGTATTCATTTTTGATTCGCTCGGATTGCGAAGTTCCATAAAGCTCTTCGTACCAGCTGATGCACAGTAACGCGACTTTCGACTTTTTGTCAGCCTTCCCGTCCCAGTTGGTAAGCGCATCAATATATGGCTCCAGTTTGGCAGCGATTTCCGGATCCGTCTGCTTCATGGATTTGAACTCACGCTGCCAATTGGCTTTTTCGATTCTTGGCCAATAAAGTGTGGGGTCAAAGCACAATTGTTGATACCAATCAAATGTGACGTCGTTTGCATTGGACAGCAGTTCTCTGGCAAGTTTGCTGCGTCGTTTGTCAACGTCCCAGTCACGTACCATGTACTTTGGAAAGTTCTTGCGTTGCGGGTTTCCTGAGTCGGTTGTGACGTAGGGCGAGCAGTTGCAGTTTTGCACATAGCCTGACTCGGGGTTGAGGACCTGGGGCAAATCACTGAAGTCATGAATGCCTTGCCACTGGGTAGCCGGGTCGCTGCCATCGACCGTCCGAGTCCAGTCAAATCGTTCATCTCGAATGGGCACTGCGCCGTTGTAGGCGTAGAAAATGTTCCCGTCGCGGTCGGCGTATGTCACATTGAACATGGGGATGGCACATCGCGAGAAAGCTTTTTTCCATTCCTTGAAGTTGGTCGCTCGAACCATCTCGACCGCTTGATCGAGCCGTCCTGTTTCAAACAGTCGGGCGACTTTGGCGACAATCGCCTGTTTGCCGTTGTGCGACATGACGGGCCCCGATTCGGTTTTTCGGAAGGTCACTGTCTTTGTTTCAATAACATTATCCTCAAGGATCGAAATCGATTCCTGCCACTCGATGGCCTGGCGATAACCATCGCCAAAACGATACTTCAAAGGATCGGTGGGGTGGTCGAATTCGATTTTCCATGAGTCTGCCACATCCGGTTGATTCACGGTGTAAGCCCAGCCCAGATGCTCATTGTGACCGAGCACTGGGATGGGATTGCCAAAGAAGCATGCGCCGGAAAACCGAAGCGTTTCCTTGCTATGCAGATGCATCTCGTAGAATTGACCAATTCCGTACCACGGTTGGTGTGGATTGATGAAAAGCATCGCCTCACCGGACTTGGTCTTTGCTGGCGCGATTGCCCAGGAATTCGAACCAATGGCTTCACGCACATTCGACTCGAATTGGCCTGGTGGATCGATCCAGTCCCAGCTGTATTTGGGAACGACTTGGTCACGCAAGCTGAGCTTCACATCCTGAGGACGTGGTTTTCTTGCTCCGCTTCCGCCATACGTCATCGTTAGCATCAGGTAACGATCAATCGCCAATACATGCCATGCCTCGAAACGCTTTAATAAACGAGGTTTTTCGGTTGGCTCAACTTTCAGAAAATGGTTCACGCCCGAAGCGAATGCCTCAAGAAGCTTTTGGCTTTCTAGGGGTAATTTGGCAAAGTCCTGCTTTGAGCGTGGGGCCAGTTCAAAGCTTCGCACGAGCAAGTCTGTTTTCAGGCCATCCTTGCCGCGTATCTCTGCATAACGCCCGATTGCCTGAATGGTGGTGTCTTCAAGTTGCCAGAAAAAGTCCTCTGCCTGTGCATAGCCAGCCCCGAACAGGGTGCTCTCGTCGGTTTCACCAAACAGATGTGCGACTCCCCATTGATCACGATGGATCATCACTTGTTGAGCCAGTTCCGTACTGGATAACGGTTCCGTACTGGATAACGGTTCCGTACTGGATAACGGTTCCGTGCTAGCCGGAGGTGGGGCTCCTTGGCTGGCTGCTTCCTGTTCTGCTGCCGTCAGGAAGGTGGTCTCAATCCACGGTGTACAAAGCCCAGCCGTGAAAAAGAGAACAATCAGAAATCGAATATTCATGATTTGGTTTTGTCCATAACGAAAGTGTCGCTTGCCATGTCCTTGTCACCGGCAAAATGTTCGCGGTGAGTTTCGACGCTATCAGTAAGTCATTCCCAAGCGTCGGTACAGATCTGCAAGAATCCAAAGAGGACCAATCAGAAGGAACTGCAAGTCATTTGCAAAGGCAGGTCGTTTGCCTTCAATGTGGTGCCCAATGAATTGGCCGACCCACGCAAGCACGAACAGAAGGATAGATGCCTGCCAGACCCGAACGCCGAGCAACTGCTCAGTATGTTCCAACATGAAGATCGACGCGAGTGCGGCAATTCCCATTCCAATTGCAAGCCGGGGAGACAGGCGTATGTAATAGAGCGAAGCAAGGATGATGACCAGGGTGGCTGCATTGAACCATGTTCCCAGACTGGCGATCACCTGCGGCATCGGGATCGACCACAACAGGCCAAGGATGCTGAGCACAATCAGTGGCACGCATAGATAGTGGATTTTCTTGTTCAATGGATTTTGGTGATAGAGCGAATACTGATTCAGCCATTGTTCAATCAAACGCTGGTTTTCGGTCGCTGGGTCACCCCTGAGGTGGTTCTTTGTATCGCATGGATCAGCCGATGCTTCGATCATGCTTTCGCTGTACGGATCGCCCTGAGGGGCATTGGTTGTGTGAATCGGGTCACCACTGTTGTTCACAGTCATGTCAGCTTCATTTTCGTAGTCGATGTGTGGCAAGTCGATCAGGCGGTTGCTGTCGGTCCGATGCAAAGTCGACTTTGGCCAAGTGGACCTTATGGTACATCATTTTTTGTTTTTGCGATGTTCGGTCGCAAATAGGGCATCAGCCAGTGCATGCGTGCCACAGAATTTTTGGAAGCCTTAAGGCAGAGGGCCGCAAGTAGAGGTCCAGTAAATCCCATGAAACCTTTTCAGGTTGGCGATGGGTTGAGTACCAGATCGGTTTGGGGTGCATGCACAACGGGGATTGAAGGATTGTCTTTTCAGGCTGATTCAGCAGGAAGGTGTTGTGTACGAAACCAATGCCACTCTGGATGTTTTGCAAGCTGGTGCCCGGAAATCCACCCCACGGCGGCGACATCAGGGCAAAGGAAACCGCGGTCCATTGATTGATCCCAATGGTGCCGTATCGCAAGTGACGCAAGGTTTCGTCGAGCACGGCGGGATGCTTGCGCCGAAACGCCGTGGGGACGGTAAGGCTGGCTGCCAGCGTTCCCCAGAGTTTTTGATTGCATACCTGCGTCACCTGTTTGAGAAAGTCCTTTTCATTATCCGAGTCCAACACCAGTTCGCCACAAACGCAGGTGAAGGATTCCTCGCCAATCAGGTGAGGTGTGGCATCGGGGTCGATGTTGTGCTTCAGCGTCCAGGGCAAAAAGTCAGCATTGGCGGGGCGATCACCACTGAACCGTTCAAAGCGATCTGCTGCACCGGGGTAATAGGCATAGCGAGGCGGGATGGTCGCCAAAATCGAATCCAACAATTCAAGAAACCGGGTTCTCTGATGCCACTGTCGGCAGGTAATAATGATTTTTGTAGCAATGCAATTGAAGGATGCATTGTTGACAATGGAAGAAGCAATGGTTTCCGCTTGAGCGCGTAATTCCGCTGTTGAGTAGTGACCTGGAATGATTGCCCAAGGGCTGACATTCCCCAATTCACTTGTGATCTTTTTTTTCAGTCGAGGTTCATTAATCCGTTTGCTTTTTTCCGCTTCCTCACCTTCCCCCCACACAATGCAGTCGTGGGTCTGCTCTGATCCGGTTACATGAATGGAGCGGGCGATCGGGTGATCGATCAATTGCTCACCGATTTCGCGACCGCCGTGAACGATTCTGAGCAGGTTGGATTCGATCAGAGGTTTGAACGCGGTTTCAAAATAAGGAGTCAGATAGTCATTGACCGGATTCATTTTCAAAATGACTGAAAACTTTTCGATCAGGATTTTGCTGAGCATGTCAGTAGCAGCGATCGACGACACGTTGCCAGCTCCCAGCACCACAGCGACCGATGCTGATTCTGGGGCGGTACTCAAGTCCTGTCCTGCCTCAGCAAACATGGTCTGTTCTGTGACGGAAGGATCGAGCCACGTTTCGGCTTTCATGGGCCGGAAAAGCAAAGCGTCATGAAGCTGCTTTGTTGGGAACACAGGGACGCGAAGTTGCCCCCGGTGGTTTGTCACGTGTCCGGGTAAGCGGGGGGATCCGTGTTCAGCAAGATCACGCAGGGACCGCGCCAGTAAACGCAGAAAACGCAGTGTCGCGATCGGGCCAGCCGTGATTTCCTCCGCTCGTGCCGGGGAGTCACAGGGAATTTGCTTGGCACGGCAGGCTGCTTCCACCCACTGATGTGCGACTGCACCAATGCCGTCGGCGCAGCGGTCAATCAACTGGATCCGTTGTTCAAGTGACTTTGTACGCAGGGCCTCTGCACCCAACTTGAGTTGTTCGAATAACCCGTCAATGCCTGCGTCTGGTGAATGGGCTGGTGATGGGTGATTCATACACATTGTCCGTGCGTGCTGCTGTCAATCAAGTTGTTCGATCCATTGGCGTATCAGCGCGGCAGCCTCAACGGGGATCAGGTTTTTTGCGACACTGGGCATGGCAATTCCCGGGTCGTCTGATTCGATGCGGTAGAGCAAAATGGATTCATCAGGTTTGCCCGGTACGATGTCGTACGACCGTCCTCCCGAGCCGTGTCCTGCTGCGACGGGTACTTTGTTGACGCCGAATTTTGCCGGGTCCCTTTGGGTCAAGCGTAGATCCAGGCCGGACGTGCGGGCGGAGCCATTGGGATTGTGGCAATGTGCACAATTCACGTGCAGCCAGGCGCGGGCACGCTGAGAAACGGATCCGGTCTGATGGTGGTCCATGACAGGCAATGTTTCAATTTCCGGGAGGGCTGGTGTCTCCGCAAGCAGCCCTCTTTTTGTCCAGTCGGCTAATTGGTTGACCGGTCCATGGCCGTGATCCCAGACACCGTTCAAATTCGCGGCGATGGGTCCAATGGGAACGAAATCGTCGCCCTGTTGGTGACAATTAAGGCACTGATTGGCATTGGGAATCTGGTAGCGATTCTTTCGTTTTTTTCCGTCTGTGTGGATCCAGTTGACATCCACTTCACTTCCCCCCAGTGCGAGTGTGGCTTCGGTTTGCTCTTCATTCCACAGGTAGGAAAATCCATACCAGCCATCTTGTTGCCGGAGTTCAATCCTTGTTTCCAGTAATTGTTCGCCCTGGGTTGGGTCGGTCATATCCACCGGATAGGCGAATGTTTTTGAAATCACTGTACCGACTGGAAATTGAATCGGTCCCTGTTTTGAGTAGCGAATCTGTTCGCCTTCGGGGATTTGAAAGAAACGGTACTTGTGGGTGTAATCGCTGAACAGCGGTGTGTTGAGTTCATACGGATAGACATTCTTTGTGGGCAAGTGAGACGCGAGGTTTCCCTGGAACAGGCCATATTCCGAGAGCGTTTTTTTCGCCGTTCGGTAGACCAGTACTGCAGCAGATGCATCTTTACGTGGTGGTTTGCCTGGGGGCAGCGTGACCTTGGGTATGGGGGGGCGATTGATCTGATGGGATTTCAGTTCGCTGGTAATTCGGTGCCGCCCGGTGAGGAGATCTCGAGGGTTGATGTGAGACAGGTCAAAGTTTGTAAATCGGATATTCCCATTGTTCCGAATCGAGGGAATCTGCTTTTCGGTTAAGGTGCCTTCGTTTATCTGTGTGGGATCACCGACTCCGTCCCAGAAGATGTCCGGGAAGATGCCACCCACAAAGGGAGCAAGCAGCAGCCCCATCTCACCCGCGGGTGCATAGCCGCTATCGCTGATCTGATTGTCGTGAACCGAGATCAATTCCGGGTACGGATCAAAATCCGTCGTGTCCCGTTTTTTGAGCCGCTTGCCGCTCGCTTGGTACGCGATTACCGCGATGCCTGTGGTTTGGTGATGTTTGATTGTGTTGTGATTGACCTCGACCTGATCGGTCGCCATCACCATGATGCCCATTCCCGGTGGGACCGACGCCACGACATTACCTTTCGCGGCAAAGTTCACGTGATTGTTGTCGTTTACCTGGTTGTGATGTATGCGGACTTGACGCCCCGATTTGATTTGTAATCCGGGCAAGTCAAAGACGAGGATGCCGCCGGTGTTTTGGGTTGCCACATTGTCGTACACATCCGCGTGGATTGTATTTTCAATTTCGATTCCGGCGACATTTTTTTCGGCCCGATTTGATCGAACGATCACGTTGCGACTTTGACCGACGTAGATGCCAGCATCCGATGCGCCAATTGCAGTACAGTTTTCGATCAACACATTGTTGCACTGAACCGGGTAAATTCCGTAGGCACCATTGGTCGATGCCGCAGGGCCGGTCCATTCAGTGCGCACATCCCGGAACGTCACTCCATCAGCACCCAGTACCTTGATCGCATTACCCGCGGTGTCTTCGACTGCAATTCCTTCCAGTATCAGTTGGTCGCCCGTCGCTTCAAGGCCCGCACCACCAGAAGCTTGCCCCTTGAAAGACAGTACCGTTTTGTTGCTGCCAGCGCCGCGAATGGTCAAGTGACTGGTCGTGATGTCCAACTGTCGGTGAAACTGGAAATGGCCCTCCGGCAACTCAATCACATCCCCCGGCATCGCATCGATCAGTTTTGACTGCAGGTCGTACTGGACGTTGGGGCCAGCTTCCAGTTTCGTGATCCGGGGCTTGGGGATTTCAGCCGCAAATGCATGTGAGGAATGGTCCAGATTGTCGGTCATCAGTAACGTGAACACGTAAGTCACCATCAACGTGGCTGGCGACCAGAGGGTGGGTGAACCGAAGCAAAGCATCATGGATGCCAGAAACTTAAGTGCAGGTTTCAAAATTCAAGTCCCGTTTGGAGAGACATGCCCGGACGTGAAGTGGGCATTTTGATGATCCTCCGGGAAAGGCACACCGCTCGCAGGCCATGCCATCGGATGATGAATATTTACTGAGAATTCCCATTCTATCGATTGTTGTAAAAAACAGCCAGTTCGACAGGCAGCCATGGATGCCGATACACACCGGAATCCGTTGTCCAGAGCCGGTCATTGACGCTTGGCTGTGTCACCTGCGGGCCGCATCTGGTGATGGTTACCTGTCGAAAGATGATTGCTGGTGTGCCATGCCTGGAAGGGACCTGTTTTTGAGTCTTGGTGGAGGGAATCTCACTTGTGTGCCTGGATTACCTCACTTGCGTGCCTGGATTACCTCACTTGCGTGCCTGGATCACATTGAGAAGTTTACGGTAATTGCCTCCCAGAATGTCCTTTTTTTCCGCTTCACTGATTTGAGCTGAGATGACTTTCGATAGTTCAGTGCCCAGTGATCGAGAGGGTAAATGGCTTCCGAATACGATTCGTTTCGATCCGAGTTCACGGGTGGCCATTTCAATGAACCCAGCGGTTGCATCAAAGCCAGATGTCTCGATCAGGATATTGGGTGAGTCGCGAACTGCGCGGATGCCTTGCTCCCATTCGCCTCCGGCGTGGGCGCAGATGAATCGTTGCTTCGGATACCGGGATGCCAGGGTGGCAAGCTCGGCAGGTGTTGATTCATGGGGTGAGCGTTTGCCGCCCGTTTTGAGCCAGGTGTGTTGCATGATGACCCCGTCAAGTTCCGCGACTCTTTCCACCAGTTGACTCACCTTGGGATCCAGACAGTTGGCGGCTCCGGGCCCACTTCCCGGGAAGTAGGCTCCTAGCATGGGGCCTTCCTGCAACCATTGGGTCAATGCCTCCAGTGAACTGGCCGTGTTCTGTAAATTGAGTTGAATCATGCCCAGTAATCGGTTGGGCCAACGCTTCATGGGGTTCAGTACCAGTTCCGGTTTGGCCTGGAGCAGTTGTTCCAGTCTCGAGTCGGTCGTGGTTCCAATTCCTACATGCGCAAAGTAGCAGAGCTTTTCAAACTGTCCCAATCGGACCGCCGGCATGGACCGTTGGATCTCATTGATCAGGTTGCGACTCCCATCGGATCCTGGGTGAGAGAATGCCGGCGTGAAGTAGGCATCCCAAATGCGGTACTTGCGAAGCGTTTCAGCTGAAGGTAATCCAAAATTCATTTGCATTACCTTGGTTGATGTTCGGCAGGGGGACTCTTGGCATCTCGGAACCTGGCTGCATTTTCCTGCATGATCAATTGCACATCAGCAGCCGATACGCCTGTCTCAAGCATTCGTATGCAGGCGGCTTCCGGAATCAGAAATGGTGCGTGGGAACCATACAAGAGACGGTCGGCGCCCACGGCATTGACGAGCGTCGCGACACCATCGGTTCCATCCACTCTTGAGGTGTCCAGGGTGAGGCGGGGGATCGACGCGAAAGTCTGTCTGTCTGAGGTGGAGGGGCGGCAATTAAGAATTTGAACTCTTGCCTGAGGAATCTTTTGCATCCAGTGTTTGAGAGGTTGCGGATCCACATTGGGGGCCTGAACCGAGTGCGACTGTGTGCGAGTATCTTCCATGGCCACTGCTACTTGCACAAATCCACCCAGTTCAGTTGCAGTTGCCAGCAGCTGGCCAAAGATCTCGTCATTCAATGTATAGCCGTGGTATCCGGGCAGCAGTCTCACTCCCGGCATGGCGTATCGCCCAAGGCAAAGTTTCAGATCGTGTTGCCAGTCAGGAAGCGTTGGGTTGACCGCGCCTACGGGAATGAGTTCCGCTCTGATTTGGCAGGCCTTCGCTAGTCGCTCGTTGCAAGCGCGAATGTCACGATGCAGGAGGCTTTCGAAACTACCTGCCCACGCCTCGGTAATGCCTAGTTGCTGAAGCGTTGCACAAAGGTCATCGACATTATCCAGTGGGAGTCTTCGAAACGGCCACTGAAACAGACTGACATTGGTGTCGACGACTTTGGGTGGCATCGGAATGGCTGCGGGGAGTTCTGAAGGGCTGGCCGCTACGATCGAAGCAGTGCCCGCTGTGATGGCTCCCTGTATCAACTCTCGTCGGTGAAACGGCATGCTTCGCTCCGAAATCATTAGGCCAGAATATCGTGGACCACTTTAGGAATATTGACTCCTGTCAGCCGTTCTTCGAGTCCACTGCGGCGGAAGAACAGTTCTTGGTGGTGGAGTCCTAGCAGGTGCAGAATCGTTGCGTGGAAGTCATGAACACTGACTGGATTCTCGATGGCTCGATGTCCAAACTCATCGGTTTTTCCGTAGCTCAACCCACCCTTGACGCCACCGCCAGCCATCCATGACGAGAATGCCTGCATGTTGTGATCACGTCCGGTGTAAATGTCGCCCGAACGTTGGGATGTGGGGGTCCGTCCGAATTCACCACCCCAGACGACGAGGGTGGTATCCAGCAGTCCCGTGCGTTTCAGGTCCTGTAGCAGTGCCGCGACTGGTTTGTCCGTTCGCTGACAGATGGCTCTGTGGTTGGATGCCAGGTCAACGTGGCTGTCCCACGGTTGTTCTTCGAGGAATAGTTGCACGAAGCGAACACCGCGTTGGACCAGTCGGCGTGCCATCAAACAGCGTTTTCCGTAGGAGTCGGTGTTGGGTTCACCAATGCCATACAACCCCAGCGTCTCCGAACTTTCGCGGTTGAGATCCAACGCCTCGTTGGCGGTCAGTTGCATGCGGGCTGCCAAACCGTAAGATTCAATTCGTGCGTCGAGCGTGCCTTGATGCGGACGTTTTGAACGGTGGATCTGATCCAATTGTTTTAACATCTCGCTGGCGGTTGCTGAGACATCTGATGGTTCTTCGTATTGTTTACGAAGATTCAGGATTGGTGAGCCAGTGGGGCGAAATGGTGTGCCCTGATAAACGGGCGGCAGAAAACCTGATGTCCAGTTCCGTGTGCCATTTTTGGGTAAACCCAGCGGGTCTCCCAAGACCACGTAGGCTGGAAGATTCTGGTTTTCTGAACCCAGCCCATAGGCTGTCCATGCTCCCAAGGTTGGGTGTCCCATGAACAACCGACCGCTGTGGATTTTGTACAACGCGTTGTCGTGGTTGGGGTGATCGGTCCACATCGAATTGATCAGGCAGATGTCGTCAACCATTCTGGAGGTGTGGGGAAGCGTATCTGCCATCCACATCCCTGACTCACCATGACGCTTGATGGGATATTGGCCACCCATCATCACACCAATGTCGGTAACACTCGTGTTGCCGATCTCTTCGACACTGCCGGGGTAGGGTTTTCCATCCAGTTTTGCCAACGCCGGTTTGGGATCGAATAGATCCATCTGGCTTGGTCCGCCGTTCATGAACAGCTGAATCACTGATGTGGCTGTGGCGGGATGATGTGCCGGTTTGGGACGCAGGTCATAAGTGGAAGCAGGATCTGTCGTGTTCGCTGGTTCTGGTTGGTCCGCGTACAGGTCGTCTGAGAGCAACTGCAGCAGAGCAGCGCCCAATAGTCCATCGCTGGCACGTGCGAAAAAGTCCCGTCGGGAAGTGATTGGAGTCGATTCCAAAGTTGTTCAGTCCACGTAGAGAAAAGCTGCTGTGTTGAAGATGGTATGGCAGTACGTTGCCAAGGCCTTTGATTCGTCTCCCTGCCACGCAATTTCAAGTTGGTTCAGTGTCCGGGTTCCCAGTTCGATTTCCTCTGGATTGGCGGGTCGACTGAAAGCTGAACGGTAGATCAGGTTCACGCGGGTGCGATGGTCATTCTCCAGATTTTGGCTTTCGATGATGCTCGCGATTCGACTCGCAAACGATTGTGAAAGGCTGTGGACGTGTTTGTCATTGAGCAGCATCAATGCCTGTGGTGATACGGTTGAAACCGATCGATCAAGGCAGTTGGGCCCCATCTGAGGATAATCGAAGGTGTCCATCAGCGTTGCGATCTCGGTCCGCCGGTACTGCAGATAGACGCTCCGCCGCCACCATGAATCGACAGAACGCTGGTCAAGGTTGCCAGAGGTTTCGCCACGAGGACTTTGATGGCTGGTGCGATTCGGTTTGGAGTTATCGCTTGGGTCAACACTGCTTGGGTCAACACTGCTTGGGTCAACACTGCTTGGGTCAACACTGACAAGCCCATTGCGGTCAACCGAGACTGCGTCGGGGACACCACCCGAGATCAATGAGAGGCGTCCTGAGACGAACAGCAGGGAATCCCGGAGTGCCTCGGCGTCCAAACGCTGCAGCGGCATGCGGGCCAGTAGTCGATTTTGTTCATCGATCTGTTGTTGTTGATCTGTGATCTGACTGGATTGCTGGTAGGTTCTCGAGTTCATCATCAGCCGGTGCATGGCCTTGATGCTCCAGCCGCTTTGGACGAATTTCAAGGCCAGCCAATCCAGTAGTTGCGGATGTGATGGTGGGTCCGTTTGTCGACCAAAATTGCCGGGGTCGGCTGCCAGGCCTGATCCAAAGTGTCGTGTGAAGATACGGTTGACCATGACCCTTGCGGTCAGCGGATGGTTGGGGTGAGTCAACCACCTGGCGAATGCGAGTCTTCGACCAGTCGTTGTGTGTGTTCCCAGCTGGGCTGCGGCTTTGATGGGTGTCACTTGGAAAGGGGTTTTGCCGTCGGTCAGGACAGTCGGCACTCCCGGCCCCACAAGGGGGCCAGGCTTATCATGTTCACCGCGGCGTAGAATGTAAGTGGGTGACGGCCGCCCCATGTCCCAGAGTGCACGGATGGTCTTGGGTGGAACCATTGTTTGCCGCAGACGGTGCAGTGTTTTTCTGACTTGTTCTGCCGCGGCTCTGCCATTGAGTACGGAAGTGGGTTGGTTGGAATCGGGAACCAATTCCGCCTTTTGCAATCGTTCGACGAGTTTCTTTTCGGGAAGCGTGCGATTGTTATCTGCTTTTTTCAGTGCTTTAAGAGTTGTCTGGTTATCAGCCTCCGATTGATCGGGGTGATGGTGTCGCAACAGGTTCAGGCGGAGCTCTATTTCCAGCTGTTTCTGTTGTGCCAAGAGAGCTTTCTGCTGTTTTTCCAACGGTGGGTTGGTTTCAGCGATTTGCCTCAAGTGCTCTTTCGTGGCGATGTCCAGTTTGCGTTGTTTAAAACTGCTCCAGTCGTGTTCGTCCAAGGCTCCTTGGAACACAGCTTTCAGCCGGTAGTAGTCGCGTTGCGGAATGGGATCGTACTTGTGCGAGTGGCAGCGAGCACACTCCATGGTCAGTCCCATCAATCCGGAGCTGACCACCGAGAGCACATCCGCGACGACCTTCAGTCTCTCGGGTACAAAATTCATGGTTCTGGAACCAGTTTCATCGATGCCCATGCGAAGAAATCCTGTGGCCACCAGTTTGTCGATGGTGTCGTTGGTCACGGTTGATGGCTGAATTTGGCCAAGCATTTCGTCGCCCGCGAGTTGTTCAAGTAGAAAGTCGTCGTACGGTTTGTCCTGGTTGAATGCTTGAATGACATAATCACGGTATTTCCATGCGACCGGTCGCAATGGGTCTGCACTGATACCGCCTTCCGAGTCGGCATACCCTGCAAGATCGAGCCAGTAGCGACCCCAGCGTTCGCCGTAACGCGGGGATGACAAGACGTGGTCAATCATCTTGCCGTACCAGTTCCGGTCGGTGCTGGTAGACCATCGTTGCAAATCGCCGAGTTCAGGTGGCAGGCCCAGAAGATCGAGATGGACTCTGCGAATCAAGGTGAAGCGGTCAGCCGGCTTTGACCAGGTAAGGCCAGCATCGATCAACTTCCGGCCCACAAAGTCATCGAGTGAATTACCGGTGTCAGGCCAGCGTGGTGGTTTGAAGGCCCAGTGTTCACGGTCGCTTTGGCTGACCAGTGGGTCGGACTGCGTGGTTGCGATGTCAGGTTTCACGTTCCCAACAGGCGCTTTGCTTGCGATCCAGTTTCGTAGAGTTGTGACTTCGGCTGAAGAAGGTCGACGGACAAAGAACTTCAGCAAAGACTCGCTGGGAGGACAGGCCTGTGATTCAATTCGTTGGATCATCAGGCTGTTGTCGGGATCACCCGGGATCAAAGCTGGCCCACTTTTCCCGCCTCGTAACATGTTTGCGTGGGTTCGTAAATCGAGACCACCCTGCTGCAGTCGTGGGCCGTGACATGCATTGCAACGCAGCAACAGGATGGGAAGCACATCATGTTGATTCAGCTCCCGCGTCTTCACGATGCTGGTTTGCGAAGGTGTGCCAGCCAAAATCCAACGCTGAACCAGAAGCTGCTCCTGTTCGCTCAGGGCGGGTTCTCCTTCGGGGGGCATCTCACCACTTTCGATTTGATGCCACAACGCGTTGTCTTCAAGTGACGCGGTAAGCAGGTCGTCACCGGTCTCACCTCCGGTGTGAATCGCTTCCATGCTGGACAAATCAAGCCCACCTTTGCGTTCACTCTCGCGATGACACTTGCCACACTTTGCAGTCAACAGCGGCTTGATGTTCGTTTCAAATAGAATCCCCGTCGTCTCGCCATGTGCAGTCATGAGCGTGAAGCAGAGAATCAGCGTTGCGGCGGTGAAACGGAGCAGCATTGGGGCGCTGTGAAGGGCTGGGGTGAGCAGTGCGAGCTGGGGTGAGCAGTGCGAGCTGGGGTGGGAACAGGCAGCGACGTAAAAAACAAAACTTCGACCGTTACAGATCGGTTGCTCGTCAGATCCCAGACAGAATGCAGTACCGCTGGGAGGGCATTTGCACACCGTGTTGCATGACGACAACCCTTATTCTAGGAAGCAGTCATGAACAATACAAACTGATATTCAGAATCTGAATCCCGCTGGTAAACAGCATCGGGTGTATTGGATCAGACGGTAGATTACCTGTCATGCCTCCTTGAGAGCTTGGTCATTGGCTGGATTTTCGTAAATTACTTCTTGGAATGGCGTGGCTTGTATGCTGGAAAAGGGCTGCCAGCATCTTCAGGAAGTCGATCCATCAGCATTTGCAATCGTTGTCGCCGCCCCGGCGCAATCTTGTCCAAGGGGCTGACCTCGTTTTGTTGTAGGGGGTCCTTCAGCAAATCATGAAAGTTGCCGTTCGTGTCGATCAGATGTTCCCAGTCCCGGATCATCCGGATATCGCCGACTTGAGAGTAGATCCAACTGCGTTTCTGATAGGGATCTTCGCTGCCACGCAGGCTGGGTACCAAGGACCTGCCGTCCAAGGCCAGTTGATCCGGCGTTCTGAGACCAGCCAATTCCAGCAAGGTTGGGTAAAAATCAGTGAAGTCGACTAGATCACGGGATACGCGACCGCCGCTGACCACTGCCGGTCCGTGAACAATCAATGGCACACGCACGCCGTGATCCGAGGCTCTGGCTTTCGCCTGTTCGTTATTGTGTTCCAGAGTTCTGTTTTCGACAGTTGAGAAGTTCGTGCCGGTCAGCAGAATCATCGTTTCCTTTTGTTGGCCACTGACATCAAGCGCATTGATTAGATTTCCAATCAGTTGATCCATGCGTGCAAGCCTGTTTGCTTGCAGATTGATCTGTTCCAGTGGCTGAAGCGTTTTCGTGTTTTTGGATTCGGAGGGCGGAACACTTTCAAGCAACATTGGGTAGTAAATGAAGAATGGCTGGTTGCGATTCCGTGTTGCAAAGTCAATCAGGAATGAATTGATTCGTCCCGCCCGATTCGGGGATTTTTCGCGTTTTCCATTGACCAGCAACTGGGCATGTCGTTTGCGTGTATCGTTTTTATTTTCTTTTGGAGACGAATCGGCCCATACGCAGTACTCGTGAAAACCGTGTTGGTTCAATGCATCTGGTTGTTTGCCCAGAGCGTTGATCTGCCAGTGTCCACCTATGGCGGTTTCGTAACCACCATCACGCAAAAGTTTTGCCACCGTTGTGAAACGTTGCCAACTCAGTCCCTGCCCTCCCTGTTGCGCCACGTCGTAGTGCTGGGTCCAGCCATGGCGGAATGGATACTGGCCTGTCAGCAGGGTGACTCGGTTCGGGGTACAAGCAGGCATGCTCCAGACGGTTTCGTAACGAACACCTGTCTTGGCAAGTTGATCAATGTTGGGGGTTGCCTGATTGGCTCCGTAGCACCCGACAGAACCCCGGCCCAGATCATCGACCAGAATCAAAATGATGTTCGGACTGTCAGCAGCTTGGCTTGCCGGCACGAAAAAACCAGGGGAAAGAGCCAGCGAGAGGCCCATGAACAGCAGGTGGGGCGATGGTTTCATTTTGATTGAAAGGCCTCGCTCATCACGACTTGGTGGATCAAGTCACGCAGTCCAAGGTTTTCGTTGAGAATGGATTCAGCGATGCGTTGAATGTCATCACGATCTGTAAAACTCAGGCGACGACCAAGTGCATAGACCATCAACTTTTCGGTCATGCATTTGTTGAATTTTTCGGGATGCTGTTTCAGGATTTGTTTGATGCCTTCGGGACCTGCCAGTGCGGTACCGTCGAACAGGGCCGCTGATGCGTCGATGGGCAGACGTTTCGCATAGCGTTCACGCCACCTGCCAATGTGGTCATAGTTTTCCATGGCCAGTCCCAGGGGGTCGATTTTTCGGTGGCATTCGTAACAGGTTGGATTGTTTCGATGTTTTTCCATCAATTGACGGATCGTTGAAACTCCCCGAGTGTCAGGCTCAATGGGATCAATGTCGGGTGGCGGTGGGTTGGGTGGTGTGCCGAGCAGATTTTCAAGCACCCAAACTCCACGGACCACAGGCTGGGATTCGACACCATTAGAAGTGGCGGTCAGGATGCTGGCATGTCCCAGCAGGCCGCCTCGATGACTTCCTGCAGGGAGATTTACCTTGCCAAAAGTATCTTCTGTTGGAGCAGGTACACCATAATGCCGAGCCAACGCCGGATTCAAAAAAGTGTAGTTTGAATCGATGAATTCCGACAAACTGCGGTTCTGTTCAAGGATATGTCGAAAGAAAAGTTTGGTCTCCTGACGCATTGCATCTTCGAGGTGGTCTTCGTAGTAAATGCGGTTGGTTTCAGGATCGGGTGGCATCTCTCCAAGTTTTCTTAGACCAAGCCATTGGCTGACAAAATTTGTGACAAGTGCGTTGGCGCGATTGTCGGACAGCATCCGTTCCACTTGTTGCCTGAGAGTATCCGGATTTTTCAATGCACCACGATCAGCCAGAGCTCGTAATTCACTGTCCGGCATCGAACTCCAGAGAAAGTACGACAAACGCGTGGCGAGTTCGTGGTCGGTAACTCGGTTTGAAGCATTTGGATCCGATTGTGTTTCGGCCAGGTAGAGGAAATTTGGTGATGTCAGGATTGCCCGTGTCCCCAGTTTTGCTGCCTCCCAGAAATTCCCCTGTTCCTGGAAGTGTCGGCGGGCCAGTTGCATGTAGGGAGCTAATTCTTTGCGGCCAACCGGTCGACGGTAGGCAGCATTGGCAAGCCTCAGTAAAGATTCATCCAGATAATCCGTTCCCGGGTTTTTAGGTGGGGCGGGGAAGAATTCAGCAAAACCTGGCTGTGGCCACGAGTCATAAAATGGACCTTCAATCTCAAGTCCCTGTACATGCAGTTCGGGGCCGGAACCGAGGTACATTTCGGGTGGGTTGCGAATCGGATAGAGAGCATCGTTGTTGTATTTGGGAAGTACTTTACGCAGAATGCGTTTGAATGATCCGTTGGGGCCATTGGCCCAGTGGACATGAAAAGTAAAACCTTTTTCAAGCCAAACGCGGTGTTCGATTTCCGTTACTTCATGGTCGGGAATGACGTACTCAGCGATGATCCTGTGGGCAGTCCCGCCCAAAGCTTGTGAGTCGATCGAGATCGATAACCGCATCGGTTCTGATGAGTCGTATCGCAGGTCTTCGTCTTTGTAGCGTGAAACGCGTCGAACAGCCTGAGCCGAAAGCCGTATCACATACTCTCCGTCTGCGGGGACTCCCTTGCGTTTGTCCAGTTGCCGCAGTCCGAGTGGTTGACGGAACTTGATGAACATCCGCCCCGCCTCCTTGCGTGCTTCCTTGTCGTTTGGACTGCCAGCAATGCCTACCCCGTTGAGTTTCAAGGTTGGCTGTTCTGACTTGGGAATGGTGCCTGATTCGTAGTGAATCATTTCAGGGCGTGGGCCAGGATGAATCACCTTGTCTGCAACCTGTCTCGCAGCACCGAGATAGTTTCGCAACAGGTAATCAGAGGTGACGAGCCCTTCTCCCACGTTGTCAAATCCATCGGTGACATCATCTGCAGGGAAGGTGGTGGTCGGATCGAAGTCAACCATTGGCAATTGAAAAAGATCACGGATGGTGTTGCGATACTCGTTGCGATTGAGTCGTCGAAGAATGAGTTTCCCGGCGTTGCCCCGCATTGCCCTTTTGGCTTCAGTGAGCATTTCGGTCAGCGAAGAAACAATCAGTTTTACCTCTTCGTGCCCGGGCTGTTTTGCTTCCTCAGGCGGCATGGTGGCGAGGTTGAGTTGGTCCAGAATTTCCTGCAGCTGTTCTGCCTGCTGTAATTCGTTGACTACTTTTCCTGTCAGTAATTGGGTAGCCAATTGGTCAAAACGGCGGTCAGCCTTTTGTGCTTTCGCACCGTGACAGTTTGTGCAGTAGTTGCGCAGAAACCGAGCCAGATCATCAGGTGACCGTTCGGCGGCTGAGGCTGACAGCGTCAGCAACAGAATCAATCCACAGAAAATGTGTTTCTTCATGTCAGTAAATGATTGAGGTTGCTGCCGTTGTTCGAGAACTGGTCCTGTTCAATTTCAAATTGCTGGAGGATCGAAACGAACAAGTCGCCCAGAGGTCGCCCGTCGCGGTTGTGGCGTTCGAAGCGATGGTGTTTTCCGTGTCGGAAGCCACCACCGGCAAGCAGGACGGGTAGATTGCGGCTTGAGTGTGAACTCGCATTCCCCATGCCGCTGCCAAACAGTACAGCAGTGGAATCCAACAGTGGTCTGCCGTCGCTATCTTTGGTCTCTTTCAATTTTCCGAGGAAGGTGGCGAATTGACTGGCGTAAAAACGTTCGATGATGGACAGCTCTTTCAGTAATTCCGGTCGCTTGCCGTGGTGGGTCAGAGAATGGTATCCAAGCGTAATGCCATCGAATGGAAAAAGGCGATTTCCTCCGGGATGGCCGTAGCAGATGACATTGGTCGAATTGGTCTGCAATGCCAGCACCATCAGGTCGTACATGACTGAGGTGTTGTAGGGATACTGCAGGTCCACAATCGTGTCGTCGTCATCGCGACCACGGATGACATCGTCCTTGATGGTTGGCTTGCGGACGTCAATCCACTCAGCCTGCCGGGTCAGCTTCCGTTCCACTTCACGAATGGATGTGAAATACTGGTCGAGTTTCTGCTGGTCTGCCGTGGCTAAGCGTAGACGCAGGCTTTTGGCATCCTGATGCACAACATCCAGGATGCTGGTGTCCTCGTCCAGAAATTGACGTGTCTGTTGTTTCGCCTTCGCTGTATCGTCGACGAATAAATTGGTAAAGACGCGTACCGGATCAGACTGTGTTGGTAAGCGGATCCCCGCCCGTGACCATGAAAAACCCCCTGACCCGAGCAGCATTGATGGGAATCGAGTTGTTTGTCCAAGATGCTCGGCCAGTCGCTGGTCCAATGACAGGAGCTGCTGCGGATTTTCCTTGGTGCTCTTGAGCTCAACACCATTCAGGAAAGTGTTGGAACAGCCGTGTCCTCCCCCGACTCCGGGATGATCAAGATTGGTGAAAAGACTCAGGCATTCACGATGCGGTTGGAGAGCTTTCAGCAAAGCTGGCATCTCGTATTGACTGCCTGTTTCACTCGGGAAGAAACCACCAGGATTCATGCCGTAGTTCGGTGAGACGCAGACGAACCGTCTGGTCGGCCGAGTGGGTTTTCGCTCCGATTCTGCACGCAAGGACGTGAAACCCGGTAGAGCAATGGCGATGCCGAGGCCACGCAGAACCTCGCGTCGTGGAAGCTCAACTTTCGGAATTCCGGTCATCGTAAATCCTTGTTCGTGGACGCGTTGCTCGCCTAACGCTGTTTGAAAATACTGCTGTTCACAACGCCTGTGATCAAATCCTGCAGCCCGTACCCCTGCTTTGCACAGTCCGCAGCAATCCGTTTGATTTCAGCATCATCTCGGAACGTTAATTCCCGGCCGGTTGCGTAGGACAGCAGTTTTGCAGCAAGGGTTTCGGTGAATCGATCTTTGCGGGCAAGCAGCAGCTCTTTGAATTCGCGTTCGTTTTGGAATGATTCGCCTGAAACAAGATGACCGGAACCGTCTACGGGTGGATTGCGAGATGCACGCGACTTGTAATGGGAACGATAACCACCGATTGGGTCATAGAATTCCAATGCGAAACCAGCGGGGTCAATGCGGTCATGGCAATCGGCACAGGCCGTCACGTTGCGGTGCTTTTTTAACTGTTCACGAATGGTTACGGCTCCCCGCGTGTCCGGTTCCAGCGGTTCGACGTCCGGCGGTGGCGGAGACGGCGGAGTTCCCAAAATGTTTTCCATGACCCAAACACCACGTACAACTGGAGACGTTTCGATCCCATTGGCAGTCAATGTCAGTACACTTCCCTGTCCAAGCAAGCCACCTCGATGGTGCTCCGGCTTGAAATTGACTTTCCGGAATTCCTCCCCCGTTATGCCTTCAACGCCATAGTGTTGTGCCAAGGTACCGTTGAGGAAACTGTAATCACTATCAAGCAGGTTTAGAATCGATCCGTTCTCTCGCAACAGGTCAGCAAAGAAAAGTCTCGTTTCCTGTTTGAAGAATATTTCCAGACGATCTTTGTAATAGGTTTCGAATGCTTTTGGATCCGGTGGCATCGCACCCAAGGTGTCAATTCGCAACCAGTGATCCGTGAAGTGTTCGATGAGAGCGGCCGCTTTGGGGTCGGCCAACATCCGTTGGGTCTCAGCGGCCAGCTCTTTTTCTTTCAGCCCGTCTGTGTTCGCTTTTTCAGTAAGCAACGGATCCGGCATCGAACTCCACAGAAAGTAGGACAATCGTGCGGCCAATTCATGGGACGCTAACGCTGTTCCTGCCTGTTCGTCTCCTTCGTCCAGGTACAGGAAACGTGGTGACGACAGAATAGCCGTCAGACCCATCTTGATCGCGCGTTCAGGTTTGTTGCCAGCTACGATGCAATCACGAATGAATTGCGAGTAATGCTTGACTTCCTCTGGTTTCACGGGCTGTCGAAACGCACGGGTTGCGAATCGTAGTACAAGCTTGTCGAGGTCAACCTGAGAAGCGTCCAGTTGTTTCCCGAACAACAATTGGTGGCTTGCCGGTGGCCATTGATCGTGTATCGGTCCACTGATGTCCATGTTCCAGACACGCACGCGGGGGCCATGATAGCGTTCGGACAGCAAGGGGTTGGTGTCATTGCGTTTCAGCTTTTCTACCAACGCCCGAGCCTCCGGGTCACCGAGTTGTGCAGCGTCCAGTTGGGTCGTGGTTGCGCGGATGACTTCGGGGTGATTCTTTTCGGCAACCCGGCGGATGTTTCCTTTTGAACTGATTCCGTTTGCCCAACTGACAAACGGAACCGCTCCCTCGCGCAGCCAGACTTTTGTTGTGAAGACGTTGGGGGGCCCGTCAGGCAAGTCCCATACGTCTGCCAAACGGCGTTGGTCAGCCGCGTTCTTGTTGAGTAGCCTGGCTTCGGGAGCGATCCAAAGTGCCAGTTTCAACGGTTCTTTCAGGTATCGTTGAAATTCAGCATGTTCATAACCGTGGTTGAGGCGGTTCGCCGCAGCCGCTTTGATGTTGATTTGATACCAGCCATCTGCCGGAACACCACCTTGGCGAACAAAGCTGGTTACAAAGTTCGGATGGCGCTCTGAGGGTTGGCCGTGGCCAATCTCCAAGTAGTCGCCCAGCTTCAGATAATCTGCCGGTGAGCCCGCAGGAATGATCAGCCGCCAAGTGACCGGAGCGCGCTGATAGGACAGGACACCGTTGAAGTCTTTTCCTGTGTAAGACCACTTCGATGTTGTCGGACTTGGACGGTCAAAATAGCAAGCTTGCTCCAAATACGCTTCGGCTACTTCCAGGTAGCGTTGCAGTTGATAGTCTGACAGCGTCAGTGCTTCACCATTGTTGTCAAAGCCATGGATTTTTGCGTCTGGTGGAAAGTCTCCCGTGGGATCAAAGGATTCGACGTCAACACCAAGCAGGTCACGAATGGTCCGAACGTACTCAAAACGATTGAGTCGGCGCAGGACAGTGGCGGAGGATTTTTGTTCGGTGTTTGCCAGTTCGAGGTAGTTTGTGATCCACGTGATCACTTCTCGGGTCTGTTGTGCCGATGGGGCGGGGAGACCCTCTTTGCGTGGTGGCATTTCACCACGGTTCATCGCGTCCAATGCTTCTTCCAGCAGGTCTCTGGCGTCCTCATCCAGGGGTTGTCCAGCTGGCAATGCATCGAGACGACGGTCGGCCTTTTGTTTCTGCTCGCCGTGGCAACTGTGGCAATGTTGTTTGAAATATTGTTGAACATGTGGGGCAAGACCCTGTGAAGCGGAGGCCGCGATTGGTTCCGGTGCGGCAATCGCAGGTTGCATATGCAAGCCAGCTATGACAAGAGATGCCCAGAGAAAAGTGGCGAAACGTGAGATTGCTGTTGCGGGGCTGAATTGGCGATTCTTGCGCAGGTGATTCCGGGGTGTTACCTGCGCGTGGCTGACATGATTTCTCATGCTTGCCCCTCCAAGCCAGGGAGGGTTCCGGTGGCAGTACCAAACCGGTCCGTCTCGACACCAAAGCGTTGCAACATTGACACAAGCAGTCGACCTGCGGGTGTTGCAACCTTCTGATTTTCGTCTTTGAAGTACGACTTGTGTTCCCCGTGTTGAAACCCACCTCCCGCCAGAATCAGAGGAAGATTTTTGTTTGAATGCGAGCTTGCATTTCCCATGCCTGAACCAAAGAGAACCATGGTGTTGTTCAGCAGTGTTTTTCCGTTTTCCTCCTGTACGGACTTCAGTCTGCCGAGAAAACGGGCCAGTTGTTGCGTATGAAACTGTTCGATGACTGACAACTCGGTGATGTATTCAGGCACTTTGCCGTGATGTGTCAGTTGATGGTAGCCACGGCTGATCTCAAACCCTCCATAGTTGGCTCCGATGTCAGCCAGTCCGAGCGTGATCACGCGGGTCGAGTCGGTTTCCAGGGCGAGAGCCATCAGATCGTAATACAGTGGTACTCGATCGATGAAGTTCATGGTGTTCGCACCAGTTGGCACATCAAACTTGACTTGTGGCTTTGGTTTTTCAAGCCAATCACTCGATTGCGCGAGACGCTTTTCAACTTCGCGCACGGCTGTAAAGTAGCGGTCGATTTTTGCCTTGTCCTGCGCACCAACGTTGCGTTGGAGGTATTGGGCATCGGTTTTGACAAGGTCAAGGATGCTGGCCCGCGCTGCCTGCTTGGCTTTCGTGGTTTTGCGAAGTTTCGGATCTACCTTCTGAAACAACAGGTTGTAAAGCAGGTCGATTTTGGAGATGGGGGGTAGAGATACGCCAGACGCGTTCCATGAAATCTGGTTGTTGGGATCGCTGCCGCTGGCGATTTGCAGGGAGGGGTAACGTGTCTGGGATCCCACCAATTGTGCGGCTTTTTGGTCTACGGAAATATTCGCTTCTGGCATGTTCCCGGAGTGTTTTGACAGGACGCCGGAAAGGTAGGCATGGACGCCGCTGTGTCCGCCTTGCGCCTCAGTGCCGTGGTCAAGACCAGAGAACACAGTGAAGTCTTCACGAAGCTTTTCCAGAGGTTGAAGCCGGTCGGTAAGTTGATAATCCTTGCCCGTGCTTTTGGGAAAGAACAGGCGGGGCACAAAGCCAAAGTTCAAACCAACGCAAACCATGCGTGTGGCGGTTTCCGTCGTGGTTGCTGCCATCGCCTCAAGCGATGGTAACGCCATCGTTGCACCGCTGACGCCTCGTAAAAATGCTCGTCGTTTCATCCTTCTTCCTGTTCTCCGTTTCTTCTCTGTTCTGTTTCTTCTCTATTCTGTTTCTTGAACAATCACTCTGATTTGATCGACGGCTGATCCTGCCGACAGATCAAGTGAGAGGGTGCGTCGATCATCACTCAAAATGACAGCATCACGTTTGAGGCCCAGGTTGTCTTCATTGCGTGTGGGCTCAATCCCGCGTCGCGTGGTTTTGTATTGCCCGTCGGGATGTCCCAAGAGCGTGTCCGTGCTGGTCAAACGCGCAGTGCTTGCGATCAGGCCAATCACCGGCTTATCAAAGGTGATTTGTCCCGTCACCCGCGGCTTGTTTTCAGGGTTCCGCTCTCGTGTTCCGAGCGGATCCAGTTGCAACAGGTAACTTCGGACCATTGTACCAGCGGCAATTTTCACGTCATTGTGGCGATGAATTCGCTGGTACAGGCCCGGTGAGGAGAGATCTACCAGAAGCTCGGACTCCAGTTTGATTCCTTGACGCTCGGCAAAGACGACAATGTGCTCATTGTCCTCGTATTTGCCTGGGACAAATTCAGGGCCTGGTGAAACGAACTTCATCAATCCTGTGGCTTGCAGTACGCCCGAGGTCACCGGCCAGCTCTCTTCAAAGCGGTTGGTCTCATACCTGACAGATTCCAACTTTCCTTGTAGAGGCTTGGAACGTACAGCGTTGCCTGCGAGCACCAGGCGACCTTCGCTACTTGAGGTCTCGCCGATTGCGCTGACTTCGACTTCTCCCTCGAAAACACAAACATCAGTTTCGCCATCAACTCCCACCGCAAGGCCAAATGCTGTGCCCAGATCGACGACGTCGACCGTTGGTGTCTCAATTTCAAAACCAATCGCAGTTTCGGGGACATGAACCGTTAAAACACCCTCGTGCAGACGGGTTCGGTCCGCAGAGAGGACCTCGAATTTTGCGGGACCCTGGAGAGTGACGGTGGCTCCGTTGGAAAAGTCCAGACGTGCAATTCCAACTTGCAGGTGCACCATGCCTCCGGCGATCGTATCACCAGTCAAGCGTGATCCGGATGACCATCCCGCATTTTGTTGGTATGCGATCCTGGCAATGCTTTTCCTGCCATTCAGGGTTTGCTTGATTGGTGAATCAGATTTTCGAAGTGTAACAAACGCGAATAAAACGACGGCTGCTGTCGCGATCGTGAGAATCAACCACCGTTGGGGAAAAGTCTTTTTGTGGCCTGATGATCCTACTGGGGATTTTTCAGGTGTGAGCGTGTGCTGTTGAATGTTGGGGATAGCTTCCTGTCCACTTGACTGTGAATTCAATTCAGAAAAACTGTCTCTCGCTTGCTGTTGGATGCCACGGCGTTGAAGGGATCGACGAAGATCTGCGTGCAATTCAGCTCTTGCCGCCCATTGGTCCAAGTGGTCGCCATTTTGCAGCCACTGTTCAAGCCGGTCCGCATCCTCAGAACTCAGGGCGTCGTCAAAGTGCTGGTCGATGTCTGTGTTGTTGACGTTCATGTTGCCTCTTCCATGGCAAGTCGCTGTCGCACACAGTCGGCTAATCGATCCCGAAGGCGAGTCAAACTGACGCGTATGGAACCCGTGGTTGAACCAATCGACTCGGCAATCTGGTGAGACGAGAAGTTGTCAACGTAACGCAGATCCAGCAACTTTCGTGATCGCTCTGGAAGACCGTCCAGGCAATGTTCCAGAGCTTCCCGCCTTTCATGACGACCCGCCTCTCTGTTCGAGATCACCTCGGCCAGTCGTTTCAACAGATCATCTGAGAAAACAAGCTGGTCGCGACTTCGACGACGATAAAAATCAATCACACGTGATTTTGTGATCCACAGTGCCCACCCCAGAAAAGGACGCTCTGGATCATACTGGTCAAATCTCCGCGCGGTCTCCTGTGCGATCTGTTGGACCAGGTCTTCAGCGTCATGGAAACTCGATATCACCGAAAAGACATAGGCCGATACCGATGGCTCGGCTGCCATCCAACGCTGGGTGAACGCTTCGCGGCGATCATTTTCCGTTTGATCTCGATTCATGCTTGTTGTCCCATCATGCCAGTATGCCGTCAGCATGTCGGATGGGTTAACAAGATTCCCGCCACGAAATATGAGAAAACTGACGGGACGTGTCAAAATGCCGGAAAAATCACGTTTTTACGGGCAGCTACGATTGGAGATCACAGTTCCGTGGACACCGTTTGGCACAGCACTCTGGCTGTGAATTCATGCTGGCTGCAATCGGTGCGATCATTTCGCCCTGTCGACAGTCAATTGACTGATGATCCGCTGGCAGATGTGCAATCCGATCTGCTGAATCCGATCTGCTTCCGCCCGCCGGGTAACCTGCGGCTCCGTGTTCTGGTAGCCGCGGCAACACGCTTTGCAGGGCTTGTCTCATCGCTCGGCTGCTTGCTGGCAAACCGAGCGAGTGACTGTCGGCTATTTATCACCGGAGATGGCACCAGCCACATTTTCAATGTGGTCCCTGACTCTGCCAAATGCGTTGAGCACAGCGAGGTAAGCGACACACACCTGAGGTGAAACCGTCCCTTCCGACAGGTCAGCCAGATGCTCGCGTCTGAGTTGCTTGATCTGTTTCCGCAAACGTTTGGAAATACTCTCGGTTTTCGTGATCACGCCCGGATCATTGGCTGCCAACGCCTGATTCACGAGATCGAGATACTCCAAGGACATTTCATTCAGGTTTTTAATTCCCGCTCGCTGCGTATCTTTGAAACGTTCACCATCCCGACGCAATCGGACGTCAAACTTGTGAATGTTGACGATGTAGTCACTGATCGATTCGTATTCGTCTGCCATGCGGAACTGTTGTCTCGCCTCGACAGCAACCGAGTGTGGAATGTCATTGGACAGCAAGCTGGTCACATGCTTGGCGATTTCATCCTGAACTGCGTCAAGTACCTGTTCCCGATGCAGTAGCTTGTCTGCCAGGCTGCTATCCATTTCATCCTGTTCATAAAGCTCATCGATCCAACCCAGCATTTTCTCGCAACCCGTCGACATCTTCTCGATCTCTTTGCGGGATTGCTCGATCGCCAACAGGGGAGTCTCGAGAAGTCGCATGTCCAAGTCGGTCAAACTCGGCTTCTCCTTGAAGTCCTTGGAAGGCACCAATCGCTTCAGTAGTCGAACGAAAAGAGGCAGGAAGGGCAGGAACAGAAGTGTATTGACGATGTTGAAAATCGAGTGAGTCAGGGCGATTGCGGCTGTCGTGTAAGGGAACGTCTCTTTCCCATCCACCAGAACCATTTCAGACACATCATTGTCCAGCAGTCCCTGAATGAATCCGATGTACCACCAGAAGATCGACGTGATCCAGAGTACCCCGATCAGGTTGAAAATCATGTGGAAATAGGCTGCCCGTTTAGCATTCGTTGTTGCTCCCAAGGAAGCAAGTAGTGCTGTGATTGTGGTTCCGATGTTCTCACCGAGGACCAAGGCTGCAGCGGTCTCGTAACCAATCACTCCCTGGGTTGCCAGAGAGATCGTGATGCCGAGTGTTGCCGAAGAAGACTGAACGAGGGTGGTTAGCAGGCAACCGGCCAGAGCACATTTCATAATTCCGACGTAAGTATCGGCCGTGAAGTACTTGAATGAACTTTCGAACTGCGGTGTTTCTTTGATGATCGCACAGGCGTCTTTCATCAATTCGAGTCCGAAGAAAACCATTCCCACACCCATGATGGCCATGGCCCAGTAACGCCAACGCTCGCTTTTTGAAAACAAAAAGAAGAAGGCCGCGATCCCCAACAGGGGCAGACCGTACTTGCCGATTTTCAAGACCAGAATCCAGCCCGTGATTGTGGTACCAATGTTGGCACCCATGATCACGCCAATCGCTTGCGAAAGTTCCATCACACTACTGTTGACGAATCCCACAACCATCACCGTGGTGACAGAGCTTGATTGGACAACGCAAGTGACGACCACGCCGACGATCGTTGCAAGGAAGCGGTTATTGGTAACGAAGCCAATCAGACGCCGGAGGCTGGCGCCGGCAACTGCTTGCATGCCGTCGGACATATTTTTCATGCCGAGCAGGAAAATTCCCAAACCGCCCATCAGGCCGAACAGCAGTTCAACAAGTGCATTGAGGTCCAAGATTGGCCACCATGATAAAAAATAAGGATTACCAAGACGCCGTGTGTTCTGGCGTTCCTTGGGAAATTGCTGATTACATTCGAATTGAATTTAAATCCTTTGTTAGCAAATCATGAAGAAATGAAAAATACCCCCTAGTGGCGAATTTGTGAATTAGTACCGGCACGCAACTCAGCGTCGCCCCGATTTTGGTGGTTTTTTACCGTTTTTTACGGGCATCAAGGCCCGGAGTTGAATTTCTTGACGTGTCAAAAGGTCAGGCATTTCATCCACCTGAGATTGCCAAGTCGACGGGTTGATCGCAGCGAGGCGACGAAGCGGAAAACGCGATTTGGCCCGAAAGATTGAGTTTGGGCTGAATCATCAACGATTCCTGCCATATGCGTTGAGCCCGGCCCCGATTTTGCGGCTTGTGGTGGTGAGTCCAATGGAGTGTGAGGTTTATCATTGGGAATGCTGATTGGGGCCTGCCGGTATCGCTGCGTAACAATCAGCCTTGAAAACCTTGTTTCGCGACTGAACAGACGTTCTAGTTGTTTTAAGCAGCAAATGTCGGGCAACTTCTCTCTTTTGTTCTGGTCAGGGTCATGAAAAACAAACTTGTTCTCGCTCTGTTTTGTGGGTTGGCAGTTTATTGTTGGATCGACCACTCGCGTCAGACAAGCGATTTTGTTGGCTCTGAGAGTGTTTACGCTGCGAACGCAGCGTCCAGCAAAATGCAGGCGGTCGGGCATCCTACGTTTGCGAGTCCGCACGCATCGCCGATCCGGTTGCTTGGTCGATTTGTATTTGTGGCCAATACACCGTCGGACACGGTCGACGTCATCAATGCCGACACCCGTGAAATCACCAAACGAATCAATGTTGGCATTGATCCTGTCAGTCTTGCCATTCGACCGGATGGAAAAGAATTATGGGTCTCGAACCATGTTTCGGATTCCGTCAGTGTGATCGACACGGACGCAGCCAGTCCGACCTTTTTGCAGGTCGTTGGGACGATTCAGGATTTTGACCCCGAGACAAGGGCGACCCGTTTTGACGAGCCCGTTGGGATTGCGTTTGCGAGTAATGATAAAGCCTACGTTGCTTTGTCATCGGAGAACCAAATTGCAACCGTTGATGTGGCAAACCGCAAGGTCACCGGGCATTTGAGAATTGCAGCTCAGGATCCCCGTCAGATCGTTGTTCGCAATGGCTTGCTGTATGTGATTCCCTTTGAGTCCAATAACAAAACCCAGTTGTCTGGTGGCACTGGTGAACTCGATGGCGATCTGGTCACGTTCAATGCTCATGAACACGCAATCGCGAACAATAATGTGCTATCGCTTGGGGCGGTGGTTGACATCATCAAACATCCGAAAGTACCAGATCGTGATTTGTTTGTCTTTGATACCGAATCTGATCGTTTGGTAGAAACCGTCGATTCGCTCGGCACGCTTTTGTATGGGATGACAGTCGATTCCAAAGGGCGTGTCTATATCGCACAGACAGATGCCCGAAATGAAGTCAATGGAAGGGCGGGTACCAAAGACCACGGGCTGGCTGAATTGGAGAATCGGGCATTTCTTAATCGCATCACAAGTGTGCTGCCTCGCACCAATGAATTCGCGGGTTCCGAGCAATACAAAGCAGATGTTCATTTCATGGATCTCGAGCCGTTGCCTCCTGAGCATCCGGATCCCAAGGATGCACTTGCAACGCCCTTTGCAATTGAAGTCAGCGATGACGACGCGACTCTTTTTGTATCTGCCGCGGGTTCTGATCAGTTCTTCACCGTGGATGCGACCAATGGCAAAGTGCTTGGGCGGGTTGGGGTTGGTGCGGTTCCCCGGGGAATTGCCTTGCAGAAAGATGCCAGCGGTAATACTGCTGCTGCGTGGACGCTCAATGCGGTTGCCAATACGGTTTCATTCATGGATGTTTCCGATCCTGCCGCACCCAACGTCGTGAAGACGATTACGCTTGAAGATCCCACTCATCCGGCGGTCAAACGCGGAAGGATCGCTTTCAATACCGCTGCTGCTTCGACAACGAAAACCTTTGCATGTGCCAGCTGTCATCCAGATGGTCACACCGACCAGTTACTCTGGGTTTTGAAGACACCTGTGGTTACCGGAGGTGATCAGATCATGCCCCGGTCCACCATGCCGATCCGCGGCTTGAGGGATACCGCACCGTATCATTGGGATGGAATTCCGGGTGATCCTTATGGTGGGAACAACAGCGCCAACATTCATGGATCGGATCCTCCCAACAGCAAGCGGGCTGATCCTGCCAGTACCACGCGGCATCTGATTGACGGGGGAATCGCCAACACCATGAGCACGGTGGGTGATACGACCGTCAATGATGAGGGCAAGTCGGGAGCGTTGAGTGCGGCAGAACGCGATGACATGGCAAATTTTCTGCTGAGCGTTCCTTATCCGCCAGCGCAAAAGCGGGCGTACAGCAATGTCGTCTCGGATCGGGCACAGGAAGGTTTCAAACTCTTTCACATCGATGGCGATTACGACGGAAAACCGAGACCGAACGTTTGCGGCAATTGTCACAGGATGCCGTTTCTGGTCAGCACCAATACGCCGGGCACGGGGATGGATGCGCCGACTTGGCGAGGAGCCTATGACCGATTCCTGATTCTGCCGCAGGGGCGACTCAATATCATCGATTTCGATTTCTATCGTGCCATTGCAGAGCAGGGTATCCCGGAACGGCGAATGTGGCAGTTCTCGTGGGGCGGGCGTCGACGCTTTGATCCCATCTGGGACATGGTGCTGGAAGGAAGCACCGGTTTCTCCGGAGCATTCGCACGTCAAGTCACATTGAACCGCAAGACAGCAAACCAGAAACTCACCGGCGATCTGCTGGACTCGCTCGAACAATCGGCCGCAGAGGGCGGCGTCGTCCTGCAGGCCGAAGGGGTCCTGATCGATTCAGACCAGGCGGTGACTCCGATCAAACTGCAGTACAGTGCGGAACAGTCGGATGCCGGTTACATCAGCACCTTGAATGCTCGTCGGTTCACACGGGAACAGTTGGTCAAGTTGGCCGATTCAGGTGAGTTTCTGGGGACGTTTTCTGCCAGGCATGGTGTGAAGGCCGACCTTGAAACTCCGCAGCCAGCTCTTTGGACGCTCGGTTCGTTGGAACGGCAAAGCGGCCGTCAGAAGTTCCCGATTGTTTTTCAAGGCAGCCAGGAAATGACTCTCAGTGGTCGTCATCTTGAGGAGAATGCAAATGTCCTTGTCGATGGTCGGCGCGTTGATGGAAGTATCAGCATCGACGGCGAAACCGTTCAGCTCCGCTTGGATGAATTGCCAGAGGTGGGCATGCATCTGTTGCAAGTTCAGAATCAACAGGGCCTCTTCAGTAATGATTTCATATTTCATGTGACCGATACCCAAGAGGGTGCGACCAAGCTGCAAGCTGGCATTGATTCGGCTCATGTCGATCGTCGCAGCGCTTTGAATGAGGCAGCATCCAAAGGAAGTCTTAATCGAATTCGAATTCTGGTAGCTCGTGGAGCCCGAGTCAATCAAAGAAAACCATCCGGTGGATCCACGCCCTTGAGTGATGCCGCGTTGAACGGACAAGTCGAAGCCTTCAAACTGCTTTTACGACGAGGAGCGAGAATCGATCGCACCAATGAGGATGGGAATACGCCGCTGCATCTTGCTGCCTTCATGTGTGAGTTTGAGATTGCTCAAATCTTGCTGGAAAAAGGCGCTTCGCCGTTGGTCAAAAATGATCGAGGGGAAACTCCTATCGATATTGTCAGCTCGGAATGGAGCGATGGGCTGTCCCGCTTTTACGCCGGGGTCGGTCGAAGCCTGGGGTTGAATCTTGATCCCGAGGAAATTCAGAATGCCCGGCCACGCATGGCGAAATTGTTGAGTTCTGCGAGCAGCAAAGATAAATCGGACAACTGAGCAATGAGACCACCGGTCGTTCCTCGTAGCGACTGCTTCTGGCCGTTTCCCCACTTTATTGAACGGTACAGCAATTTGACGGAACTCCTGTTCTGTGAATTGTGAAATGTTGTGGGTTTGCTCTTGCGTTCAGGCATGTGCGCAGCAGGGAGGGCTTTCCCATTCGTTTGTGTCTGACGACGATGGTTTTTGCAGGTAAGATACCGGGCAGGAAGCGTGAATGAGCCGCTTTCATGTCACTGTATATCCATCCCGGAAAAATCCATGCTGTTGAACGCCCCTTGCTCTCTGCAACGCATCGTGAGTGTTGTGTTTTCGTGTCTCTACGCTTTTTTCCTGTGTGCTTCAGCGGCTAACGCTGTAGAGCAGGCAGGCAATGCAAAGCAGCCACCGAACATCGTCTACATCATGTCTGATGAATTGGCGTACTACGAGTTGTCGCACATGGGCAACGAACGGATTCGTACTCCCAATATGGATAAAATGGCTTCGGAGGGGATTCGTTTCACTCAGGCACTCGCCGCCGCGCCTGTTTGCGGGCCACTGAGGGCATGCATGATGACGGGTAAGCATATGGGGCATTGTTCAGTGCGGGACAATCCAGGGGGTACGCCCCTGCGTGCTGGTGAGGCAACGATCGCCAGCATGCTCAAGGGTCGTGGTTATGCAACCGGTGGTTACGGAAAGTGGGGGGCTGGTGGAAGAGGATCGACAGGTGTTCCAGAAGACCATGGGTTCGATGATTTTTTCGGGTACTACGACCAGGTTCATGCTCACTCGTTCTATCCGCCGTACTTGGTTCACAATAGCAAAGAAGTTCCATTGGCTGGAAACGATGGTGGCCGCAGTGGGGAAACTTACGCGAACTACGAAATCATGAAACATGGTTTGGACTTCATTCGTGAGAACAAAGATCGTCCGTTCTTTTGTTATTTTCCGATCACTCCGCCACATGGCATGTATGACATTCCGGCAGATGATCCTGCGTTTGATGCTTACAAAAATGATGAGTGGTTCAATGATCCCAACATTGCACAAGATGTGAAAAACTACGCTGCGATGGTGACGATGGTTGATAATGATTTGCAAACCATTCTTGACTTGCTGCGTGATCTGAAATTGGAAGACAACACCATTGTCTTCTTTACGGGTGACAATGGCGGGCAGGATCGATTTCGTAGCAATGAATATCCGCGAGGCTATTTCGGACCCAACTTGAATCCGCGTACCGGTGTTGAATTCCGGGGAGGCAAAGGAAATCTGTATGAGGGCGGACTGCGAATTCCGTATCTGGTGCGTTGGCCCGGAAAAATCAAGCCAAATACTGTCAGTGATTTGTTGTTCAGCCAAGTCGATGTTTTTCCAACACTTGCAGAATTGGCTGATGCAAAAGCGCCCGAAGACCTTGATGGAATGTCAATCCTGACCGAACTCGTGGGTGAGGAAGCGACGGGACACAAGCAGGACCAGCATGAGTTTCTGTATTGGGAATATGGAAATCAAACCGCAGTCCGAATGGGGCAGTGGAAAGCGATTCGGGTTCGTAAAGACGGTGATTGGGCTCTCTACGATCTCGCCAAGGACGTCAGTGAAACCAAGGACCTGGCTAGTCAGCATCCTGAAGTGCTGAACAAGATGATTGCCCACGCTGGTGCCTCGCATGAGCCATGGCAACCGGGCACCTTCTTTACCAAGGAGCTGCAAGAGCGGGATCGCGCGGCCAAGTTTGGGTCCAAGGGTAATCCTAATGGGACGTCCGGCAAGGTGAATACGATCAAGGCTAAGGATTTGATTCCCGCAAAGCAGATCAAAGTAGTGCGTTTCAGTAGTCAGAACGAAAGTAATGGAAAACTCGCCGTCAACGCAGTAGATGGCAACCCGCATTCTGTATGGCATTCACGTTTTGATAGTGGTGTCGCCGCCCCACCTCACGAGTTGGTGCTTGATCTTGGGGGAACCTATGACGTCAGCGGCTTTCGTTATCTGGCTCGCCAGGATAGCGGCTGGAACGGGGCTTTTGGGAAAGCAGACTTCACCGTCAGTGATTCGCCAGAGGACTTTGGTGATCCAACCGTGATTGTCGAATTCAAGAAGACCAAAAAGTCGCAGGCTGCCGACTGCCCAAATCCGGTCAGAGGCCGTTATGTACGTGTACGATCGATGAAAGAGGTGAATGGAAGTAAGTGGGGCTCGGCGGCTGAGATCGGGTTTGTCGGCAAAAAGGCGAAGTAGCCCTCAGAGAGCTATCGAATCGTCAGCATGTCTGGTGAACTGTGCTGACAGCTCTTTGGTTGATTAGGCCGAAGGGCGTTGAGCTGAGAAGTTCTTATTTGATTACGGAGAGAACACGCGTGTTTCGAAACGTTTTGATAGTTGCCGCCACATTGACCGGAATGTGCTGGCAAACGATTCTTACTGCACAGAATGACTTGCAATTGCCGGAAACGCTGACCATAAAGCTCAAGCGTGAACTGGCGACTGCGTTGGCGAAGGATGCCAGAGAGAAAGGTAACTCGGTTCAGGGTGCGATTCTGTTTTCGCAAAAGAAGTTCAATTGTGTTGGCTGCCATGCGCAGGGAGCAACCAATTTGTTGGGTCCTGACTTGACGCGAGTTGGGACCGAGGTGCCCGATGCCCACTTTGTGGAATCAATTCTGCTGCCTTCCAAGGTGATCAAGAAAGGTTACGAAACTGTCAGTATTCTTGATGTTGACGGACGCGTTTTTAAGGGACGCATCGTGGATGAGTCGCCAACGCAGTACGTGTTACGTGATACTTCCCCTGAGCAGCGGTTAGTCGTTTTCCCGCGCGATCGCGTTGAGGAATTGAAAATGGATGCCAAGTCGTCCATGCCTGAGGGCTTGGCCGATCAATTGAAAAGTCGTCAAGAGTTTTTGGACCTTGTCAAGTATCTGATGGACATCGCAGTCAGTGGAACATCTGGCACTGAGGTGGCAGGACATCAGCAGGAGAGTGGGCTTGATGCTCGGGTTCAGGGTGTTGCGTTGATGCAGCAATTCCATTGTACGAATTGCCATGCGTCAGACTCACTTGCTCTTGTCTCTAAGCCTGCCCCGGATCTTTCCTCAGTGGCCTCCAGAGTTGATCCTCGCTACATCACAAAATTTATCCTTGATCCGCATGAAACGAAGCCAGGCACAAATATGCCACACTTGTTGGGCCGACTTGCTCCTGCGGAGCGGCAGAAGGCCGCCGTTGCAATCACACACTACCTGGCGTCGTTAAGTAGTGAGAAGTTTCAGAGGGATGCGTTGGATGGTGACGCGTTGAAACGTGGACAAAAACTGTTCCACTCGGTGGGCTGTGTTGCGTGCCACTCGCCGCTCAAACAGGATGGCAGTGAAGAATTGCCGGCAGGTTCCGTGTCTTTGGGGAAACCTGCAGAAAAATATAGTCTTGTTGGCCTCACCGGTTTCCTCGAAAACCCACACGCCGTCAGGCCGGCGGGGCGCATGCCAAATATGAAGTTGGATCACTGGGAAGCTCGGGAGATCGCTTCCTATTTGTTGAGTATTCCAGTGCGGGAAAATCTGGAACGGGATGATTCGGATTTTGAGTTCGATCCCTCGTTGGTTGATGTGGGAAGAACACGTTTTCGCGATCTTGGATGCAGCCAGTGTCACGAATTAGATGGTGCAGAAAGATTGCCCGCTGCTACCGCCATGAGTTCGTTGAGACCGGGCAAAGGTTGCCTGTCGGGGAGTGTTGCCAAGTTGCCGGAATATGTATTGTCAGATGACCAGCAGCAGGCAATGGAGGCCGCAATCAAACAGTCAGGCGATGAACTGACAACGTCGCAGCAGATCAGTGTGACACTTCAAACTTTGCGGTGTTACGCTTGCCATGAGCGTGATGGAATCGGAGGGGTCAGTGGTGACCGCGATCCGTATTTTCTGACCACCAACGAAAATCTTGGGCCACAAGGACGGATGCCTCCTCCGCTGACGGGGGTCGGTGCAAAGCTAAAACCGAAGTGGATGCGGCAAGTCCTTGTCAGTGGGCGGGCCATCAGGCCCTATGTCGAAACTCGAATGCCGCAATATGGAGCAGATCATGTTTCACATTTAGTCGATCTTTTTCAGCAGGTTGACGAGTTGCCTCAGGTGGCAATGCACGAGTTTGATGACCCCAAAGAAATTCGGAAGGTTGGTACCGAACTTGTGGGCAGTGGAGGCTTGAACTGTATCGCGTGTCACACGTTCCAGCAGAAGCCTGCCTTGACCATGCCGGGTGTTGATCTAACCGAAATGGCTGAGCGTTTGCACAAAGATTGGTTTTTTCAGTACATGAAGTCTCCTCAAGCGATCAGCCCCAACACGGTGATGCCATCGTTCTGGCCCGGTGGCAAAGCGATTCGCAAAGAAATTCTTGATGGAGATACGAACCAGCAGATCGGAGCGGTGTGGGAGTATCTGCAAGACGGCAGGCAGGCAAGGGTGCCGCGTGGCTTGCGGCGTGAACCGATTGAACTGCTTGCCGGTGATGACCGTGCGGCAATGTTGAGACGCAGCTATCAAGGGATTGGGAAACGGGGCATCGGGGTCGGCTACCCAGCAGGCGTCAACCTTGCATTTGATGCAGAGCAGTTGAGGCTCGCCATGATCTGGAAAGGAAAGTTTGCGGATCCTGCGGGAGTCTGGCGGAGCCAGGGGCATGGAACTGTTCGCCCGCTTGGTGCCCAGTTGATCCGTTTCGAAGCAGGTCCTGAACTGGACAGTAGCCAATCTCCTTGGGTCGTGGATGACGGACGCCCCCCCAGGCATCGTTTTACCGGTTACTTTTTGGATGACATGGATCGTCCAACCTTCACGTACCAATTGGACGATGTTGGTGTGGAAGATTTCTCCAGCGGCGGGGAAAGTGAAAACCCGGACTTGTCGCAGCTGGAACGAAAAATCGTGTTTCAGACTGAACAGCCACGGAATGATCTCGCATTCCGTCTGCGGACCAGGGGAACGATTCAAAAAGAATCGGATTATCAATTTCGATTGGGGAATGCTTTGTTGATTGAAGTTGATCCAGATCATGCGGCCAAGATTGTGACCGATGCTACTGGCAGTCATTTGCACATTCCGCTGGATTTGAAAAGCGGGAAATCACAACTCACTCTTAAATACACCTGGTAGGAAACTATCGATGTTCATACGTATTGCAAATCTGCTTGCTCTCGTGCCCATTTTTTCCTCAGGCCTTTTGGCCCTGTTCGCTGGTTCGGCGTGGGGAGAGACATTGGGTGAATATTGGGATACAGCCGAGGAGGAGTCGAAGTACTACAGGATTGTTGAAATTCCAATGCCAGCGGGGGTGGCAATCGAAGCAGGGTGCTTTGAAGTGATGCCGGACAATCAGTTGGCCATCGGTACGCGACGTGGCGATATATTCCTCGTCAAAGGGGCCTTCGATAAAAACCCTCGACCCACCTACAAGCGTTTTGCACATGGCTTGGATGAGGTCATGGGGATGGCGTATCGTGACAACGCCTTTGTGATTACCCAGCAAACCGAGGTTACCCGAATCACTGATGAGGATGCGGATGGTCGAGCTGATCATTTCCGTACTCTCAGTGACACCTGGGGATTTCGTAACTACCACGAATTCGCTTTCGGTTCGAAGCCTGATTCTGAAGGGAATATTTGGGTTGCGCTGTGCCTTTCCAAGTCTTATCACTCAGACGTGCCCTTTCGAGGCTGGTGCTTGAAGGTAACGCCCGATGGAAAAACATTGCCGGTTTGCAGCGGGATTCGAAGTCCCTGTGGAATTGGCCCGAACGAACATGGCGTAATGTTTTATGCAGAGAGTCAGGGGCCGTGGAATGGTTCCTGCAGTTTGAAAGTTTTGGAACAGGGTGGGTTCATGGGGCATCCCGTCAGTTTCAACTGGTACGACTTGGCCAAGGAGATGGG